>DASYNU010000186.1:0-6466 GCA_036008345.1 Bryobacteraceae bacterium
GTGACGAAATCCGTTCCATTGCTTTCTAACATCGCGTTCAACAATCGTTCCACGCCGACGCTGGCCGCCAATCCAGCGCCGATCCCACTCAGTGCCAGGACCAGACCTTGCCCCAGCACCATTCGCAACACCGTGCCGCGGCCGGCGCCTATGGCCATCCGGATTCCGATTTCGCGCCGCCTCCGGGTAGCCGCGTACGCCACCAGCCCGTATAGCCCCACCATCGCGAGCAACAGACCCATCACTCCCATCGCGCCCACAGTTTGAATAATCAGGTTGGGTTGACTCACGGCGCGAAAACGGTAGAACTCCTCAAATGTCCTCACGCCAAACACCGGAAGGTTGGTATCCAGCGTCCGGACCACTTGCCGCAAGGGTTCCGCGAGACCAGCCGGATCGCCGGCGGAGAGCGCCAGCAACGTCATCTGCTGACTGGGACGTTGTGCAAACGGCACATAAAGAAAATCTGTAGGCCCTTCGGCGATCCACAGGTACTTCGTGGACTTCGCCACGCCCACAATCTCCACCCAGGGACCATCGTTGCCTTTATCCAATCGCATGCGCTTTCCGATGGGATCCCTATCTGGCCAGTAATGTTTGGCCAATACTTCATTCACAACCGCCACGCGCGGCGCACTCGCCGAATCCGAAGCGCGGAATCCACGGCCGCGCAGGATGCCGATATTCACCGCTTCGAAGAAATTCTCGTCAACCGTATTTCCGAAAACCGAGACATTTTCCTGGCCTTTCGGAAACTGATAACCCTCCGGCAGTATCGTGAATGACTCCAGGTTGTTACCGTCCATCGGCACTCCGGAGACCAGCGTGGCGGATCGCACGCCCGCCGTCGAAAGCGCCCGCTCGGAAAGCTGCCGGTAAAACTGTTGACTCTGCTCGTCGCTGTAGCGCACCAGCGACGGATCCAAGGTCAGCATCAGCAAATGATCCGTCCGGAATCCAGGTCCGGCTGCAAGATCCATGCGGAAGGCACGGTAGACGAAAGTCGATATCATCAGCAGCACCATCGAGAGCGCCACTTGCGCGGCTACCAGCGCATTGCGGCCCAGCAATCTCGAGCGATGCGGAGTGTCGGCGCCGGCGGTCCTCAGGGAGGTGATGAGGTCCGTGCGAGTGGTTTGGATCGCCGGCGCCAGCCCGCACAGAATTGCGCTTATCAATGAGACAGCCAGGCTGAACAATAGCGCCCGCTGATCGAGTTGAACCGAGATCCCAGCCTGTTGATCGTTCGGAGGCACCAACCGGCTGAAAAAACCCGTACTGGCATATCCGATCCCGATCCCTAAGAGGCCGCCCGCAATTGCTATCAAGAAGCTTTCCGTTAGCAACTGGCGTATCAATCGCCCGCGCCCGGCGCCAATGGCGAGACGCAATGAAATCTCTCGAGCGCGCACCGGCGCCCGGCTCAACAGCAGACCCGCGACGTTCGCGCAAGCCACCGCGAGCACCGCGCCCGCCAACAGAAGCAGCATCCCCGCGATCACCGCGTCGGGCGGCGACTGGTCGATTCTGGTCTGGAACTCAGTCCTCACCACCAAGTTGCGATTTCGATTTGTATCCGGATAGGTTCGCTCCAGAGCTTTGCCAATCACGGTCATTTCCGCCTGAGCTTGCTCAACCGTCACGCCGGGTTTCAAGCGTCCCTTGACGGTGAGCCTGCGCTGATCGCGTTGCTCCAAAGGCCGATCCTTCGGATCGCTCACGAAGCGCGGCCACATCGCGGCCGGAACATAGAACGCCGGATGAAAATACTGATCCATTCCCGTAAATCGCGTAGGCGCGACACCGATGACAGTGAATTCGGTCCCGCTCAACAAAACTCTTCGCCCCAGAATGGCCGGGTCCGCGGACAATTCCTTCTCCCAGAAATCGTGGCCAAGAATAACAACCGCATCCCGTCCCGGCACCTGATCCTCTTCAGCACGGAAGGTACGTCCCAGCTCCGGCTCCACTCCCAACACGCGGAAGAAATTCCCGCTCACCAGCATCCCCGATTTCATCTGCGATTGCGTGCCCGCCACGGCGCTGAATCCGAATGAGCTAATTGTGTACGCCACCAGGCCGTTGAAGCTTTTGCTCTTATCGCGAAAATCGACGTAGTCGCGATAGGAGGCGTGGATGCCACCGAAGTGGCCGACCTCGGAGGAATAGCCCACCGTAACAACTTCGCTCGGGTGGTGCACAGGAAGCGGCCGCAGAATCAGTCCGTCGGCCAGGCTGAACATGGCCGAATTGGCGCCGATGCCGATGGCGAGCGAAATCAGCGCCACCAGCGTAAAGCCTGGATTCTTGAGCATGGTTCGGCAGCCGTAGCGCAGATCCTGCCACAGCCGCTCTAGCCAGGTCCAGCCCCACGCCGCGCGCGTGTCCTCTTTCACTAATGCTGTGGTTCCCAATTTGCGCCGCGCGGCGTATCGGGCTTCATCGGCCGGCATGCCCGCTTCCATGTTCAACTGCGTTTCACGGTCAATATAATCCCGCATCTCGTCCTCCAGGCTCTCTTCGCGGCGGCGCCGGAATTTCATGGCTGACCCTCTTCTCCGGTGGGCCGCATGATGCGTGCGATGGCCTGCGCCAGACGTTCCCACTTGGAGTTTTCGGACGTCAGATGCGCGCGCCCTTTCGCGGTGAGGCTGTAATACTTCGCCTTCCGGTTGTTTTCCGAGAGTCCGTCCTTGGCCGCAATGAAGCGCTTTCTCACCAGGCGATGCAGGGCCGGGTATAGCGAGCCGTGCTCGATTTGGAGGACATCCTCGGACCCGCGTTCGATGGCATGCGCGATGGCATGGCCGTGCGCGGGGCCGAACAGGAGCGTCCGCAAAATGAGCATGTCGAGAGTGCCTTGCAGCAGCTCCAGCTTGTCGCGATCTTCCTGGGTAGACATTCTATGGGAATGATACGCTTGCTCAGGTAGAATGTCAAGGGGTGGGCGGGGAAAGCACCGGCTTCCTCACGGTCGCGGTTCGGTAACGCTTTTCCGAGCCGCGAGCGTAAGCGACCGGTTCAAGGGGTCCAGCTAAAAAGCTGCGCCGCTAGCGTGTTCAGGCTGTTGGTCATGCGGTCGGCTTCAATCAGGAGCCCCGTATTGGCGCCGGCCAAGCGGTTGTGGTCAGCCCGCAGGTTCGGCAGGCTCTCAGGGGCGATTGCCGATCCGCGCAGGCGCGCCGCCAGCAAATAGAGCGTCAGTTCGAGATCGTGCGCGAAGGTTTGAAAGGCACCGTCTGCAGTCGCTGGTACGCCTGAGGTCAATCCAGCTTCGAGCGCCATCGCTGCGTGGATGAAGCGGTGCGAGCTGGCCAGCGCGGCGTTGACTACGCGTAGTTGGGAGGGATCGGCGAGCGGCTCAGCACTCAAGCGGTCCACCGATGTTTCCAGGTTGGAGCGCGCCAGCCGCCCGTTGATGCGAAGCCGGTCGAGCTGTCGCGGATCAACGGCGCTCCCATCCATGTAGGAGCGGCCAACCGCCTGGAAATAGAGGCGATAGGCGTCCAGCATACTGGCCATGGCTTGAGGTGCCTGGGTTCGCTCGCGGGTGGGCCAGATCCAGTAAATGGCCAGCGCTAATGCTCCGCCGATGGTAGTATTCAATGCGCGGCTGGCGATCACATCGTGCGGCGTCACGCCATTGAGAGAAAACAGAAAAACGATCAGGGCGCTCAGCACCGTAACCAGAAGCCCATAATTCGCGCGTCCCGTGGAGCGCATGGCGAATGCCAGGATGCCGATCCATGCAACGTGTGCCGCGGCAGAGGGTAAGGTGAAATGGAACAACACCGTCGCCAGCATCAATCCGGCGTAGGTGCCGATGAGCCGGAGTACGCCGCGGCTGAAGGTGTTGCCAAAGTCGGGCTTGAGCACCAGCGCCACGGTCATGTTCAGCCAGTAGGATCGAGGCAGAGAAAAAGAGCGGGCGATGAGGTCGCCGATAGCGATGCAAATAGCCAGGCGAAAAGCGTGACGGAAGGCGGAGGAATCGAGCGACAGGTTTGCCCGCAGAGTAGCCACCCAACTGCTGAGCCGCAGATTCCAGGGCGTGCGCGCCTCCCGGACCGCGAAGTCGTCCTCGCCGGTTGGAGTTGTGCTTCTGACAAGTTCCACCGCGGCGCGTAACTGACCCGCTAAACCGTCCATCTGAATCCGGGCTTCCCAAAGATGCGGATGGATGGCCAGTTGTTTCGAGCGTTCTTCGGCCAGGCGAAGGGGGACTGCAGGATCTTCCAGTTCCTTGAGCAGCGCCGAGGAGGCATCCGGGAGTGGCTCGTCCTTGAGGGAACCGCCAATCACGGAGAGCACATTGGAAGCGCGCTCTAGATACGGCTCGATGATGGCCGCCGCGTGATCGCCGCCTTCCTCGCGGCGCGCGCGAGCCAAGGCCCGGCCTAGAGCGAACAGGGAAAGCCGGATACGCTCGGCCTGGCTGACCAGCGCGAAAAGGCGCTCAGCTTCCACGCGGTGATCATTGGATAGCGAGGAAAGCGCTTCTTGCGCGCTCGTACTCTGCAAACTGGCCAGGGGTGCGCCGTAGGGGTCCGGCGCAAGCGTAGCCACGCGGGCCAGCTCCAGAAAGAAATCGCCGATCACTCGCCGCTCGGGCTGGTGGCCTCGGAAAGGCCAGAGCGTGATGGAGAGCCCGGTTTGCAATAGGCCGGCGCCAAGTGCGATCAATCCCGCCCAGGCCGCATGCTGAGGAGTCATGGACTGCTTGCTGTAGATGACAAAAACTACCAGGCTGATCATGCCGATGTCGGCCGCGGCCGTCCCGAGGCAAACCACCAATCCGGCGGCGAAGGCCCATAGGACGCCCACCAAGGCCGCGGCTAGATCGTTCCCGGCAGACAGAGCTCCGATTAGTACGGCAGCCGCACCGATCATGCTTGACGTCAGCATGCGCGCGCCGCGCTTCCGATACGAATCCTCGCCGTCGGCAGCTGCCACGTTCAGCGCGCCGGTGGCGGCCACCAGTCCGCTGCCTGGATTACCGAGCTCCACCGCGATAGCAAGAGGCAGCGTGATACCGAGGGCGTTGCGAAAGCCCATCCATAGATTGATCTGCTTCCGGTCGAAATGAGTGAGCGTGCGCCAGAATGCCTCAAGCGGACGCGGGTGTTCTCCAGGCTGGGTCATCAGGCGGCCGGCAAAATGGGAGCGACGGCGTCCGCTAATGCTCGTCCTAACGAGAGGTGCTGATCCGCATCCAGATGTATCCCGTCCACGCGGCTGGAAGGCGTCACGCTCGCGGCATCGAAGAAGTGACACGTCAGATCGGCGCTGACCTGCCGATAAACGTCCGCCAGACCCGTGCACCTCTTTTCTGCTCCGAGAAATTTGGCCGCAACCGGTCCCTGAGGGTTTGATATTGGCGGTGGCGCGACCAGAAGAATGGGCGGGATCGGCATCCCAGGCTCGATGGGCGCATTGCGGATCTCATTTATAAGGGTGGTAACGCCCTGGCCTGCCGACCAGGCGTTGTTATAGGGATGGCAGAACTGAAAGTCATTCGTGCCTAGCATCAGGATCACCAAAGCCAGCGGAGATTGTGATTCGATGCGCTGCGCCAGGCCCTCAATTCCATTGCGTCCAGGCTTGAAAGGATCTTCCCAGACGGTGCGGCGTCCGTTCAAGCAGTCTTCGATGATCCGCACAGGCTGGCTGAGATCGTTCAATTTTTTTTCAAGAATGCCGGGCCAGCGCTGTTCGAAAGCGAGTCGTCGCCGGGTATTCGGGATGATTCCCCAGGTCAGGGAGTCGGAGTAAACCAGAACGTGGAGCACGTTGCTATTCTAGCGGGCTGGTTGCTGGTAGCTGGTAGCTGGTTGCTGGTATTTGTTGCTGGTGGCTGGCCGCGCCGTCAGGTAGTGCGCTAAGAGTTGGTTGATCGGTTTATTGAGGTCCAGCGGAAGTGCGCTAATTGTGTGTGGGTCGCGGGAGTTCCTTGCGGGGAAGCTGCTAGGCTAGCCGCCGGGATCGATCCATCCCTCGGGAGGAAATGGGTCTCCAGCTTTATGCGCCAGCGTCATGATTTTGGAGAAGGCCAACTTTAATTTGCCCCTTGGGCCATCCTTCAGTTGGTTTGTTCTTGTGAGCCGCTTTGTGCCTTTGTAGATCCTTGTTTCACAATGACCGTAGTTGTCATCCTCGGGGTCGTGCTCGGTCCTAATCTGGTGCACCGCTGCATCTCTTCCGTCCCCTTGGACCGTCGCTGGAGTGTCCCGTGGTCGGAATTTGACTACGGCATCGCCGCCATTCTCGGCTCTTGGGTACAGGACGTACCACGGTTCGCTGAACTTACTCCTATTTGATGACAAGTCAGGAAAGCGGAAATGGACATGCACGGCATCGACGGTTCCATCAGGTTGGATGAAGTTTGGGTCAGTACGACAATAGAGCCACTCATCCAAATCGAAGTCTGGAACTATCAGGCGACCATTTCTGTACATAGCCTGTGGTC
>DASYNU010000187.1:0-37055 GCA_036008345.1 Bryobacteraceae bacterium
GAAGGACACTCGAGGCCAGGACCTCATTGAGTATGCTTTGATGGCCGGTTTCGTGGCGGTTGCCGCGGGCGCTATCATGCCGGGTGTTGCGACCAGCATCAGCACGATCTTCAGCAAGATCGCCAGCACCATGACCGCTGCAGCCCAGACCAGCTAAACCCCTCGTTGGTGGGTAGGTGGTGGGTAGGCGAGTGGATAACCCTCTTTCTCGCCTATCCGCCAATCAAGTTCTCCCGCACACATAGACAAGATCGTGGCCGATCCCAACGCCGGGAACCTCGCGGTAGTGTAATGTCCGGCCGCAGTGGGGCGCGCAGTCTGGCGATTTTGAGTATGGTCACAGGCGCCCAGAATGAAGCGATTAGGGGCAAAAGGCCTGCTGGGGAGCGCTTCCCCTGCCGATCTAAAGTGATATGGCGCATGAAGCGATTCTCATCATCGACGACCACCCTGCCAATGTGAAGCTAGCGCGCTTGCTATTGATAAACGCGGGCTACGAAGTCCGCACCGCCGGTGACAGCACGGAGGCATTAGAAACGCTTCGGTGCTTCTCTCCGCGTCTGATTCTGATGGATATCCAGCTCCCAGGGATGGATGGCCTGCAGTTGACTCGCCGCTTGAAAAATGACCCAACCAAGCGCGACTCGATCATTGTGGCATTGACCGCCTATGCCATGCGTGGCGACGAGGAAAGAGCGAAAGCCGCGGGTTGCGATGGTTACATGTGCAAGCCCATCGACACGCGCACGTTCGTGAATCAGATCCAGCGTTATTTGGAGAAGCGCGCCGAACAGGCCGGCGCGGCGACAACACGCGAGAGCGCCGATCCGAACGATCTTCTGCGCGAGTTGCGCAACAGCTTCCTGGCGGAGGGTGCGGAAGCCAGCCACCGATACGTCGAAACAGATTGCAGCGACGAAATCGAGGCTATGCGCCGCGTGGTCCACCATTGGGCCGGTATGGGTGGCACGCTTGGCTTTCCCGAGATTACTAAGCGCGCGCGGGAGCTCGACGATCTATTGGAAGCTTCCTACGGGCAAGCGCAACCGGAGGTGGTCCAGCGTTTCGCGGACATTCGTGAGCTTTTCGCCCGTGGCATAAGAAACGCGGATGAACCGTCTGTTCCCGAAGACCTGGTGGAGAATCTGGCATCCAAGCAGGTCGGGCTGATCGGCTTCTGTGATAGCGAGGCGGCTCGGGTTCGCGCCGCGTTCGATCAAGTTCACGCCACCGCGCGCGACCTGGGAGCGTTGTCCCAAGGCCTGGGCATGGACGCGATGCGCGCGCACGATCTGATCATTCTGAACACGTGTACCGAGGAAGGGATCCGGTGCTGGGAATCCGTTGCAGCCCAACCACTGCTGGAAAAACCCGTTCTACTGATCTCGTCCCGAACGGCCTTGCTCGATTCCAAACTGGCGCTGCTCGATCGCGCCGTGGATTTTGTTATGGCGCCATGGGACTCCGAAGAATTGCTGTGCCGCGCCCGGCGGATGATCGGCCAGAGACCCAAGCCACTTCCCCCGGCGGTGGAGCGGAACTCGAAACCGCTGGTGGTGATCGCCGATGATGATCCGATAATTCATTCGCTCCTGGCGCCCATGCTGATTAAGCTCGGCGTGGACACGTTCTCTGTGCGTGACGGGCAGGAGGCGCTGGATGCAGTCCGTAAGCTTTCGCCGGATGTGCTGGTTCTGGATATTGGCATGCCCCGGATGAGCGGCTTGTCGGTTTTGAGAGAGATCCGTAAGGTCCAGGGGAATCACACGCTTCAGATCCTGATGTTCAGCGTGCGGCAACAGCAAAATGACATCGGTATGGCGTTCGCCTACGGCGCTAACGACTACGCCGTCAAGCCGTTCGACCCCGAGGACGTGAGCATGCGGATAATCCGGCTGGTGGGGCATCTAACAGCGTCCCTTTCCCATGGAAGCTAAGGCCACGCCTCCCCGAAAAACCCGCCTCGGTCTCACGCTCCCGCAGAAAATTCGGATGGGTTTTTTTGTTGCCATCGCCTTGTATATCGGGGTGTGGAGCTTTGCGGCGTGGAGTCTGGTGCGCTGGGGGCGGGACAACGACTGGGTAGTGCGCGCCAATCAGTCGCTCACCCAGATTGAACGCGTATTGTCGAGCGTCGAAAACGCCGAAACCGGCCAGCGTGGCTACCTACTGACGGGAAAACCGAGCTATCTCGCCGATTACCGGGCGGGAGTTCGAGACACGAACCAGTTCCTGGCCGAACTGCGCTCGGTTCAGGATATCTTTCCCACTCTGCACACTCACCTGGACCTCATTGACGAGCAGGTCCGCGTCAAGTTCTCGGAAATGGCGGAAACCATCGAAGCGCGCCGCACGGGCGATTTCGAAGGCGCCCGCAAGAAGGTGCTGGTGGGCAAGGGCAAAGCCGCTATGGACAAGATCCGCATGGCCATCAACGAAACGCGCCGCGATTCGTATGAGCTTCTGCAGAATCGCTCGGAGCAGCAAAGGCAGAGAGCGCGGGAAGCGCAGTGGCGCTTATTGTGTGGCGCGATTCTATCTCTAATCCTGGCGCGCCTCGCCTGGTCGCGCCTCTATCAGGCCGTTCAATCTCGCGAAATCACCCAAACAGCGCTGGAAGAATCCGCGGCCGAACTGCGCGAAAAAACCGCTCTTCTGGAAAGCCAGAATGCCGAAATTCTGAGGGCCACCCAGCTGAAGAGCGAATTCCTGGCCAACATGAGTCACGAGCTCCGCACGCCGCTCAACAGCATTACCGGATTCAGCGAAGTATTGATCGACGGGATTCCCGGGCCGGTAAACGAGGCCCAGCGTGAATATCTCGGGGAGATCCTGGATGGTTCGCATCACCTGCTGCACCTCATCAACGACGTGCTGGACCTCGCCAAGGTGGAGTCCGGAAAGATGACCTTTCGCCCGGAAGTGGTCGACTTGGAGCAGGCCATTCGCGGAACGGCACAGATGCTGGAATTGATGGCGCAGCAGAAACAGATTCAACTCCGGCCGGAAATCGATTCCGAGGGGCGGCATGCCTTCCTGGACGAAGCTCGATTCAAGCAAGTCCTCTTCAACTACCTGTCGAACGCTTTGAAATTCACGCCTCCCAAGGGCAAGATCACGGTCCGCGTACTGGCCGAAGCGGAGAGATGGTTTCGTTTGGAGGTGCAGGACAATGGAATTGGCATTTCACAGAAAGACCAACAGCATTTGTTTCAAGAGTTCCATCAACTCGACGCCGGTGTCGCGAAACAGTTTCAGGGTGCGGGGCTGGGCTTGGCGCTAACTAAACGGATCGTGGAGGCTCAAGGCGGCCGAGTTGGGCTGGAGAGCGAAGTTGGGGTAGGGAGCACGTTCTTTGCGCTCCTGCCGCGCGGTAAAACAGAGTTGGCGAATCACCTCACCTCGACTGCGCGATCCTACCAGACCAGCCCACTCTCGCTGTAGTTCTCCAAGGCAGGGGCGGCCTCGGGCGCCGGCGGTTGATGAGCGACTCCGATAACGGGACGGAGCCAAAGCAGATATGCCGCTGAGAGCCTGAATCTAATCCGGAATGCAAGCTGAATGGACAAAATGACGCGCGCACGCGAGGGAAGTGCATGGGCGACGTGTCCCAGGACACTGAAACTGTCAGGGACGCATGGCGCTGCTTTGCTCGAAACCAAACTGAGTGTCCGCGGTTTCTGGGGATTCCGTTGGCTTGCGATTGTGCGCATGCATAGCTAGTAAATTTTCCGTAGAAGTGCCAGTTCGTATTTCGTTGCGCCCCTCAGCAATCGCCAGCAGCGGTTTCGACGTGTCGGCATCGTCCGGATAGCGCGCACAGCCGGTTCCAAAACGGATGGTCCCGTCAGTGATCGACAGCGCGAAGCTAGTCAATACCGCGCTATGCACTTTTTCAACCTTGTCGCCGAGATTCTCTCGCTTCATTCCAGGAAGAATCATGGCGAACGTGTCGTCTCCAATTCGGGCGACATGATCGTACTCACGGCAAACAGTTTTAAGCAACCGAGCGGCCTCGCGTAAACCGCAGTCCACGTCAGAATTAGACACTCCCGGGAGCGAACTGAGGCCGTAGAATTGCGCCACGATGACGGCCAAGGATTGGTTTTGCCGTTTGGCGCGGATCAACTCGAGGTCGAGCGCTTGCATCATAGCGCGTAAAGTGGGCAGGCCTGTGATCAAATCCATGTTTGCGCGTGCATGAAGTTCCCTCACCTTCAGGGCGTTCTCAATGGCAGTGCCGATTCTCGGCGCGACGCTGGTCAGTATCCGTAACTGATCGGCATCGAAGGCATCCAGTTCCCGCCGATAATAGGCAAGAACCCCAGCAAGACCGTTGCTCCGGTTGAGCGGAACGGCGAGGGCCGCATTCAATCCGTTTTCAAAGTGGGCTCGAGGTCCCTGTTCGACAGTCGGGTTTCCGTTGACAATAGGTTGCTGGTTTTGTGCGACCCATCCCACCAGCCCCTCGCCGGCCCGCACCTCGGAACAGAGCATCGCCTTGTCCTCACCGGTGGAATAGGCCATCACTAGCGTGTCCCCTTGCGGGACAAAGATCGCCATGGCTTGGTAAGGAATGAGCGGGCGCAAGCCACTTTCGATGTGTTCCAGAATAGTATCGAGATCGAGGGACGAACCCAGCCCCTGCGTGAGCGCGAGAAGCATCTGCTGCTCCCTGCCGGCAGCCGCGATAGTCCTCACATAATCACCTCCGCCGGAGGGCACACCCGCCAGTGCCCACAAATCCAGCCCGGCGTCGGGAGCGCGGCCGCGCTCCACCACAACGTTTTTGGAGAGTGTCACGCCTCGCTCATCGATGGCCCTGGCACTCTGTTCGAGCTCGCGATAACGCCTACCGAGCGCGTTGACCACCTCCGGGTCAAGCGCTTTGCCGGATTCAGCTTCAACCAGTTTCATGGCCTCGTCGAGAGGCAGGGCACGGCGATATTCACGATCTGAAGCAAGCGCATCCAGATAGTCGACAGCGCTCAGGATTCGGGCTCCAATCGGGATGTCCGGTCCTTTCAATCCGAACGGATAGCCAGAACCATCCCATTTTTCGTGATGTGCGCGCACGATGGGAGCAACCGGGTAAGGAAATTGAACCTGCTCTACGATCTCAGCGCCGACGATGGGGTGAACCTTCATCTTGGCGAATTCCTGAGGCGTCAGTTTGCCCGGTTTCGTGAGAATGTATTCCGGGACGGCAAGCTTCCCGATATCGTGCAACAAGGCTCCTGCCTGGAGCGCTTCTAGCTCGTCCCCCTTGAGCCCGAGGTCCTGACCGACGGCCAGGGCGTAGACCCTCACTCTGCGTAAGTGCCCTCGAGTGTTCAAGCTGTCCTTGGCCTCCACCGCAAGGGCCAACCCTTCAATCGTTCGCAGGTGGAGGGCCGCCACGTTCTCGGCTGTCTTCGCTCTCATTTCCAGATTCGACTTCTGAACGCGGTAGTATCGGTACGCCAGATAAACCGCCGGCACCACCAGGACGATGGTCTGAAGGGAAACACCACCCGTGGCAGCCGCATTCGCTGCGCTCGCGACCGCCGCCGACACCAGATAGTAAGGCACCAGCCAGCAGTAAGAATCCTTCCAATACTGTCCTAGCCCCGGTTGTGGATGCCCTCGGCTAGCCAGCGCCACCGGGAAGGTGTTCGCAAAGAATAGTGTTAGGGAGGCCGCAAGCAGTCGAAGCGTCGGGTTCTGTACTGAATTTGGAACTAGCGAGCGGTAAATAAAATCGGCGGTGGCGATCGCGCTCGCGGCAACACCTATGCCGAGCACAAAGTGCCATCGCAGAGAGCGCGTTTGCCGATTCAAGAAACCCTGGACCAGGGCGGCGCTCGACCCAACGATTACCGCCTCAGGCAAATTTAATTGCAAGATACTTAGCAGGATTACCGGGACGTTCGCAGAAAGTGGCGGGCTGTATTCGCTCGATATTCTAAGCTGAAGCAGACTGCAAAAGACCGCCATGCAGATATACAGAACAAACAGCTTGGGTTGGGGCCAGGACCAGGCCGTGACGGACGAAATAAGCTGCAGAAGGCCTAGAGAGGCCATCACAGCCGCTACACTTCGCGTAGTCCGGGACACCGTTTTCCATCGGCGATTCTGGTTAAGACTTTAGAAATCTGAGGTTTCGCTCCGAGGCGTCTTGCCAGCTAAGGCTCGCGGAATTCAGGTCCGGGTGAGAGTACCAAAACCACGCGAGCGCAGCCGATAGTGGCAGATAGAATGGATCAGCCTATCAGATAAATCATCCTTGTTTTCTTGATCCTAGCGGGATGCTCAAGCCGGTTTTGCCAAAACCGGATTTTGACGGCGCGGGCTCACTGAACCACAGCGGTTTGTTCTTCTGGTGCGGGAGCGCTGGATCGCTTCTGTTTACGGCTGTTCTTGTGGGCATACATGCGCCGGTCCGCCTCCGCCAGAAGTTCTTCGCCGTCGACGCCATCCTCGGGCCACGACGCCACGCCGACGCTTGCGGATATGAAGGTCTCACCGCAAACCATCCGGCCTACTTCGGAAGCCAGGGCAGACAAGGCCAGGACCTTGTCGTGCGCGCCATCCGCCGTCATATCCGGTAGCACCAGAACAAATTCATCGCCTCCGAAGCGCGCCGTTACATCGTATTCCCGGATGAGGTTTGCCAATCCCTTTGCAAACTCCTGTAACACTCGGTTGCCAGCATTGTGACCAAACCGGTCATTCACCTGTTTGAAGCCATCCAGGTCACAGACCATCACGGTGAGCGGCGAGCGTTGCCGCTCGCAGCGAGAGAGCTCGTTAGTCAGGCATTCAAACAAGGCTCGCGGATTGGTTAGGCCAGTTAAATAATCGGTTGTTGCGGACGCTTCCAGCGCACGATACTTCAACGCATTCTCGAACGAAAGACCGATCTTGGAACTGAGTCCGGAGAGAATACGCAAGTGATCCGGAGCGAAAGCATCCGCGTCAGCGCGATACAGCGTGAGCACGGCCACAGTGCCTTCTTGCCCCTGAAGAGGAACCGACAAAGCGGATCGCAGTAGGCTAAATTTCTTAGGATCGTTGAGGTAGCCCGGCTCGACGGAAGGGTTCCCGTTCAGAATCGGCTTATTGTGCTTGGCCACCCAGCCTGACAGCCCCTCTCCCACAGGTATCAGTAGTGAGGAGAACAACATGCGATCGCGGCCGTCAACATACACCGGTCTCAGCAGATCTTCCTGGCGTTCATAGACGGCAATGGAATCACAGGGGATGAGTTGCGTCAACCGCGAGTTCAAGACGGATAGCATTTCCTCAATGCCGAGTGAATTTCCCAACTCGGAGACGAGTTCCATTGTGGATTGCGCTTCCCGGCCCGCAGCCGCAATCTGCGACCGGAAATCGCTTGGTGGGCCTGCGATGGCCCCGGATTCGAATCCGGCGGCGGGAGCGTTGCCGCGTTCGATTCTTGCATCAACGGATAGCTTCGCCGCGGATTTATTCAGCTGGGCGGCTTCTCCCTCCAACTGGCGGTAGCGCCGCTTGAGTATCTCGACGACCTCCGGATCGAAACCCGTGCCGGATTCGTTCAGGACGAACGCCATCGCCTGATCCAGGGGCAAAGCGCGCCGGTACTGGCGGTCGCTCGCCAGGGCGTCCAAGCAGTCCACCGCAGAGAGGATGCGGGCGCCACGTGGTATCTCGTCTCCCTTCAAGCCGACTGGATAGCCGGTTCCATCCCATCTTTCGTGGTGAGCCTTCACGATGGGGGCTACGGGATATGGAAAATTGACCTGCTTTAAAATCTCGGCGCCCACCAAGGGATGAATTTTCATCTTCTCGTATTCCTGCAGGGTCAACTTGCCCGGCTTCGTGAGAATGTGCTCCGGTACGGCCAGCTTTCCGATGTCATGCAGCAAGGAAGCCGCACGCAAGGCTTCCAGTTCCATTTCGCTAAGGCCCATCTCCTTGCCGATCTCGATCGCATAGTACTGTACTCGCCGGAGATGCTCGTGGGTTGTCTGGTCCTTCGCTTCGATCGCCAATGCGAGCGTTTCAATAGTACGGATGTGAAGAGCATTCATCTCTTCGACGTGAGCTTTCTCCTGCTCAACCCGCTCCTTCTCGGTTTCTAGCCGGCCGATGTAGAGCCGGTACGAGCGATAAACCGCCCAGGCAACCGGCATGGCCAGTAGGGAAAACTCCCAGCCCAGATTCTGATTCACCCAATGGATGAGGCAGACCAGAGTTGCTCCCAGCAGGTAGTAGGGGAGGGCCCAGACATAGCATTCGTGCCAGACCTTGATGAGATTTTGCTTTTCTGTCAAAGAAATCGCGGTGGCAATCGGAAATGTATTGGTAAAAAAGTATGTAACGGTCGCGAGCAACAGCCGGACGGGAAGGCTGCCTCCTAAAGCTTCAGCGATCGGGGAGTGGAAGGCCGCCTCCGTGCACCGAATCGCGATCACAATCACCGCCAGATTAAACAGAACTTGATAGAGCGGCGGCCGCTTTTTAGCGTGCCAATAAATTTGAACCAGAGCGGAGCCGGTACCGAGCACCATGGTCTGGAAAGGGCCAAGCTCAACCAGGCCCGCAAGGATGAACAGAAAGCTGACGGATAACGTCCCTGTTACGCCCGGGAGTTGTACTTTTAGGCCTGAGGAAAGTAATGTCAGCAGCAGATAACAAATAAAACGTGCGGAGAGCCCGTGGCCGGTTGTTGGAAAGAGTTGAAGCGCAGCCAGAAGCCCGCAGACTGTAACCACACCAATAAAGGCGCTTACAAGACTACGCAGCGGCTTCACCCGAACCTCTTCATGGAGTTCTATTGCTCTCCGTTAATAGCAATGGCTTTCGCACCTACGCTGGCTGTTCTAACATCCCAGATGGCGGAAGTGCCCCGGGCGGAAGTGCCCCAGATGGCATTGAAAGCCAGCGTTGAGTTCGTGTCCCAGGTCGCCGATGTCCCCCAAATTGCAGAGCTCCGGCTTACAAGGACATCGGTAGCGCGAAATACATTGTTGTTCATGCTGGCTGAGATTATAGTGTTCATATATCGGACGACTCTAACCCTTTCATTAGCTTGCCCTTTAGCTGGAGTGAGCCTATTTCTCTCCTTCAAGAGTTATGGAGCTGGATTCCGTGGCTTCTGTTCCCGTTCCCCAAATCACATTAGTGCCCCAGATTACGTTTAAGGCATTGGCGGTACCCGTTCCCCAAATTACGTTGGTACCCCAGATCACATTCGCGCCTGAGAGAACGCTGGTCCCCCAGATTACATTCGTCCCCCAAATCACGTTGGTGCCCCAGATCACGTTCAATCCATTCACTAGGGTTACTCCGTTGGTAGACGGGTTGAAGGTAGCAGTGGGAGACGCCGCCGTTTCCCAAACTGGAGCCACATCATTGCTGGCAAGTGCCGCCGCTGCGTTCAGGTATCCGGCGCCCACTGTAAAAACATCATAGTAGGTCGTATAAGTAACGCCTGTGACCGCGTCGGTGGCGGTGGTCATCATCTGAGCCTGGGACGTACAGTTTTGGCCCACGGGACAGCTGGCCGCCTGGAAAGTCTTGTCGGCGGTCTTCATCAGACGAGCCTTCACCTGATCCGGTGTCAGGTTGGGATTCTGCTGCAGCAGCAAAGCTGCGGTGCCGCTGACTGTGGGAGTCGCCATACTGGTGCCGCTGAGTTGGAAGTAGTAGCTTCTGAATCCGGGCAGCATGTTGACCAGGGACGAGGAGACGATGTTCTGAGGATATTCCTGAGCCAGCGTGCTTCCTTTAGCCAGGACCGAGAACATCCGGTTACCGGGAGCCACCAGATCCGGCTTTGCCACCTGATCGAACAGCGTAGGGCCCTTGGAACTATAGGTGGTCATCTTATCGTCCGAGCGCGACAGGGACCCTTCGGTATTCATTGCGCCCACCGTAATTACGTAAGGATCGTTTCCGGGCGCGGTGATGGTGCCATAACCGGCAGTGCCGGCGGAGTTGTTGCGACCCTGGTTCCCCGCCGCGACCACCACTACAATGCCTGCTTGCCAGGCCGATTCCACCGCCTGGCAGAGCGGATCTGTTGTATAGGAAGATGACACCGGCCGGCCGAGCGACAGATTGATGACCCCGATATTGAACTGTGATTGCAGTCCGATGGCTGTTTGAATAGCGGCTATCACAGAGCTATCGGTGCCGGAGCCGTTCTGGTCCAGCACGCGAAGATTGATCAGATTCACGTTGGGAGCCAGACCACGGACCACATAGCTGGAAGCGAAGTTCCGCGAGTTGTACCCATCGCCCGCTACCAGGCCCGCGACGTGGGTACCGTGGCCATAGGCGTCGCCCGTGCTCGAATCGCCTGGCACAAAGCTCTGGCTGTAGACCACGCGGCTGCCGCTTTGAAACGAGTTGAAGTCGTTGCTCCATCCGATTCCCGAGTCAATGACGGCTACGCCGATTCCAGTTCCATCGTAGGCGGTCCGCGCGGAAGGGGAGCTCAGGCCAAGAAGGCCCATCCAGCCGTAGTCGGGTGTGTTGACCCCCAGCGTCGAGAACGACGAGGCTGGCGTACCGTCGACGTCCATGGCCGCCAGTTTGTGATCCGGGCTTATAAGTACAACTTCGGGATCGTTGGCCAATTCGGCGAGTGCTTTGGCGGCGATGGAGAATACAGCTCCATGCACCAAACCGAGCGTTCCAAGATGGCGGCCGCCACGGCTGACTACGGCATCAATATGGCGCTGCTCCGGCGTCTGCTTGTACTGGATGATTACCATCACAGACCCTTCCGGGTTCAGACCTTCGAGTTCCGCGGAGAGCTTGGGGTGATGTTGACCATAAGCCAAGCTGGCGGCCGCGACTAAGATGATCGCAATACGCATTGGTTTTCCCGTTTGATAGACGCAAGTCATGCAGCGTTCTTTGCACGCTCGTGCCCTTTGCAACGAATTGATAATAGAGGACGACTCGCTGCTTAAAAGAAGACAGTTCGTCACAGTACTGCGTGTAACGAAGATCTATTCTTTTCGTTTGGAGGCGCGATTCTCTAGTACCAGGAACATCTTAGTATGAGGATCTATCGCCATGTGACGACCTGACTCGAAACCAAGTGAATCGGAAGTACCTGAAAAACTGAAACGAGGGTACCATTAGGGCTTGACCAGGATGTCTGCGGTGGTGATGTAACCGCAAAGTGACAACTTGTCCCAATTCGTGGCAGCCAGGAAACATAATCTCCTTCAAAAAGACGTCCTGAAGGGTCGCGTCAGTTAAACGCCACGCGATGAATTACGGCGGTTCAACAACTGAGGTAATTCCACACTCGAGCGAAGCATCTGGCGGCGAATGACCGTGTTTACTTTGACGGCATGGTGCGCTCTATGCCGATCCGCACTTATGGTTTCACGTACACGATCATCGGCATGGATTGGCCGGGTGGTGTGAAGTTTAGCACCGGACCTCCGAGATCAGCCGGGACATAAAACGGCCCAATGGGCGCGCCGTTGTAGGTCAACGTAATCGGGAAGTAAGTTTTGTCGAGAAAATCTTCAATGCATCCCCCGGGAGCGGGCGGCAAAGCCACATCAACCTTGTAAACGAACCCGTTAATCAGGGATGTATTAGTGACTTGCGCCGGGCACGCGCCCGCCAGGGCCTGGACATTCAGCTGCGCTGGGCGCGCTGTACCGTAAAACCCGGCGCCATGCACGAACAGCGATACCGTTGAGCCGTATAATGCTGGATTCGCGCAGGTGTTCAGCGAGCCATCGGCGTTGGTTGCTACCGGCAGAACTCCATAGATGGGAGAAGGCTGCGCGGTGGCGCAGGAAACCTGGACCATCGAGAGATTGGCGAACAGATTCAAATTGTTGAGGGTCAGCGGAAATTGCCGCTCGACGCTTGCATTGTTCACGGTCAACTTCATGACCGTGGAGGGTTGTATGGAAGCGTTTCCGATCGGCATGGGCAGAATCGAGATGCCCACGTTAATTTGCGAGGCCGAAACGTACAACAACTGAGCGGGACGGCCATCGAAGGTAATTGTG
The DNA here is from genome assembly GCA_036008345.1 of Bryobacteraceae bacterium. Lineage (GTDB taxonomy): Bacteria > Acidobacteriota > Terriglobia > Bryobacterales > Bryobacteraceae > Palsa-89. Next base: position 12,015 of record DASYNU010000187.1, read on the forward strand.
ACGCCGCCGAGCGTAGCCGATCCATTTGGAGCGCTCACAGCTTTTGTGGGCCCGAGGTTGGAGCCGAAAATTGAAATCAACTGGTAGGCCCCGAGCGCGCCCACATGGGTCAGGTTGCCGCCGTCTAACACGCACGCAATCACCGGCCTGCTGGCGCCGCTGGTTGAGAAACCGACCGCGGACAAATAACCGCCTTCCAGAAAACCTGGACCAAAATTATCCGGGAGCAGTACGCCGGGGGTAATGGGTACCTGAGGGCCGGGAGTGGAACCGGCGATCCAAACGTTGCCGCCGGCCGATGTAATGCCTGCTGCGCCGGGCGCTGAACCGTCAATCAACTGCGCGTCTTCGGCCGTGCCGGTGGCGGGATCGAGCTTCATTACGTATGACTCGCTTATCGACGTGATGAAGTTGGGAAGGCATTCCTGCGGAATATTGGAAAAAATGGGTGGAATGTAAACGGCGGGTTCCTGCGGCGTCAGCATGAAAACCAAGAGAAACGAGCTGACTGTGGTGATAGCACCGCCCACATAAACCGATCCGGAGGAATCCAGTTGGACGCCGGCCCCTCCCACTGGGATCGAGAACAGAAGCTTCGCGCCGGCCGGATCGAGCTTGCTGGTGAAGGCCGTGTATCCAATGGGAGGCGTAACAGTCAAAGGATACTTGCCTTGAAGGAGAGTACCCGTGACGTAGGCATTGCCCGCGGCGTCCACCGCAAGACCCGTGTTCGTGGTGGATCCCGCGCCGCCTGAGGGATCGTCGATTCCGGTGGAGTAAATCACCTTCGAGGCGGCTGCGTCTGTTTTCGTGACATGTTGGAGGTTACCGGAAAAATATATCTGGCACATACCAAAGCAATAGAGACCCTGAACAAACTCGGTTTGATAGGCACCAGGCGTTGTCGGGTACGTGGTTGCGGTGCTGCTGCCGGCTAGATAGATGTTGCCTGCGGCATCCAGTGCGATGGAACTGCCACCGATCCCGGTGGCGGAAAAAATCATGCTGCTAGCGGCCGGATCCAACTCCATCAGGAACCACTGATTGGTGGAGTCCGCCACGCTGTATGCACCGGCTGTAGCGGGAAATCCTTTGGCAGTGGCAATCCCACTCACCAGAATCCGGCCCTGCGGGGTAAGCGCGATACCGCTCGCCTTGGACATGGTGGAACCGCCGATCAGCGCCGAGAATACGACTGTGCCTTCCGGATTCAACTTGATGACGAAGGAGCGCGTGTCGGTGCTGGAAGTGGGAGGAGTTCCAAGCATGCCGGCTCCGACGACGGGGAAGTTTGGATTCGTGGTGGATCCCGTGATGTAGGCGTTGCCCGCGCCGTCAATTGCAATCGCCGCCACCTGGTCGCTGGCGGCGCTATCGATAAATGAAAGATAGAGGTATTCGGATACATTCGGATTCACCTTCGCCACTAGCGCGCCGGTGGTTTGGTCCAGCGGGCCAGTCACCGCGCTGCCGGCCAGGTAGATGTTGCCTTCGGAGTCCGAGGCGATAGCGGTGGGTGTGAATCCATCTTTTAGATAGGTGGAGATGGCGAGATTGGCCGCCGAGCAAGCTCCGGCCAATGCGGCCGCAAAGAGAAGCGCGCGGAACGGGTACATGCGGGGAAATCCTCCAGAACGGGGGGAACGCGGTGATCTCATTTTAGCAATTCATTGTCCACGTACCATTGTGTGTGGGGAGACGCGGCTGCGCACTGGAGAGAACGCGGCTCGGGGGGTGCAGCGGCTACAAAACGAGGTGCCGACTGCTCCCAAAATCTAACCCCGCGGTGTCCAACTACGCCAGGCTTGGTTTCGACGACCGATTTGTTGGGAACGTGAGCATTATTGCTCAGCGCGAATACGTCCGAAGGTGGAGACTCGAAGGAAGGGTCAATTGCAGAATCAATGGAAACTCGTGTGTGTGCTGGCAGCGGCGGCAAACTTGTCCATTGCGGCCGCCACACGGACAGTGCCGACGGAGTCCGGCAGAATATCCGGCGTGAGCGCAAATGGCTTGAGTGTCTTTAAGGGAGTCCCGTTTGCCGCGCCACCGGTCGGCGACCTGCGTTGGCGTCCCCCAATGCCCGCCGCGCCCTGGACTCGAACGCGTAAGGCGGATACGTTCGCTCCGGCGTGTATGCAAGTGGGTGTGTCCATGCCGGGCGAGACGCCACCGCCAGTGAGTGAGGATTGCCTCTATCTCAACATCTGGACGCCGGACGATAGGCCAAAGGAGCATCTGCCGGTGATCGTCTGGATCTATGGCGGTGGATACATAAACGGGTCGGCCTCGATGCCCTTGTATTGGGGTGACCGGCTCGCCCGCAAGGGCGTGATCGTTGTGACCGTCGCCTATCGGCTGGGTCCACTTGGCTTTCTTGCGCTTCCTGAGCTCACGCGCGAGTCTCCGCACCACTCATCCGGGAACTACGGCCTGATGGACCAGATTGCCGCACTCGAATGGGTGCATCGAAACATTGCAGCCTTTGGCGGCGACCCGAAATGCGTAACCATCGCCGGTCAATCCTCGGGTTCTATATCGGTCAGCATCCTGATGGCTTCGCCTTTGGCGAAAGGCTTGTTTCAGCGGGCCATCGGAGAAAGTGGCGGCCTGTTTGAGCCTCTGCAGCTCGGACCACAGTATCTCCTGGCCAATGCAGAACGCGACGGGGAGAAATACGCTGTTTCTTTGGGCGCGCCTGTGCTCCAGCAACTGCGCCTGTTGCCCGCGAGCCAACTCACTGGCAACGCCGGCGGTATCGTTCACGCCGTGATCGAACCCTATGTGCTTCCTGCTTCGCCCTATGAGGCGTTCACTTCAGGGCAGCAAAACGATGTCCCGCTGCTGATCGGTTCGAACGCCGATGAGGCGCGCGCCATGCTGGATGTATCCCACGAAACGGCAGCCACGTTCTCCAGCGATGTGGAGCGCAGCGTTGGCCAACTTCCTCCTGAGCTGGTCGCCGCATATCCCCACGCTACTGACGATGAGGCGCGGCAGGCCCGACTCGGCCTGGAGCGCGACCTCCGCTTTGGTTGGGACATGTGGGCATGGGCAAGGTTACAAGCCGGAACGGGCCGGCATCCGGTTTTTTACTACTCGTTTCGACAACAGCCGCCGTTCCCGGTTGGCTCCGTGTACGCGGGTTGGGGCGCAAGCCACTTCGCCGAGCTCTGGTTTGTCTTCGACCACCTTGACCAGTCGGCCTGGAACTGGACCGCGGGAGATCGGAAACTAGCGGGCGAGATGTCCAGCTATTGGGTCAATTTCGCCAAGACGGGTGATCCAAACTTCCCAGGCCTTCCCGTGTGGCCCGCGTTCACGGAGACCGACAGCAAGGTCCAATATCTCTCCGATCCGATCACCGTTGGCGGCGTGGCGAATATTACTGGCCTGACCGTCTTCGACTCCGTCTATAGCATGGTGCGCGGCAAGCCCTTTGCCGCACGGTAATGGGCGCGCGCAATTGCGGAATATGGCCGAAGGGGCGTCCCTTTTTCACCTCGGCACGAGGGGGCTGTCGAATAGAAATTGCCGGCCGGCGCGCATTCAGAATTTGCGTCGGGTGATACGGCCCCTCTCGCGTTAAAGCTGCGGCACTCCAACCCGGCTGAGCGCCAAAGTGGAATCGGAGCACCAATGGCCGATGATCCGCTCAGCCAGATGTATCCTGATTAGAAGCCGGCACGGCAATGGCAAATCTTGCAACTTACGAATGCGGTGGACAACATGAGTTTTAACGAGATCACGCGGCGCGGATGGCTGACAGGCGCGACAGCAATGGTGGCGCAGATGGGAACGCCGTCTGTCGCGAAAGCAGGGCCGGACCCGCTCGCATGGACTCTCAACGAAGCGGCGGCGGCTCTCTCGCGGCGTAGCATTTCTTCGGAAGAACTGACAAAACTGTGCCTGGCGCGCATCGGCAAACTCGACCGTCTCCTGAGTTCATTCATCACCCTGGATGCGGATTCCGCCTTGAAACAGGCGCGCGAATGCGACCGCCAGCAAAAAGCCGGCCGCGTTTCGAGCCGGCTGCTGGGCATCCCTCTCGCACTAAAAGACAACATCGACACGGTGGGTGTACGGACCACCGCAGCAGCCCAGGTTTTCAAGGACCGCATCCCGGCTGAAGATGCGGAGGTCGCCAGGCGACTGAAGGCTGCCGGCGTAGTGTTGTTGGGTAAATTAAACCTGGATGAAATGGCGTTCGCCGGTACCGGGACGACGGGTTGTTTCGGGCCCGTGCATAATCCTTGGAATCCGGACAGGATCACTGGTGGCTCTTCCGCCGGGTCCGCTGCCGCAGTATCCGCCGGACTCTGCTTTGCGTCAGTCGGCAGCGACGACGGTGGCTCGGTCCGCATTCCCGGCGCGCACTGTGGCGTGGTTGGACTCAAGACCTCGTATGGCCGCGTGAGCACTCGAGGCGTGGTACCTTCCGCCTATTCCATGGACACCATTGGTCCAATCACGCGGACCGTGGAGGATTCTGCCGCCCTTCTCCAAGTGCTGGCCGGCTACGATCCCTTGGATGCGATCACTCAGCCTGAACCTGTACCAGACTACTTGCACGCAATGAGGAGTTCAATCGCACACTTGCGATTGGGTGTGGCACGTGAATACTTCTTTGAACAACTGCACCCCGACGTCTCTACGGCGGTCGAAGAAGCCATAAGGCACCTACGCACCAAGGTCCGGGAAACCCGCGACGTAACTCTGCCCCGCCTCCGGCTAGCAGAAAACGGCGACTACGATGTTGAGTTGTACCATTATCAGAAACCGTTCTTCGACAAATCTCCCGATCTGTATCATCCGCGGTCTCAACGCTTGTTGAATGAGGTGAAGAAGGTCGAGTCGGTCGCCTACATCGAGACATTGAAGCGAATCCGTGAGTGCCGGCGTGATATCGGGCGCGTCTTCGAGCAGGTAGATGTTCTGGTTTTACCGACCATGCGGGAACCTGCTCCCCTGATTTCCGAAACGGTTAACGAGACGCACAGGCGGCCCCCAAGCAACACGGCCGCGTTCAACCATTTCGGCACACCGGCAATTACGCTGCCGTGCGGGTTCTCTTTCGACGGATTACCAATCGGCTTACAGATTGTTGCCCCGGCCTGGCACGAGTCGGTGGTTCTGTCGGTTGCCTACGCCTACCAGCAATCCACGGATTGGCACAAACGAACGCCTCCGATTCTGAGGACGTAGCGGCAAATTGCTGGTCCGCACGGTTTGCCCGCATCCGCACTGGTTCACCTCGCGACATTAAACGCAGCTAACGGTCGCTTTAGGGCTGATTCAGGGCATGGTCACAACCCACGCCCCTTGGTACCCGGCCGTGCGGAGGCCCAGGTCTCAGTCGGCGGTTTTGCCGGCCACGCGTCCAAGAGGATAGTCCGCGCTTGCCAACTTCCGTGACCGGCGTTTACCTAGGATATATCCCTCGGTTAGTGCCGGCACCGCGATTAAGTCTTTCCTCCGCCGATCCGTTCTGCTAACATTCCACAGCATGAACATTATCCTGGTCCATGGAATCTTGGGGTTCCGCGAGAAGTTCGGAATCCAGTACTTCCGGAACATCGCCGATTATTTTCGCGAAAAAGGTATCAAGGTGATCGCTCCTGTTCTCGATCCGACGCAAGGCGTCGATTACCGCGGCGGCCAACTTCGCGATCAGATCAATGCCGCATTCGCGAACGGCAGCATCGACCCGTCACAGAAGACTCACATCATCGCCCACAGCATGGGCGGACTCGACAGCCGGTGGATACTGTCGCCGGTGAACCCTAATCGCATCCAAGCTCCCATTCGGTCCCTAACGACGATTTCGACGCCGCACCAAGGCTCACCGATCGCCGACTTGATTGACAGTCCCGAAAAGCTGGCGCCCTTCGGACAATTGCCGTTCGGACCTCACCCGAACCTTTTGCAACCCGCGCTCGATGCTCTCGGCATTTCTCTGAACGGATTGCGAAACCTGACAACGGCGTACTGCCAGCAATTCTCAGCGACGTACACAAATGCCCCAGCGACCGCCTACTTCTCAGTCGCCGGAGCCGGGCGTCCTGATTTTCCCTTTACCTGCCGGATATTCTCCCTGTTTTACCAGTACATCTCCGCGCTCACAGGTCAGGCGAACGACGGCCTGGTAACAGTGCCCTCCGCTCAGTGGGGACAGTTTGACGGGAACACGTGGCCCGCCGATCACGCCGATGAGGTAGGGACCAATCTCGACTCGCTGGGTCCGTCGTCATTTCCGTGGGTAGCAAAGTATGATCTGATCGTAGCGAACGTTGCGGGCCTCTGAGTGTCTTCGCGTAGTCGGAGCCGGACGTTGACTGAAAGCAGCCCGCTGGTCTGGTAGGTTCGGGGAGAAGGATGCGGTAATGGGCGCTTCGCCGAACACTTAGAAATGTTTGCGATCGAGAAATGGCTTCCCGGCAAATACAGAATGGGCAATCAGGATCGCGGCAAAACGGATGCATCCGCGCAGGCGCATTTTAGAACACTCTCCTTCCGCTCATTCCCGCTGCTGGCCCCGCGCCGAACAGATCGAGGATCGTGACCGTAACATCCTTCAACCCAGGACTCGCGGCGCGCAGAGGCCGATTGCTCAAGAGCACGCCGGGCACGTCATCAGGATTGATGCAGTGATCGGCGATCCAGGCATCCGTATTGTCATCCAGTACGGAAGCGGGGGTTGATCCCAGAGCAGTCTGCCAGGAACCGCGGTAGGTGCGGCCATAGCCCACGATCATATCCGGCCCGAGCTCGGCGTGAGTTGGCGAAAGAACTTCCACCACTTGCCGCCCATTCTCAGTATCCCGAAATTGCGGCAACTCTTCAGTGAGCTTCTGCATAACAGCGTCGCTTTCGGCACCGGGATGCAGAATGCCGTATTTTTCCCGGCCCGCGATGTTGAGGTACAAGCCGTTGAGCCCGAGCGCATAAGCCTGAGTTTTCGACCAGTCCACGTTGGCGAACATTTCGTCATCGCCCGAGGGCGGGCCATTGAGGGCAAGAAAGCCTTTCCGCCATAGCCAGGTATTCAGATTCACGCTGCGCTCGAAAGAATTGAAGCCGTGATCCGACATTACGATGATATCGGCGTCGGGAAACCGGCTCATCGCCTCGCCGATGGCGGCGTCCACGGCGCGATAGACCTTGAGCAACTCCGGCTCGTGCTTTCCCCAAAGCATGTGCGAATTCTGATCGATGGAGGAGAAGTAAAAGAACAGGAGACCTTCGCGAAAATGCTCCAGCGAATAACGCAGCAGCCTCAACTCATCGGCTGCGACCAGGCCACTCTGGCCCTCGAATTCCTGCATAGTCAGGACGCCCTGGCGAAAAGCCGCTGTATCCTCGGCGATGCCTTGTGTGTAGAACGGACCCACCTCGCGGGCTACTTCGCGGCTGTAAGAAGAAGGCGCCGAAATTGGAAGCTCAGGCGATTGGGGATCAATGTTGACGGGCGTTATGTACATCGCCAGGCGCGGGTGCAATTCCTTGGCGTAGACTCGAAACATTCCTCGCGCGCCGGCCAACCAGCCCAGCAGCGGAAAATCAGCGCGCAGCCAATCGGACCACTCGCCTTGCTTCACGATCGCCACCGGGTCGCCCATGGATAATCGGGCTACACTGTGTTCGGCATCGACGTCTACGACGACGTTCACCGTTGTGAATCGCGAGTTCTTGCGGAGCGAATTGGGCGGCCCTTCCAGGGGCAAGATGAATCGCCCATTCTCTGCATGCACCTTGACGATGCGTCCGCCTGGAACATCGCGCGACAGTTCTTCCGGATCGTCGGTGAAGTAGGTAAATGTACCCAGCGTGCCACGCATGTCAGGCGTGCCCATGCCGGCTAAAGCCTCGCCGGCTTTCACGGGCGGAAAGTTCGTCGGCATGTGAATGACCGCCACCGGAATATGCCTATCCGCTAAGATCTGCCAGAAGGCCTGGCCCTTGCGGAACGTCTCGACATGTGCGGAAGAAAGCGGCAGCACGTAGGGACCGAGCGGGAGCTTGAACCGGGGCTCCTCCGTGCGGCCCATCGACGAAAAGGGCTGCATGGATTTCGGATCGCGGTGGACGAAGTCGAAAATTCCATGTCCGGTGGGATCCAAACCTGTAATGAACGTTGACCAAGCCACTGGGCTTTGGGGCGGCATTGTGGTGCGGAGCCGCCGAAAGCCCCCGGTGTCTCGAAGATGCGCGACATTGGGTAATTCCTTCCAGTGGCGCTCAAGGAGGTCCGGATCCATTCCGTCTACGCCGAGAACGATAACCCTCTTACCGTGCGCCTGGGAGCGATGGCAGGCGCAGACGCTAGTGCAGGCAATCAGGAGAGCGAGCGCGGTTCCGCACTTCCGCGCTGTCACTTCTTCCCGCCGATGTATCCCAAAGTACTCAGTTGCGGCGCGGAACCTTGTTGGAGCGTTCCGCCGATGCAGGCGTTGAGCGGCGTGCGTCCGGGCTGCCCGCCGATGGACTCGAGGCTATTGGTTCGCATTAACTTCCGGGTGAGCGGCGAGGTCATCGAGCGTGGATATCCTGGCAATCACTTGGGCACATTTCCGCAGGTGGCCATTTGCTTCCTGTGTAAGCCGCGCGGGCAGCATCCTCGGAATGTCGTGAAGCTGGTCCACGGCCTGCAAGAAAATCGAGATTGGATTTCTCTTGAGCGGAGGCCACCCAAGGAGTAAGCAGGACCAGCGCCACAATTGCGAGTTGACGGATGAGAGCCATCGTGGGCAGAATACACCCTTCCAGAGGTGAACCTCAAATGAACTACTTGCAGCGGACCTTGCGTTCTAGCGCTGATTACACCGGACACACGCCGCATGGCGCCGCCACTGCTATGAATCCGAGCGCTAGAATACAAGTTCGCAAGGCCTGGTTTTCGGATGGCAGAGAGTAGGGTGAATGCGGCATGTTGGAACACGCGAGATGGCTTAGTGCAGGGCAACAACTATATCCTTATAGTCTTCGATAGCTGCCGCTATGATTCTTTTATGCGCGCGCGGCCGCGCGTAATGCGGAGGCTCGGGCCGGTGGAAAAGCGTTGGTCATACGCTTCCTGGACCGCGCCTTCCCACTACAACCTGCTCATGGGACTGATGCCGCACGTAAGTCCGAAACATGTTTTCGCGTCAGAGTATTACAAGAAGGATTTTCTGCGCTTTAACCAGCGGCTGGGCTTGAAAGACATTCAGTTCAAGTCCCTGGTTCCGCAGCTTTACCTGCCGCCGTTTCTGCGAGACTCTCTCGGATACTCTACGCACGCCCGCGTTTCGTTGCCTGTGCTGAATCCGAAAACCCCTGTCAACCACGGGTTTGACAGCTTTCGGCTGATGGAGAAGCACAACGATATGCGAGCTATCGTGCGTGATATGCGGTTTTCCGAGAAGCAGCCGTCGTTCTGGCTGTTGAACGTCGGGGAAACGCATTACCCTTATGCTCTGCCCGATGAAGCCGAAGAAAACTGGCCGCACATCCAAGGCGTGCACGGCGTCTTTAAGCATCTGGATGACCACGTGGTGGGAGGCAAGCTCGGGGCGCGAAAGCGGCGTTTCTTCAACCAAAAGAAACTGGACGAGCTGCGGCACCGCCAGGTGTTGGCTGTGAAATATCTGGATGGCGTCATCGAAGAGCTTTTCGATATCGTTCCAAAGAACACCTTCATAACGATTACAGCCGACCACGGCGAGTTATTTGGTGAAGACGGCTACTTCGGACACGGACCCATCCTGCACGAAAAGGTGCTGGAAGTGCCATTCGTGGAAGGCAAACTGAGGTGAGAAGCGGGCGCAAAGAAATTGGTTGGCAGGCGAAAGCGCCCGCCCCACGGTGCAATGTGTGGCTGATTTCATCTGTCAAGCCGATAATTATGGCCGTGGTGATTCTGGCTGCGCTGCATTCTGATCCACATTCCACGCAGCTCGCCTACATCGGACCTGGCGCCGGCTTTGCATTTTTCGGTTCGTTTCTGACGCTAGTGGCCGGTCTGTTCATGAGCGCTCTCTCGATCCTGCTGTGGCCCTTCCGCATGGCTCGCCGTGCGCTGCGCAGCCGTAAGAGCTTCCGCAAGGCACGCGTGAAGAAGATCATTTTCCTGGGACTCGACGGCCTGGATCCTCGGCTGACGGAACGCATGATGGCGGAAGGCAAACTGCCGAACCTGGCGCGCCTCGCCGCGGAGGGTACCTATAAGAGGCTGCGAACCACCTTTCCGGCTCTTTCGCCGGTGGCTTGGTCGACATTTGCAACCGGCGTGAGCCCGGCGCGGCACAACATTTTCGATTTTCTCGATCGCAGCCTGAAGTCATACCAACCGCGACTTTCTTCGGCGCGCGTGGGCCAGCCCGAACGCGTGCTGCGCCTGGGCCGCTTCCGTATTCCGCTGTCGGGGCCGCGCATCGAGTTCCGCCGGAAAAGCCAGCCCTTCTGGACGATTCTCGGAAAGCTGGGCATCGGTTCCACTATCCTGCGCGTGCCCATCACTTTTCCGCCGGAGAAGTTCGATGGCAAAATGCTTTCCGCGATGGCCACGCCCGATCTCAAAGGCACCCAGGGCAGCTTCTCGCAGTTCACCACAAGCATCGAAAAAGCGACTTACGAGAATGGCAGCCGGTATCCCCTGCGCCGCGCGGCGGACGGCTTTGCCGGTGAAATCGAAGGGCCGCTCGACACCTGCGTAGACGGCGCCCCAATTCTGCGCGTCCCCTTTCGCGTGGTACGCCGCGCAAGTTCCTTCGAGTTGCGCATCGAAGGACGCCGCTGCCCACTCGACCGCGGCGAATACACCGGTTGGCAGCGAGTGACCTTCCGCACAGCGATCGGCGCGAAGGTGAGTGGGATGGTCCGTTTTTTATTGACCGAGACCGAGCCCGAGTTCAGCATATATATGTCGCCGATCAATATCGATCCGGAGCGCCCCGCTCTGCCCCTCAGCCATCCGCCGTATTACGCAGCTTATCTGGCGAACCTGCTGGGCTCATTTGCCACAGTGGGCATGGCCGAAGACACTTGGGCGCTCAACGAAGGCGTTATAGACGAAGACGCGTTCCTCGAACAGGCCTACAGTATCTTTGAAGAACGCGAGGCGATGTTCCTGGATGCGCTCGAAAGCACGCGCCGTGGTGTTGCCGCCTGCGTATTCGACACTAGCGACCGCATCCAGCACATGTTCTATCGCAACATGTGCCGCGAGACGGAAGCACAAGACCCGCACGCAAGAGTAATAGAGGAGATGTACCAGCGAATGGATGCGCTGCTGGCCAAGACTCTTCCTTTCGTAGATAGCGGCACGGCACTATTCGTTGTGTCTGACCATGGCTTCTGTGCATTTCGCCGGGGCGTCAATATCAATTCGTGGCTGCGCGACAACGGCTATCTTTATCTTCAAAACGGGGAACTCGAGAGCGGCTCATTCTTCGAAGGCGTGGACTGGAGCCGAACGCGCGCCTATGCTTTGGGTTTGAGTGGTTTCTATCTGAACATCAAGGATCGCGAGGCGTGCGGCGTGGTTTCGAGCGGCCGTGAAGCCGACGAACTCAAGCGTGAGATCATCGGCAAACTGGCCAAGCTCGAAGACCAGGACGGCGCGGCGCCAATTCGAACCGTCTACGAGACTGCATCTCTCTATCGCGGGCCCTATCTGGAAGCCGCGCCCGACTTCATCGTCGGGTACAACGAAGGCTATCGTTGCTCCTGGGAGGGTGCGGTGGGTAAAGTTGCGGCGGATGTGCTTTCCGACAACCCGAAAGCTTGGAGCGGCGATCATTGTGTGGATCCGGTACTTGTCCCCGGCGTGCTTTTTTCGAATCGCAAGATCGACGCGAATGACCCCGGCATCGAAGATCTAGCGCCCACGGCGTTGAACCTATTCGGCGTCCAGCCTCCGGCCTGGATGGAAGGCAAGGCTCTTCTATGACGAATATCAAGCTGAAAAAAGATCTCCTGAGCAAGGTCAAGAAAGTTGCGGCGGCGGGAGGGTACAGTTCGCCCGAGGAATTTATCGAACACGTGCTCGAGCGGGAGATTGCGAAACTGGAAGACGCGCAATCGGACGAAGAGATCGCGCGCAAGTTGAAAGGCCTGGGCTACATCGACTAGATGCTCACGGCCGCGCAAACCTGGAGCCTCACCGCCATCGCGATCGTTTTTGGTATCGCGATGCTCTGGAGCTTCGGGCGCTTCTCCAATCAGCCACAGGTGGCGCTGGCGAAACGCAAAGTGCGGGCCAATCTGTATGCCTTTCGGTTGTACGCCGACGAGCCCGCGCTAATCTTTCGCGCGCAAAAACAGTTGCTGCTTTGGAATGCACGGTATCTCGTATTGATGCTACGGCCGACTGTGGTCGTGCTAATCCCCGCCACGCTTCTGATGATCGCGCTGGATAGCATGTATGGACACCGCCCTCTCCGGCCGGGCGAATCCGCAATCATCACCGCGCAATTCAAGGCCGGCACCGACGTCCGTTCTCTGGCGCCCACGCTAGAAGGTATCCGGATCGCCGTGGAAACACCCTCCGCGCGAATTCCGGATATCCACCAAGTCTCTTGGCGCGTGCGCGCACTGGCTGCCACGTCCGGAAGCGTGAATTTACAGTGGGCAGGCGTCTCCCTTTCGAAGGATGTAAAGAGCGGCGCACGTTCAGGATTAATAGCCGAACGGCGCGTCGGGCCGCTGCTCGATTGGCTTCGTTATCCTGGCGAGTCGCGCCTGCCGGACGGCCCCTTACGCTGGATCGGCGTATCTTATCCCGCTGCCAAGGTTAATATCTTCGGCTTCGGCGCACATTGGCTGCTCTGGTTCTTTGCGGTCAGCCTGCTGACGATGTTGTTGGCCAAAAAACCCCTGGACGTCACTTTTTAGAACTTACGCGAGGGACTTGTAGAACATCCAACTGGTCTGGTAGTCACGCGAGATATTCTGGCCGGTGAGAGCCAGGCGCAGCATCTCTACCGGGATGTTGCCTTCGCGATACATGGCGTCATGGAAAGCAAGGTTCGACATCTTGCCGGAGCCAACCAGTTCCTGATGCAACGCGTAGAACTGAAGGGCGCCCAGCATATACGCGCATTGGTAGATGGGCGGGTAGGAGCCGTTGAACGAACGGCGCACTTCACCTTCGGCATTGGCGCGATCAAAACCCACCCGGTCCATGAGGAACTGCACGCAATCAATGGCGGTCATCTTCTTGAGGTGGAAGCTCAGTGAAAAGACGATGCGCGCGCAGCGGTGCATTCTCCACACCAGCGCGCCCACGCGTTGTTCGGGAGTGTGAGTGAATCCCAAATCCCAAAGGAGCATCTCCCAGTAGAACGCCATGCCTTCCGTCCAGAAGGGCGTGGCGAATGGCCTGCGGTATGCCCGGTAACGTTGCGTCATATAAAACTGCATGTGATGGCCGGGTATCAGTTCATGAAAGACAGTGGCACGGGCGAAGAACATGTTATTGCCGCGAAGCGCCTCCATACGCTGCTGGAGGGTCTGGCTACTGGCGGGCGAAGAGACCTGGATAGTGGGGCCTCCGGTGAAAAAGGGGTTCACCAATTGCATGCGCGGGGTCATCGCCTCTTCCCAATAATCTTCTTTGACCAGCGGAGGGAGTGTGACCAATTTCCGATTCTCTAAAAACTCGATGGCTTCGCGTGAAAGGTCCCGAACCAGATAAATCATCTGGCCGGGTTCGACATACTTGTTCTTGACGGCTTCAACGGCCTTCTTCCAGTTGTTGCCGAAACCCATTTCGGCCGAGGCGCGCAGCATTTCACGATCACACCAGGCGAACTCGCGATTGGCGATCTTAATCAACTCGTCGGGCGAATAAGGAATCATGGCAGAATGCAACGCCTCAACCAGCGCCGCATTGCCAACCGGGCCAATGCCTGACAATTCTTCGTCGCTTCCAATTGCAGGGCCGTTACTCGCTGGCGGGCCGGCAGGCGCATGGTTCGGCGGCGCCTCAGCCTCGTCGTCGCTTCGGTCAGCAGCCGCGCCTGCGGCACTACGCACCAACTTGGCGTATGCATCCAGCGCGTCGTCGGCACGCTTGAATTCGGCGTCGGTCCACCACGCGAAGCTGGGATTGTACAGATGATAAAAGTTGAACCAGGTGCGGAAGTTTTCGCGCAGGCCAGCCAGCCGCGTCGCGGCACGGTTCAGCACCGCGGGCGCGAGCTTGGAACTGGAGAGCGAAGCTTTGGCAGCTTCGATGTCTGACGCGATCTTATTCAGTGTGACCGCGCTCTTTTGTGGATCCAGAGTTTCCATCCGCCGGCGCGCCTCTTCGAAGGCGATGATGTCCGGTTGGAAAGGAAGCAGCGGGGCGATCTCTTCCTCCTGACGGGATTCGGCGGCGAGTTGTTTTTGGTGGGAGAGCAGACGGCCGCGCAAAAGCAGGTAGTCGATCTTGCCGGCCGGGCTGAGCCCGTCGAATTTCACGGATTCCACCAGGCGCAGTTGCTCGGAATAAAATTTATCGAGGCGCGAGTGGCGCGAGCTGGAGCTGGGCAGCGGGTAGACACGATTGAGATCGCGCAGTTCGACGTCGTAGCGCTCGATCATGGGCCGCAGCTCGCTGGTGGACGTGTCCAATGGCGAACCGTCGGAGGCTTGAGTACAGTTGCAGTCCGACGGGTGCTGAGCCGATCCCAGGCCTGCGCCTAACGCCGCTAATCCGCCCCCACGCAGAATGCTCCGCCGATTCAGCTTGCTCAAAGTGTGGCCTCCTCGCCCGCCAACAGACATCCGCTGGCAGTTACTAACCATATCAGGATGTTGGCGGGCGATCTCCAACATCCGTGAAGTTAGTGGGCGCCGAATCGGCCCGTGACGACCCTCAAAACTCGATGTTGGCCCGCAATTCGATGTTACGAGGACCGTTGCTGTTATAGGCTTGCCCAAAGCTGGTCGACTGGAGGTTATTGCTGCCACCAGACCAGGAGAACACCGGATGGTTGAACGCGTTGAGAAACTCCGCTTGCAGCACGAACCGTATCCTCTCCGTGATCGCAATTCGCTTAGTCAGAGACATATCGTTAAACGTCTGATGCGGTCCGTACATGTAGAAGATCTGACCAAATGTTCCGGCGGTCGTGTTGGGCTTGAGAAAGGAGGTGTTGGCGCCAACCCCAGGGGTGATATATGTCGGGTTGATGGCGTTCACGTAGCCTGCGTTGCCGACAGAATACACACCGACCGAACTCTGCAATTGGGACCGCGAGACTCCGTTGAGAACCACGCCGCCGTCGCCATAATCGTTAAACGTCGAATTGCCGCCCAGGATCACTTGGGGCGCGCCAGTCTGGAAGGTGAAAATGTCGCCCAGAGTCCAGCCTCCGAGAATCGCATTCGTTACTCCGCCGTGGTTGAGCCACTGGCGGCCCTTACCAAACGGCAGGTCATAGGTTCCGTTGGCATGAACTACGTTGTGAAGGTCGAACAATGTCGGACCGTAGCTCTCCCGCAGATCTCGCAGAGTGTACTGGGTAGATTGACTGGTCCACTGGTTGGGCGTGGCGAGACCGAGCGTGTGGCTCCAGGTATAGTTCGCGTCAAATTGAAGGCCATGCCAGGGTTTTTGCCGGTAATCCACTTGCAGCGCGTTGTAATTGGAATAGCCAATCGCGTCCATGTAATAAACCGGCTGGCCGGCTGAGAAAGGATTCGTCTGGAAGAAATTGATTGGATAGCCGGCGCCCTTCCCCGTGAATCCCGCGTTCGTGGCGCAGGGCTTGAAGCTGGAACCCACCAGGTTGCAAAAATACTGCGGATTGTAATTCGCGCCTGCCAGAACGTTTGCCAAAGCTCCCACTTGCCCGGTGTTCAAATCGTTGATGAAGTTCGTATTGCCGTAGTCTGCCAGCGGCACACCAGCGCCTCCTGAACCCTCCCCCGCAAAGGCTGCATTGAAAATTGGCGTCTGCGTCTGGCCCGCGTACCCATTGTCGGCGAAGGAACTAATGTTGTGTTGTTGATTGATCTTCAGGTTTTGCTGCGCCGCCTGGAACTGAGTGAGGAATCCGTTCTCGAATACGTTGACCTCGTTCGTGTTCTCGGACAGCCACTGATGGATAGTGTGGCTGCCGTTATAGCGGACCTCCAGTACTCCAGCTCCGGGCAGCTCGCGCTGGATGCCGAAATTCCAAGACTGGGTGTAGGGCTGGGCGATGTTCGGATTCAGGCCGTTGACGTCGTTTCCGAGATAGGTCAGAGATTGGAATGTGGCATTCGCTTCCGGATTGGTCGCTGAATAAGCAGCCGGGTTGTAGGCGAATGGCGGTAACGATTGCCCGAGCGAAAGAGAACCCGGAGCGAACGATCCGGTAGTGCCGGTGTTGTTCGAATACAAGTTGAAGTTCTGGTAATAGAACGAGCCATAGTTAGTGGCCTGGTTCCAGAAATATTGCTGCGGTTCAGTGAAGCGCCGGAGCGAATAGCCGGCGCGAACGACGGTCTTGCCGCCACCGGTGAGTTTTCCAAGGAAGCCATCCTTGAAGTCGGGTGACCAGGCGATTCCAATGGAAGGTTGCGGGCTGACATCCCAGGGTTTGTACTGATGCGAGCGCGCCACGAGAGACGGATTCGTGTTGCTACCCAACACGCCAGGCGCGAAGAGATCCCCAACTGGCGTGGGACCGTAGATCGCGGCGGGCAGGGCGCCGGAGTATTCGTTGGTGAGATCGTGGTTGTCACCTGTGAAGTCCCAGCGCAGGCCGTAGTTAATGGTGAGATTCGGACGCAAGCGGAAGGAATCCTGCGCGAACAATCCCCACGCCCCGATCAGCTCGTCCAGATTGTAAGAGCTGCCTGGCTTCTGAATATAGGATTTTGTTGCCGGGTCCACACCATACTGGCCATTTACACCCGAAAGGCGCCCAGTGAGCACAGAGTACAATTGCTCGGCTTCGGCCAGCTGAGCGGAAGTTGCGCCAGGCAAACTGGCCGACGAGCCGGAATTCGAGAACGCCGCCAGAGCCGGATCGCCGTTGACGAGCCCAAAATTGTAAGTGGGCCAGCCAGCCGGTGCGTTGTAGTAGTGATCCTGTTCGCGCCACCAGGAGAAGCCGAATTTGACGTTGTGCTTGCCGGTCTGCCAAGTCACCGAGTCGGAGGCATTGAAGACGGGATAGTTCGTGTTGATGCCCAAATTGAAATTCTGACCCGACTGCGCAATGCCCCAGTTGACCAGCCCGATCGAGGTGACGTACAACGGGGCGGCGTTGTATCCGTACCAGGCCGCGTTGTACAGGAAGCCTCCCTTGAACTCATTCACCACTTTGGGAGATATTATCCAATCGAATCCAAACGAGGCCGTATAGTTGTTGTTCTTGCTGCCGGCGATTTGATCCGAATAGCCCGGTCCCGGCAGGTACGACGGCGAAACGGCGGGCTGCACTTCTTTGGTCTCATTGAAGGCCAGATGGAACCGCAGCTTGTCCGTCATGTTGTAGTCGATGCGGAAAGTCGGGTAGTAGAACGTGGTCGGAGACCCCTGAACCCAATTCAGAGTAGCGAGGTTAGGATCGGAGAGTCCCGAAATAGAGCCGTACTTCAGCGCCCCATTTACCCCCGTCAACTCGCTTGCGATCGTGGAATTGATTGTACCCGGCAGAGCAGGATTGAAGCCATGCGCCAAGTTCAAGACATTGACAGTGCGGTTGACGCCGTCGGATCCGGTGTATTGGAAGTTGCCTGCTTGCGCCGCGGGCAGGAGCACGGTTTGTGATGTACTGATGGTGCCGGGCGATTTGGACATGGAGTAACTCGCGAAGAAGAACAGCTTGTTCTTAATGACCGGGCCTCCCACGCTGCCGCCAAAATCGTTGAGGATGAGGGGCGGCCGAGCGATGCCATAGCCGTTGTTGGCCCACGAATTGGCGTTCAGATCTGCATTTCGGAAATCTTCGTACACGCGTCCATGGAAGGCATTGGTGCCTCGCCGCGTGATGAAGTTGATCTGCATACTGGCTTGACCGAAGCCCTGGTCCAGATCCAGCTGGTCAGTTTGCACGGTCATCTCCCCAATATCTTCCAGACGAGCGGACACCGCGGGATAGGCATTGCCGGTGAACTTCATGCGGCTGGGGCTGCCGATCACACCATCGATATTGTTGCCCTGGTCGATTGAGGGGAGTCCATTCCAGGTGCCGTTGTAGCCCGGTGTCAGAAACGACAACTGAGTCAGGTCGCGGCCGCCGATCGGCAGATCCTCGATCTGCTTGAGGTCGATGGTGGTGCCGATCATGTTCGACGAGGTTTCGAGTACGGTCACGCCTTCGCCGCTCACTTCCACCGTTTGGTTGAGCGCGCCAACCTTCAGAGCTACCGTTATGTCGCTCACACGCGCGACCTGCACCAGGATGGGGCTGACGACTTCTTTCGAGAAACCCTCTTTTCCGACGGTCAAAGCATAACTGCCGTTGTTCAGATTGACAAAGCGGTAAGTGCCGCCATCCGTCGACGTACCGGTGCGAAGATCGTTGGTGCCGAGGTCACGAAGTTCCAGTTTGGCGCCTGGAATCGTGGCGCCTCCCGGATCAACTACCGTAACGCTCACGGTCCCCTGGGAGGACTGAGCCCAAAGGCTAGCACCAGCCAGCAAAAATATCACAAGAGAAACTAGTGTGGCGGCAAAGAGCGAACGGGCTGCTCTGCTAGATACGGCCTCGACGCAATTCATAGACGTCATGTAGGACCCTCCAAGGTAAGCGCTTACATCTGGATACAGTGATCAATACTCTCATGAAAAATTAACCGAGTCAAGGTGTTTTTGTAACTTGTTTGCTACCGCTTACAGAAGTTTGGAGAGTTTTAGAGCGGATATGAAAATTGAAAGGTTCCTTGCGGATCAAACAGCGGCGGCCGGGTGTATACTGTTCGAAAATTGAAAGCCCAAATTAGAATCTCGGATGTCTTGTTTCTAGCCGTTTCTTTCGTTCTGGCGGCGTGGTACGCGTTTGCCCAAACCGACGACAACGTCACTTTCAAGACCGGCGTGCATTTAGTGGTGGTCCCGGTGGTGGTGCGTGATTCGAAGGGACAGGCCGTCGGCAGTTTGACTAAGGACGATTTCCAGCTTTTCGACAAAGGCAAACGGCAGCAGATCACGAAGTTCACCGTGGAGAAATCCGGCGGTCAGGTGACAGAGTCAACGGACGGCGGCCGTCGAGACAACCCAGCGGATCAGCCGGCGGATGCGCCCGAGAGTTTCATCGCCTACCTTTTTGACGACATCCATCTCAATTTCGCAGACCTGGCGCAGGTGCGGGACGGCGCCGGCCGGAACATCGACGCATCGCACCCCACCGATCGCATGGCCATCTTCACTACGTCGGGGCAAGGCATGCTCGACTTTACGAGTGACCGTGCGAAGCTGCACGCTGCTTTGCTCGAACTTCGTCCCCATCCACTCCCCAGCTCCGGAGATGGGGACTGTCCGGACGTGAGTTACTACGTGGCGGACCTGATCCGGAACCAAGGCGACCAAGCGGCATTGGAAGCGGTCACGGCGGAAACCATGAGTTGCATGCGCCTCAACCCACGCGAAATCGACATGGCGCGCGGCATTGCCAGGGACACGGCACGGCGCGCACTCCAGCGAGGATTAAACGAAAGCCGAACTTCGTTGTTAGTGCTCAAAGACGCGATACGCCGCATTTCGATGATGCCGGGACAGCGAATCATCATACTCGCTTCGCCTGGCTTCCTAGTGGGAGAGGATATGCGGGAGGACGAATTGGACGTGGTGGATCGCGCAACTCGCGCCAGCGTTGTAATCAGTTCGCTGGATGCGCGGGGCCTCTATACCAGCAGTCCGGCAGGCGGGGTTAACGAAGAGAATGGCGCGGGGCTGCCGCAATACCAGAAAGCCGAAGCGGTGGTCCGCTCGGGAGTGCTGGCGGAGATGGCGGCGGGGACCGGCGGGACATTGATCCAGAATTCCAACGATTTCGAGGGTGGCTTCCGGCGGCTGGTGACGCCACCCAAGTACATCTACGTGCTAGGCTTCGAGCCCGAGGATCTGAAAACGGATGGAAGCTTCCACGTGTTGAAGGTAAAGCTGAAATCCGCGGGAAGACTGAGCCTGCAGGCCCGCCACGGATACTTTGTTCCAAAGGACCGGGAGAGTGAACTACCTATTGCGAAAAATAATGTCGATAGCGCGGTCTACTCGCGGGAAGAAATCCAGGGCCTGCCGGTGGAGCTGCACACCGAGTTCTCCCGGTCGAGCGATACGGAGGTGAAGTTGAAAGTGGCGGCCAGCGTGGGGCTGAATCAGCCGCTCAACGGAGGGGATCTGACGTTGGTATTGGCGCTGTTCGATAACAACGGGAACGTTGTCGGCGGCTGGCAAAAGACGATGCAAGTGCGGCTGAACGCCGAGAGCAAACATCGGCATGCGATCAATGTCAATTCCAGCTTTGACGTAAAGTCCGGGAATTATCTGATCCGCCTGGTGGTACGCGATGGGGAAGGGCGTCTGATAGCCACCAAGAATGAGGCGGCCCAAATCCCGTAGTAGAGTGAGGATTGAGAATGCTTTCGAATCGCAGTTCACTGCTGCTTCTATTTGTTTGTCCAGTTATCGGCAGCGCTCAGAGCGCTGCCAAGCCCGCTGTTGGCGACAGTTCGGCTTCCACCCAGCACGCGATCGAGTTGGTAGAACAGGGGCGATGCAAGGAAGCGCTGCCGATCCTGGAGCGCTCCATGCCGCGCCTGACGGACAAACAACTCCGGTATCATGCCGCGATGGCGCAGGCGCGTTGCGCGATGGCTCTGGATCACAAGCCCTCCGCCATTAATGCGCTGTTGCTACTCAAGCGCGAGTTCCCGGACGATCCCGAAGTGTTATACGTTACCGTGCACTATTTTTCCGAATTAGCCAGCCGCACATCGCAGGAGCTGGCCGCGAAAGCACCCACGTCGGCCCAAGCCCGCATGCTGGAAGCGGAAGCTTTTGAATCGCGCGGCGCATGGGATGAAGCCGCTGGTATCTACAAGGCTATTCTCGAACAGAATCCCAGTGCGCCTCGCATTCATTACCGGTTGGGCCAGGTATTGCTTTCGAAAGCCGGAGAAACTGGCCCGGTGGATGAGGCACGCGCCGAGTTTCAAAAAGAGCTACAAGTGGATCCACGCAACGCCTCGGCTGAGTTCATCCTGGGCGAGCTAGCCAGGCGTGCAGGCCAGTGGGATGACGCGGCCCAGCATTTTTCGCGCGCCTCAACTCTCGATGTTGGGTTCTCCGAGGCGTATCTCGCGATGGGAATTTCTTTGACTTCCGCCAGGAAATTCGCGGAAGCGGTACCCCCGCTCGAGACTTATGTCCGCATGCAGCCGGAAGATCCCTCCGGGCACTATCAACTGGCCATCGCCTACCAACGCACGGGCAACAAGGAGGGTGCCGCGCGCGAGATTACGTTACGCGATCAAGCTGCGGCCGCCCAGGGACATAAGGCTACGGGACCGGATGGGCGCCCGGTTCGCTGATGCGTCATTCCATTGCCCGGCGCCGTTTTTTGCAATTGCTGTCCACTTCGGCCGCCGCCTTCGCTGCTCCGGCGGATGCTTCGTTTTTCGAAGAGATCCCGTCCGCTTCTAGCGGAATTTACTGGGCGCATGTCGCCGGGCTCTCCGCGAAAATGTATGTTCCCGAGACCATCGGCCCGGGCTGCGCGTTTCTCGACTACGACAACGATGGTTGGATGGACATCTACCTGGTCAATAGCGGTCCTTGTGATTTTTACTCGCCGTCCAGTCCGTTAAGCAACGCTCTTTACCGCAACAATCGCGACGGTACATTCACGGATGTAACAGAGAGAGCAGGAGTGCGGGGCAGCGCCTACGGTATGGGCGCCGCTGTAGGCGACTTCAATGGCGATGGTTTCCCGGACCTATATGTCACGCAATATCCACGCAGCATTCTTTATCGCAACAACGGCGACGGAACATTCACAGATGTGACCGAAAAAGCCGGAGTCGCGGCGCCGGGTTGGAGCAGCAGCGCGGTTTGGTTCGATTACGACAACGACGGCAGGCTGGATCTCTTCGTTTGCCGTTTCGGTGATTTTGATAAATCGAAGGCAGTGTTCTGCGGCAATCGCGATACGGGCGCGCATTACTATTGCAGCCCGAGTGTGGTCAAGCCCTCTACCTGTTGGCTGTTTCATAACAATGGCGATGGGACTTTCACCGATGTGAGCAAAGAGTCCGGGATCGCCGGTACGTTGACGCGGGCGTGGGGCGTGGTTGCCGCCGACATCAACAACGACGGCCGCGTGGATCTTTTCGTGAGCAACGATGGCATGCCGAACTGCTTGTTCGCCAATCGCGGAAAGGGCAAGTTCGAAGAGATCGCTCTGATCGCGGGGGTGGCCTATAACTCGTTCGGCGCGGCCCGATCCGGAATGGGCGTGGATGCGGCCGACTACAACGAAGACGGCAACGTGGATCTCTTCGTCGCCAATATCGATCATGAGTCGTATTCGCTCTATCGCAACAACGGAGATGAGACCTTCGACGACATGGCGATTCCGTCCGGCATCGCCGCGGCAACCCGGTTCCTGAGCGGCTGGGGCTTGAAGTTCTTCGATTTCGACAATGATGGGAATCTCGATCTGATCCTGTGCAACGGCCATCCCGATACTATGGTGAAGCTGTATACGCCCAGCCTGGACTACCGAATGCCGATGGTGCTGTTTCAGAATATGGGCGCTCAATGGAAAAACGTCACAGCGCAGGCCGGCCCGGCTTTTCATAGAGGAATCGCGGGCCGTGGGCTCGCGCTGGGCGATTTCGACAACGATGGCGCGGTAGATGTTTTGGTCACGGTGAACGACGGCGCGCCGATCCTGCTGCGAAATAATGTGGGCCGCCGGAATCACTGGTTGGGAGTGCGCCTGATTGGCCGCAAGTCGAACGTGGATGCTATCGGCGCCATTGTTACCTATCAGGCCGGACCGTTGAAGCGCCGCCGCGTAAAGATTTCTGGAGGGAGTTTTCTGTCTTCCCACGATCCACGCATGGTCCTGGGACTCGGCCAATCCGCGAAGATCGATTGGCTGGAAGTGCGCTGGCCTCAACCAGCGGGTAGCGTGGAGCGCTTTCACGATCTCCCGATAGATCGCTATGTTACGATCACCGAGGGTCAAGGCTGGAAGTAGCCGAATGATTCGTCTTCGAATTGGTCTGGTATTGCTGGTAACCGGCGCGTTGTTCTCGCAGAAGACGGACCAGCAGGCGGAAAGCGATTTGCGCGTGGGTATCGCTCTGACACGCGAAGGACAGTTCCAGCAGGCGATTCCTCATTTCTTATCCGCCCGCGGCCACGTGACGGAGACATTCGCGCTCGATTTTAACCTCGCGCTCTGTTATGTGGGAACTCGCGAATTTAAGCAAGCCATTCAAATTCTGAAGCAACTCTCGGGCGCGAAACGTTCCGCAGAAGTAGACAACCTGCTGGCACAAGCTTTGATCGGCGATGGCCAACAAGATGCGGCGCTGAAAGCGCTGCAAGACGCCGCCGCGCTCACGCCGACAAACGAAAAGCTTTATCTCCTGGTTTCCGAGGCTTGTCTGGACGAAGGTTTTCATGAGCTGGGCATTCAGGTGCTGAATATTGGACTCCAAAACCTGCCGGAATCCGCGCGGCTGCATTTCGAGCGAGGGCTCTTCCGGTCCCAGATGGACCTGCGCTTGCTCGCCAATCAGGATTTCGAGCTCGCACAAAAACTCGCGCCCGCTTCGGACATCGTGTACATCGCGGCGGCCCAGCAAGCTTTCCTCGCCGGCGACGTTGAGAGAGTGATTCGAACAGCGCGCGAAGGGATCGCCCAGGGGCATGCTCACTACCTTCTGTTGACGATGCTCGGAGAAGCCCTATTGCGCGCCGGAGCCACCCCGGCTACACCGGATGATTTCCGCGAAGCGCAAGCTGCGCTTGAAAAGGCTGTTGCGGAGCGTCCCGCTTATTCGAGCGCGCACATCGCACTGGGCCGAATCTATCTGGCGCAACAACGCACGGAGGAAGCAGTTGCCCAGCTTGAATCCGCGAAGCAGTTCGATCCACGCAATCGTGGCGTGTACTCAGCTCTGGCTGCCGCGTACCGGCGCGCCGGCCAACCGGAAAAAGCCCGCGAGGCGTTGGCTATTTTGGCGGATTTGAATCGGCAGGAGGCCGCTAGAATTGGCTCCGCGAGTGGCGGACATGCCGGATACACTGGCGGCCGAGATTAGTGGCGCAAGCGCTTTCGCCTGCGAACAAGTTGCAGCTAATCAACCGCTGGGCACGCGCGGAAATTCGTACTTGATCAATCCAACACCTTCCTTGACCGCGAGAATCCGATCGCAAGCAATATCGCGTAATCTGGTTACGCTTCCGCTAGGCCACCGAATCTCGATCAGATCTATTTTGGTACGATTGCCCAACCCGAAGTGCAGCCGAGGATCCTGCGCTGACTGGTAGCTCATGCCACCTTTCTTTTGCTCATAGAGTGTGAAGTCTCCAGCGGAAATTTTCACGCGTGCGCCCACTCCATCGCGATTCGAACGCGTGCCAATCAGGAGAATCTGTAACCAGTGGTTGGCGTTGCCGCCATCGTTGCGAAGAAGCTGCGGCGCTCCGCCGTTATTGCTCACCAGAATGTCGAGGTCTCCGTCGTTGTCGAAATCGCCCACCGCCGCGCCCCGGCTTACGCAGGGAACTTGGAAATCCGGCCCCAGTTGATCGCTAACGTTTTCAAACACACTGTTGCCCGCGTTGTGGAACATCAGCTTCGGCTCTGCGTAGCCGGTGCCCGGCCGGTAGCGATCGATGTTGTCGAGCACATGGCCGGCCGCCATGAATATGTCGCGCCGCCCGTCGTTATCGTAATCCAGAAAGCGCGCGCCGAACACACTAGTATGAAAAGTCGCATAGGATAGCTTCGCGCTGAAGGTAGCATCCTCAAAAGAGCCGTCTCCCAGATTGCGATAGAAGCGCGCCATTTGAAGATCGAGATGCCCGACGATCAGATCCATCCAGCCCTTGCCGGTTGC
>DASYNU010000188.1:0-45491 GCA_036008345.1 Bryobacteraceae bacterium
GGGGCCGAGGACTGGGGACTAGGGGTTGGGGGCTGTCGGGCGCGAGGCCTGTTTGTGGATGGCCTCAGCGATGAGGTCGCGCGCGCGGGCAAAGGCCGGCCGAACCCGGTCGAGTTGGTGCAGGGAGCCGTGGAGGTCGGCATACAGGCAGGCTACCGTTTTGCGGTCGATCACGACGGGGAGCAGCGCGAAGCCTTCCGGGTTGAAAGCCGTGATCAGGTCGGAGCCATCGTAGCGCCCATCGCGGGCGCGGTCTATCCAGATGTCTTCGCGGCGTTGCAGCGCAGTCCGAATGGGGCCACCGGCCCCATCCATGGAGAACTGAAAGCGGCTTAAAAGGTCGTCCGCCGATGCTCCGCTGGCGAGACGACCTACAATCCGTGTCCGGTTCTCGTTCATGAGACCGAAGACCACACGGTCGAACCCGGCGGTGCACACGGCATCGAGCAGGGCGGAGATGAAGGGAGTTAGATTCAGCTCCGGTTGATCGAGAAGGTCAGTAGCTTTTTGAATGGCTTGATCTAAGGTGTTAAGCCCGGCGGCGATGTTGAGCCCGGCGGCGCCGAAGAGCGGCATGGACTCAAGAATGGCGCGCGCTTGTTCAGCTTGCTTGGAGATACGCAAGGTCTCGGTTGAGATCCGCAGAGAAGAGAATGCCGGGCTGGTTTCAATGACGGCGGAATCCACGATGCGGCGGAGATCGCGGCCGGAAAGCAGCGTAGCCTTTCCGGAGGGATCCAGCACACTCTCGATATGCTTTGAATCTACGGCAATGCCTTTGCGATAGAGAGCGTGAGTAAGGTTGTGGCTGTAGTTGGTAATGGAAGCGAGCGACCGGTCGAGCGATGACCCAGCCGCTGCCGATGGCTGCATGCTTCGCCGCACTTGAGCGGGCATGTTCCAACCGGCGGCCACCCGAATTCCAACGTCTTCCCAGGAGAAATTGAGAACGCGGAAGCAGGCTGCGCGCTCGGGGATCTTGTCTTCGTCCATGGCTAATATGACGCGCGAGTATTCGTGCGGATAATGACAGCCGATCAGCACTTCTCCCAGATTGCGGAATAGACCGCAAATGTACGCCTCCTCGGGACGCGGATAGCCGATGACGGCGGCGACATCCCGGCTTTGGACCGCGGTCAACACGGACGCTAGCAGCAGTTCGCGCAATCCGGGAGAGCTGTTGGCGAAGTGTTCGATATGGCGGTCCACGCCGGCCATGTTGCGAACTTCTAGCCAGCCAAGCAGCGTGGTGGCGTGGGTAATGTTCAGGATGGGGTGCCCGGAATGGTTGTACATGACTGAGTTGGCGGCGCGCAGGATCTGCGCCGCCAAGCCGACATCGTGGAGGATGATGCGATTGAGAGCATGGGAGCTACCGCCGTCCACATCGAGGGTGCGGACCAGGATCTCGTTGGCATGCCGGCGGAAGGAAGGCACACCTCCGCCGCGGAAGATTCGCTGGACGCATAGATCGAGCTTTTCTTCTTTCGTGAGGGCTCTGTCGAGTTGGAGGGCGTGAGCGATACACCACCTCCTTTAGTTCATTTCGGCCGGATTGGGTGGGACTTGAGGACGGGTGGGCGGTGGCTGGTGGCTGGTGGCAGGTGGCTGGTGGCTGGTGGCTGGTGGCTGGTGGCAGAAACCACTCCCTTACGGTCGTGGCTCGGTAGATTGCGGTCGTGGCTCGGTAGCGCTGGTGGGGAAGGCTTGTTTGCGGATAGCTTGGGCGATTAGGTGGCGCACGCGGGAGAAGGCGGGTCGGACTGCGTCGAAGCCGTGCGGCGAACCGGGCAGGTCGGCGTAGAGGCAGCCGGCGGTCTTGCGTTCGATCACGATTGGAAGAAGCGCGAATCCGCCGGGCTCCAGGGCGGTCACGAGCGCGGACTGATCATAGCGGGCGTCGCGGGCACGGTCTACGTATATGTCTTCCTTGCGCTGCAAGGCTGTCCGAATGGGGCCGTCGGCGCCGTCCATGGGGAATTGGAAGCGATTCAACAGATCGTCCACCGAGGCGGCGCTGGCCAGGCGGCCGCGAATGAAGGTCAGGTTATCGTTCATCAGGCCGAACACCACGCGGTCGAAGCCGGCGGTCCGCAATGCATCCAGCAGCATGGAGATAAACGGAGTGAGTTCCAAAACACCCTGATTCAAGATGGCGGCCGCTCGCTGAATGGCTTGATCTAAAGTGTTGAGGCCGGCGCTATCGAAGATGGGCATCGACTCCAGAATCTGGCGGGCGCGCTCGGCTTGTTTGGAGAGACGCAGAGTCTCGGTGGGAATCTGAAGAGCCGAGAAAGTCTCGCGCGTTTCGAGCACGGCGGAATCGACGATGCAGCACAAATCGCGAACGGAAACCAGCGTGGGCTGTCCTATTGTATCCAGCACCGTTTCAAGATGCAGGGAATCCACGGCCGCGCCGTTGCGATACAACGCGCGCGTCAGGTTGTGGCCGTAATTGGTGACGGAGGCCAGGCAACGATCGAGCGGCGGCCCCGCCGGTGTTCCCCCAGCCATGCTCTGCCGCACCTGGGCGGGCATGTTCCAGCTGCCGGCCACCAGTATTCCCACGTCGTCCCAGGAGAAATCGAGAATGCGGACGCAGGCGGCGCGCTCTGGAATCTTCTCCTCTTCCATGGTCAGTATGATGCGCGAATACTCGTTGGGAAAATGACAGGCGATGAGCACTTCTCCCAGGTTGCGGAACAGGCCGCAAATGTAGGCTTCTTCCGGCCGTGGGTAACCAATGGCAGCAGCTACATCGCGGCTCTGTGCGGCCGTGAGCACGGATAGCAGCACCATCTCGCGCAGGCCGGGGGAACGATTGGCGAAATGTTCGATAAAACGGACGGCGCTCACCATGTTCCGGACTTGTAGCCAGCCCAGCAGGATGACAGCGTGGGCAATACTCAGAATGGGACGCCCGGAATGGTTATACATGGCGGAATTCGCCAGGCGCAGTACCTGCGTGGCCAGGCCGAGATCCTGCAGGATGATATGCACCAACTCCTTGGAACTGCCGGCGTCCAGATCGAGAGTGCGGACCATGATCTCATTGGCGTGGTCGCAGAACGGCGGAACACCCTCGCTGTGGAAGATTCTCTTTACGCAGAGATCCAGCTTGTCTTCCTTGTTCAGGCGTCCAGTGGCGTCGAGTTGGAGAGCTTGGTCGATACGGAACCTCCCGTATTCCTTTTCGGCTGGATGTGCGGGGACTTGAGGAACTGGGCTGGGGGCTGGGGACTCGGGGCTGTGATGTGTGTGGGATAATCCGTGCCATGAGCGGACAACCGTGTGGATTTTGCTTCGCAATTGCTGCGTTTTTGGCCAGTGGCGCCGGTGTGTTGGCGCAGGATGCGGCCGGCCTTTTGCGGGAAGGCCGCGAGCTGGATTTGAAGGGCCAATACGGCGAAGCTAGGGATCGCTTTCGGAAAGCCCTGGATATGGCTACGACCGCGCAGGCCAAGGCGCAGGCGCAAAGGTCGCTGGCTATTTCGTATCCGTTCGAAGGCGATTGTAAGAGCGCGGTGAAATTTGAGGGTCCGTTGTACGAGACGTATCTGGCCTCGAAGAGTTTTTTCGAAGCTGGTGAGACAGTAGGCAGGCCGCAGTAGGCAGGCGGCAGGCGGCAGGAGCCGAGGGCCTGCGTTGCTTGCGGCATCTTTCCGCGCTGCCTCTTCTGCTGCCTGCCGCCCGTTCCTATTGACATTCTATAGGTCTCGGTGATAGATTACCTATAGAGACTCTATATGTCACTTACTGCCCGGGCTTCCAGTTTGCTGCGCAATTTGTTTCGACGGGATCGCGTGGAGCGGGACTTGGATCTGGAGGTCCGAGGGTATGTGGAGATGCTGGAGGCGGATAAGGTCACAACGGGCATGGGCCGCACGGAGGCGCGGCGGGAGGCCATGTTGGAGTTGGGTGGCGTAGAGCAGGTGAAGGAACAGGTTCGAGAGGCCCGGGTCGGCAACCTGTTGGAGAACCTGTGGCAGGATTTGCGCTACGGCTGCCGGACGCTCGCCCGGAATCCGGGATTCACGGCAGTGGCTGTTATTTCGCTCGCGCTCGGGATCGGCGGCAACTCCGCGATGTTTAGCATTGTCAATGGCGTTCTGCTGCAGCCGCTGCCCTACGCAGCACCCGACCGGCTGGTGCGCGTGACCGGTTATTATCCCAAGGGTGCGCTGCAGGTGCTACAGCAGGACAGCCATAGCATGGACATTGCCGGCTACGTGCCCGGCAGCGAGTTCAATCTCACCGGACAGGGCGAGGCCATGCGGTTGGTGGGAAGTACGGTGTCCGCGAATCTCTTTTCGATCCTCGGCGCGCAAGCTGCGATCGGCCGCACTTTTCAACCTGGCGAAGATGTTCCGGGGCCGGACCGGCGAGTGATTCTGAGTCGCGCATTATGGCAGAAGAAGTTCGGTGGGAACCCGGCTGTAATCGGGCAAATGATCACGCTGGATGGGGTGAGCCGGGAAGTGGTGGGAGTGATGCCGGCGAGCTTCGGCTTTCCGTCATTGGAAGCGCAACTTTGGACTCCGCTACGTATGGATTCGAGAGATGCAGAAGACTTCTGGGGGAAGGGCTTCATGCCCGCGATCGCTCGGCTACGCCCCGGCGTCACCGCCGCACAGGCCCAAAACGAGCTGCGGCCTCTCATTGCACGAGCCATCACACGGTTTGCCTTTCCGATGGCGCGCAATTGGAATGCGGATGCGGCCGTTCTTCTATTGCAGGAAGACCTGGTGCACGATGTGCGCCGTAAGTTGATTCTGCTGCTATGCGCGGTGGGATTTGTGCTATTGATCGCGTGCGCGAATGTGGCCAGCCTGCTGCTTTCGCGTTCGGTGGCGCGGGCGAAGGAGATCGCATTGCGCGTGTCGTTGGGAGCGTCGCGTGGACGAATTCTGCGGCAGCTTTTGACGGAAAGCGTGGTGCTGGCGCTGGCCGGTGGAGGATTGGGGCTGGGGCTTACTTTCGTGTTTCTAAAAGTGTTGAAATCCGCGCTGCCAGCCGAGACCCCGCGATTGCCGCAAGCGGGCGTAGATTGGATGTCGCTTGGATTCGTAGGGCTACTGGCGATATTGAGTGGACTGATTTCGGGCCTGGTTCCGGCGCTGAGCGCGTCCCGAGTGAACCTGGCGGGATCCATCAAGAGTGGGGGCCAGCGATCGAGAGGTGCGGCGGGGGTTCGTTTGCGGAGCTATTTGGTAGCCGGCGAGGTGGCGCTGACGGTTGTATTGGTGGTGGGCGCGGGGCTGCTGATTAAGAGCCTCTGGCGGCTGACGCAAGTGAACCCGGGATTTCGGCCTGAGCGGATACTCACTGTCCGGATTGCTCCCAGCCAGTCATTTTGCAAGGATCGCGCCGCGTGCGTGGCGCTCTATGACGAACTGCTGCGGCGCGTGCGCGGCGTCAGCGGTGTCTCCGAAGTTGCCGCTGTGAACGCCGTTCCGTTAAGCACCGATCTACCGGCCGTGGTGGTGGACGTAGAAGGACATCCCAGGAACGCGGCCGAGACTATGGCGCCGACACCTTGGGCCGGCGCGATTACACCTGATTACCTCCGGATGATGAAAATTCCGTTGCTCGCGGGACGCACCTTCAGCGAGGCCGATGGAATGAAGGCTCCCGGCGTGGTTTTAGTGAGTGCGTCGACGGCACGCCGTTACTGGCCGGATGAGAATCCCATCGGCAAGCACATTAAGACGGTCTGGGAACAGCAATGGCGAACCGTGGTGGGCGTAGTAGCGGACGTCCGGCAATACGATCTGGCCAACAACATTCCGGCCTGGATCAAGGGAACCATTTACATGCCGTATCCTCAGGCGGTGGATTTGACCGAGGAAATCCCGGCCACTATGAATCTACTGTTTCGGGCGGCGGCGGACGCAGGACGTGCTGCACCGGAGGTCCGGCAATTGGTGGCCAGTGTGAATCCAAATGTCCCGGTGGGTGAGGTGCGAACCATGGAAGCAGTGGTGGCGGGATCCACTTTGCAATCGCGCTCCATTATGTGGCTGTTCGTTGCCTTCGCTGGCTCGGCTTTGATCCTGGCGGCGATCGGCGTTTACGGAGTAGTCTCATTCTCGGCTGCGCAGAGGACCTATGAAATCGGAGTCCGCGTGGCTCTAGGCGCAACTCGCAGCAGTGTTTTCGGCATGGTGCTGGGACAGGGGTTGCGTCTGGTGCTTACGGGACTCGTGGCAGGCGTCGGGGCGTCGCTGCTGCTGACGCGTATGCTGACGACTCTGCTTTACGGCGTGGCAGCGACGGATCCGGTCACGTTTCTTGCGGTAAGTGTGCTGTTGATCGCGACCGCGGCACTGGCCGGCTATCTTCCGGCGCGCAGAGCGTCGCGCATTGATCCATTGACGGCGTTGCGCGTGGATTGAGCCGACCGCGTTACCCGAACCCGATTCCGAGCCGCGACCCGGAGGGAGTGCTCATGGGCCTGCTGGCCCACCAAGGGTCATGAAGACACGTGTGGCGCACGCACTCTTGCGTGCAGCGCCGAGACTCGTCTCGGCATTGGGCGGACATCGACACGAGTGTCGATGCTGCACGCAAGAGTGCGTGCGCCACGGGCGACTTCAATGGAGCTCCCGTACGCAGAAATAGCGGCAATCGTGGTGGCGCTTCCTTCCGGCCGCGGTTCGGAAGTGTGGCTGGCAGCCTCGCACATATAAGTCAGGAACATATAATCTATGTATGTTCCTGACTAGATCTGTTGCTTGGTCTGCGTTGACGATCGCCACGGTTTTTTCGCAAACACCAAAAGCCAATCATGACCTCGGTTTTGAAGATACGCCCATGCTTCCCGGGCTGCCTTATCACGTACATGATGACCGGCGTCCACATCCGCGCGTGGTGACTCCGGCAGCGGAGCCGGGTGGTCCACCGTCGGATGCCATTGTGCTCTTCGACGGAAAGGATCTGGCAGCCTGGACATCGCATCACAGCGACATCACGCGTGGGGGCACGTCCGGCGCGGCGGAATGGAAGCTGGGGGATGGATACATGGAAGTGGTGCCGCACACCGGCGACATTGCAACCAAGGAAAAATTCGGGGATTGCCAGTTGCACGTGGAGTGGTCAGAGCCCATGGACGTCACGGGCACCAGCCAGTCGCGCGGAAACAGCGGCGTGATCCTGCAGGGGCGTTACGAGGTGCAGGTGCTGGATCCGTGGGAAAACCCGACCTATGCCGACGGCCAGGCTGGGGCGCTCTACGGCCAATGGCCGCCGCTGGTGAATCCCGCGCGGAAGCCGGGCGAATGGCAGGTGTACGATATCGTCTTCGAAGCGCCCAAATTCGATGGAGAGAAGCTGGTGAAGCCGGCGTACATCACGGTGTTCATGAACGGCGTTTTGTTGCATAACCGCAAGGAGTCCATGGGGCCGATGGTGTACCGCCAGGTAGCGCATTACTCGCCGCAACCGGCTGAGGACGTGCTGGTATTGCAGAATCACAATTCCAAGGTACGTTTCCGAAACATCTGGATCCGGCGGCTCACGGGGTACGACCAGCCGGAGAAATAATTGAGCGCCGCGGGATTTCCGAAGCACTTTGACGGAAAGCACTTCTACAATCCGGACGCTCCCCAAGCGCGGGGGTTCGGTGATGTCTTCCGCTGGAAGCTGACCAGCCGCGCGGAACGGTCGCCTCGATTCGTTTCGGATGTTGAGCAATGTATTCCGCCGCTACGCGTGGAAAGCGGGCTGCGAGTCACTCTGGTGAACCACTCGACGGTCCTGCTGCAGCAACAGGGTTGGAATATTTTGACGGACCCGATATGGTCTGAGCGAGCGAGTCCGGTGGCGTGGGCGGGACCGCGGCGGCGGAGAATACCAGGAGTATCCTGGGAGCATCTGCCCGCGATTGACGTCGTGCTGCTCAGCCACAATCATTACGACCATTTGGATCTCGCGACCCTGAGGCGGTTGGCGGCGCGGGGAGATTCCACGTTCGTTGTTCCGATTGGAGTGGCTGGGCTGCTGCGCTCGGAGAATATCGGGCCGGTGCATGAGTTGGATTGGGGCGAGGCGTTTTCGCCGGCTCTTTCTGACGCATTGGAAGCGGGGCCCGGGCACCGACTCCCTCACGGTCGCGGTTCGGTAACACCATTCCGAACCGCGAGCGTAAGCGATGGGGCGGGGCTCGGTATTCATTGCGTCCCGGCGCTGCATTTTTCGGGCCGTGGACTTTTTGACATCAACAGAACACTATGGTGCGGGTATGTGATCGAATGTCAGGAACGGCTGGTTTATTTCGCGGGAGACACCGCGTTCGGCGAGCATTTCGAACAGATTCGGGAAAAGTTCGGATCGCCGCACGTGGCGCTATTGCCGATTGGAGCTTACCAGCCGCGCTGGTTCATGTCACCGGTGCATATGGGCCCCGATGAAGCGGTGAAAGCACATAAGATCTTGGCTGCGGGGACCAGCATTGCGATCCATCACGGAACGTTTCAGCTTGCCGATGACGGCATCGACAATCCGAGGAAAGAGCTGCTTGCTTGCGCAGGGCACGAACCGTTTCTGATCCTCGGGAACGGCCAATTCGCCGAGCTTCCATGACGATCGACAAACACACGCTGGCACTGATCAGCATTGCGGGCAGTTCGCTGGATGTGTTGGGCGCGTTGTATCTCGCCTACGATCTCCTGGGCGGTGAACACGGGCCGCTGCGTACTCTCACGCGCGCGGTTACATACGGAGCGTTTTTCGGAATCGGCTACGGCCTTTTCCTGGGACCCGTCTTCGGGGTGGCGAGCGGCGTAGCGCATGGCATCACGCTGGCCTGGGAGTTTTCGCGCGCCTCACGGGGTCAGCCTCAACCGGGATTTTGGGTGGATACGGCCATGGGTGCGATTCGTGGATGCGGGTTTGCGTTGGGTGCTGCCTACTCGTTCGGTCCCGTGTTCGGAGCTCTTTTTGGCGCTTTGAGCACTGCTGGACAGGGTATCGCCTATCGGATGGGAGTGCGGCCAACCGCCTTCTACGAGCCCGCGGCCCGGCTGCGCGTGTCCAGATTCCAATTGATAGCGGCGGCGAATCGAACGATCGGCTACGCGGTTGCCGGATATCTTTGCAGCGTGGTGACCGGGCAACGGGAACACGCGATCACGATTGGTCTGAAGCTAGGGCTAGCCCTGGGCGTGGTGACGGTAATCATCGGCTCTTGCACACCGTTCGTCGAATGGGCGGCCGATCATGTGCCGGAGAAGCGCATGGGAGTGTATGGAGTTGGTTTAATCCTTATCGGGTTCGCGATGCAATCGGTGCAGTATTGGTTGGCGCTGTTGGATGTGACCGTTCGTTAGCTGGTGGGGCAGGGCCATGCCCTGCCGGGACCTCCATAGAGCCACTCTGGAGCCCGCAGCAACCATTGGTGCACATAGCAGGACACGGCCCTGCTCCACACAAGTGTGCGCTATTATTTCGCCGCATGATTCTTCGAGAGCAGCGGTTCGATAATGCCGGCGATGGCTTCGAAGATATATTGCGGCGAACGGTCGCCACGAATTTGATAGTAGTGCTTGCGATCCTGATAGTGCGCCAGCACGGGACGGGTTTGCGCTTCGTAGGTGCGCAGGCGCTCGCGAACCACCTCTTCCTGATCGTCCCGGCGGGTGATCAGCGGCGTGCCATCGTTATCGCATAGGCCGGCTTTCTTGGGAGGCTGGTGCAGCAGATTGTAAATGGTTCCGCATTTTGGACATTGCCGGCGGGAAGTGAGGCGCCCCTGTAGCGCGTCCAGGGGAACATCCAAATGCAGGATGATCGGCTTGGGTAGGGATCGCTCGGCAATCAAGCGATCCAAAAATTCGGCTTGATACACCGTGCGCGGATAGCCGTCCAGCAGAAATCCGTTCAGGCAGTCCGGTTGCGCCACCCGATGCGCAAGCATCTCATTCACCAGATCGTCACCCACCAATCCCCCACTGGTCATGATGCACCGGACGGCTTCACCCAATTTCGTGCCGCCCTGAATTTCAGAGCGCAGCATGTCGCCCGTCGAAATCGCCGGAATCCCCAACCAGTTCGTGATCAGCCGCGACTGCGTCCCTTTACCGCTACCTGGCGGTCCAAAGAGCAGTAGGACCAAGCTAAAACCCCCTTGTGAGCCCCATCAAACTTGTAAGCCTATCCAAAGCTATCTATCGGGTCAAGCTGATATCATCAGCAGTGCCCATGTTGAGACTCCTCTTATTCTGCCTTATCAGCACCTCTTGGTGGTGTTATGCCGAAAACTTTGAGTTGAAAGCCACGCCTCAAACTGTGGTGTGGGGCTACTATTCCGCCTCCGCCAAACCGGTCCTGACCATCCATTCGGGCGACACGGTGAGGGTGGAAACCGTCTCCGGGAATCCGGCGCGGCTGGAAGCGGCTGGCGCACGAGCCGACCAGATCCCGGACGCTCTGCGAGCTATTTACAAAGAAGTGACGGATCGCGGACCGGGTGGCCATATCCTCACCGGGCCCATTTACGTGGAAAGCGCGGAGCCGGGGGACGTGCTGGAGCTTCGCATTCTGAAGATCGAGCTGACATCGACGTTCGCCTATAACGGCTTTCGGCCGGGCGCGGGCTTTCTTCCCGAAGATTTTCCGTTTGCGCGAACCAAGATAATTCCCCTGGATCGCACGCGCATGCTGGGCCACTTCAGCGACTCGATTGAGATTCCGCTGCGTCCGTTTTTTGGAAGCATGGGGATTGCACCGCCCGAGGCCAACGGCCGCATCAGCAGCGCACCGCCGTGGGTCCACGCCGGGAATCTGGATAACAAAGAACTGGTGGAGGGAACCACGCTGTATATTCCGGTGCATGCCAAAGGCGCGCTGTTCGAAGTCGGTGACGGGCATGCCGGACAAGGCAACGGCGAGGTGGATATCACCGCGCTTGAAACCCAGCTCACAGGCACTTTTCAGTTTGTGGTTCGCAAAGACATGCATCTGAAGTGGCCGCGGGCTGAGACGCCCACGCACTACATCGCGATGGGACTGCATGAGGATTTGAACGAGGCGACGAAGCTGGCAATTCGCGAAGCTGTCGATTTTTTGACGAACGAAAAACATATGAGCCGCGAGGATGCCTACATGCTGGCCAGCGTAGCTGTGGATTTTTGCATCACGCAATTGGTGGATGGGAACAAGGGTGTGCACGCGATGATCCCGAAGAGCATTTTTAGGGCAGCGCATGGCGCTGCCCCACATCTACCGTGAAAAATTCAGGGGGGCTTCGAGCCCCCCTCTCGCTGCTACTTCTGGCAGCACGGGCAATGGCAGTCTCCATTGCAGCACGTCGCTGGATCGCAGCAGTTGCCTGCCGCTGTCATCGATACCGCGCCCCCTACTAGCAGCGCCGTCATCAATCCTAGAGTCATCAAGATATTCTTCATTACAATTCTCCTTTTCTGAAATTTTTGAATTTTGATTACACGTTGTACGGGCGTGTAATTTTCAGATCCGGAGAACCCGGTATAGCAGATAGGAGCCTGATGCATCCTTGAAATAAGGTGGGACAACGGGCGCGGAAAACCGATCCTCTGTGTGAAACTCCGCACCCACGCTTACGGGAACGGCGGCAAGTTCGACAGCGGACAGGCCTCGCTCCGATTTTGCCTTCTCCAAAAGAACATAAGGACAATTGCTGCCCGTGCTTTCAGTGCAAGGCAGCGATGGTCCTTTGGAATGAGGGCAGCAGGACGAGGTGGGCGGCATGCCGGCAGCCAGCAGCGGGCACAGCGTGATCACGTTGATCAACGCAATGACCATGGCCCATGCAGCCCAACGTTTCATCACAGTATTAGACGTGGAGTCCCTCAAATGGTGTGGTGGAGCACTTTGTGGGCCGTTTCCGCCCCATATACGGGCAATTTTGGGTCAGTCAATAGGCCGATCTGCTTCAACACCGAAGCTTGATCCCAATAGATATGCTCATGCGCGAGCTTGCCGTCGCGAAAATGCACAATCACCACCAGCGGGATCTCCACGCGTTTATTGGTGGGCGCCACTCCCGGAAGCATCCAGGGCATTTCCACCGAGTGAGTGAAGCTGAAGATCATTTCGTCCACCAACT
Organism: Bryobacteraceae bacterium; assembly: GCA_036008345.1. Taxonomy (GTDB): domain Bacteria; phylum Acidobacteriota; class Terriglobia; order Bryobacterales; family Bryobacteraceae; genus Palsa-89. Next base: position 12,083 of record DASYNU010000188.1, read on the forward strand.
GGTCTGAGCCCACGGTGCGGGAGACGGGAGTGAGCGTGGTGTCGGGCGGCATTTTGGGAATGAAGTCGGTGGAGTAGAAGCGACGCAGCTCTTCTTTTCCGTAGCCGCCCGTCATTACCGGGATGTGATTGACATAAGCGTCCGGAACCATGGTATCGAGCGTGGCCTCGGTATCGCGCGTGGAGAATTCATGCGCGGTGTGCTGTTCCCAAATGGCGCTCAGATCGAAATTCGGCATGAGCCTAATGTACTAGAGTCAAGCTGCTGGGCGGCAGCGGATCAACGTCATAGCCTTCACGCTCATGACAACTTCTGCGTTCTGATTCAGAACTTCGGTCAGAGTCCACACCACGACGCGATCGGGCTTGGATTGGGAGCGCTTGCTCTCGAGAACAGTGGCTCGCAGGCGCAACGTGTCGCCAGGGCGGACTGGGCGCAGCCAGCGCAGTTCATCGATCCCGGGAGATCCCAAGCTCGAAGCCTTCGACAGGTAGTTGTCGACGAGCATGCGCATCATCAAAGCGCCGGTGTGCCAGCCGCTGGCAATGAGACCAGCGAAGGGTCCACGCGCCGCGGCTTCGGGGTCGGTGTGAAAATCCTGCGGGTCGAAGCGCTTGGCGAAATCGATGATTTCGGATTCTTCTACCGTGGCGGAACCGAATTCGTGGACGGTTCCAGGAACGTAGTCTTCGAAGTAGCGGGGCGGGTTTGGCATGGTGGGTTAGATGCAAGCGTCCCGATGGTGGATGCAAAGCCGTCCACACGAGTGTGGACGCTGCAGGCATGAGTGCCTGCGCCACGTTAGCGTTTCTTGCAGGCTAGGGTCAGGCCATCGCGCACGGGCAACATGCTCAGCCACACTCGCTCATCTGCGTGGAGTTTCTGGTTGAACGCCCGTATTGCGGCCGTATCGGCATCCTTCACCGCAGGATCGATCACGCGTCCGTACCACAGGACGTTGTCGACGGCGATCAATCCGCCGGGCCGGACCAACACCAGCGCTCGCTCGAAATAGTTGGCGTAATTCTGTTTGTCGGCATCGATAAACGCGAAGTCGAACCGGCCGCCCTCACCGGCTGCGATCAGGGCGTCCAGCGTTTCGAGCGCGGGTCTGAGGCGCAGATCGATCTTCTTTTCCACCCCCGCCTCGCGCCAGTAGCGGCGAGCGATGGACGTCCATTCTTCATTTACGTCGCATGCGATGATATGTCCGTCGTCAGGAAGAGCCAGGGCCACGGCGAGCGAGCTATATCCGGTGAATACCCCGATCTCGAGGGTCTTGCGCGCATCCAACAAATGCATGAGCAGCGCCATGAATTGGCCCTGGTCGGGAGAAATTTGCATGGTAGCTTGCGGGTGACTGGCGGTTTCCTCGCGCAGCCGCTGCAGGACCGGCGGCTCCCGCAATGTAACGCGGCGCATGTAGTCCCACAAGGCATCGGTGATGGTCAGGTCTTCCATTGGGGGCATAACTACCTATTGAACACTACTCATCAAAACGGCGCACGCAGTTTTTTCGGAGCTACTAATCGCCAGGCTTGGCACAAATAGGATTGAAGGTCCTCATCGCTTATGCAATCCAGCTGGATGCCGATCCAGCCGCGCACTCCCACGTAGGGTGGTTTAAAGAACGTTCGAGGCGAGGTATGGACCAGCATTTCTTGAAGGCCGGGGGCGCGGGGATCCAGATCGCGATGTGCCCTTCATTATGCTGATTATTGGCGAACATTGCGTATACCTTCTTGCGAACGAAGAAGGTGGGTTCGCCGTGCGAAAGGCGTTCGGTAGTTTTTGGAAGAGCGGTGCAGATTCGCCGCACGCGATGGAGTTGTTCGGCGCTATCTTCCATTCAAACAATTATGGATTGAAGCACCGACCCGGTTGAAGACGCCTCGTGGCGCACTTACACCTGCGTGCTGCATCGACACTCATGTCGCTGGCCGCCCTACGCCCGAGATGAGTCTCGGCGCGGCACGCAGGAGTAAGTGCGCTACGGGGCGTCTGCATGACCTTTTATTGGGCCGGGAGGCCCATGAGAACTCCGTTGAGGACGGCGGTGGCGTAAAACGAAAAGGCACCGACTCCCTTACGGTCGCGGTTCGGTTACGCTCTCTTAACATGAGTCAGCGGCCGGTTACTGCTTTACGCGAGTGAACTGATCGGAGGATCTTTTTAGGAACAGCAGAACCACCGTTGCCGTGATGCAAGCGATGAACGGCGGCGTGTAGTCGGAAGCAAACAACGATGCGATGGTGAGCGCCAGGGACGCGAAGAACGCCACGCTGACGAAGGTGGCCCAGCGCGCGCGCATGGATGGACCGGCGCTTTGCTTGGGGGTCCGCTCTCCGCACGCGTAGCAAGACTTTTCTTGCGCCGTCATGATTCCGTTGCAACTCGGGCAGCGAGTCATGCTCAATTAGAACGCCGTGGCCGTGGGCCGTCCATCGCCCATGCGTACCAGTTTTCCTGAGAATTCATTGGAGCACCGGCTCAGGCATCTCCCCTAGCGGGGGTACAATAGCGGAATGTTTCGTCTCCCCTGTTGCCTGGCCGCATGGGCGGCCGCGACCACTTTGGCCCAGCCGCCAGCGGCTCCCAAGAAGCCGGTTACCGACGTGTATCACGGCGTCCAGGTGACTGATGATTATCGGTGGCTGGAGAATTACTCTGACCCGGCCGTGCGCGCCTGGAGCGATGCCGAGAGCAAATATGCGCGTAAATATTTAGACGGGATTCCCCTGCGGAAGGGGTTCGTCGACGAGCTGAGGAGGCTGGCCGATCATCCGACGCTTCGATATTCTGGCATTACCGTACGCCAGGGTGTGCTGTTCGCGCTGAAGACGCAGCCGCCGGCCGAGCAACCCTTGCTGGTGACATTGAAATCCGCCGACCAACCGGATTCTGAACGCGTAGTGCTGGATCCCAACAAGCTGGATGCAAGCGGCGGGACCTCGATGGATTTCTACGTTCCGTCGACGGACGCCAAATACGTGGCCGTCTCGCTGGCGAAGGGCGGAAGCGAAAGCGGAGATGTTCATGTGTACGAAGTGGCGACGGGGAAGGAGATCGGTGGCGCGATCCCACGCGTCAATGGAGGCACTGCGGGCGGCAGCGTGGCGTGGAATGCCGATTCAACTGGTTTTTACTACACACGTTATCCGAGATCGGGCGAGCGGCCGGCCGCGGATCTGGGTTTCTATCAGCAAGTTTATTTTCACCGCCTCGGCGCCGATACGAAGCAGGACCAATACTCGATCGGCAAGGAGTTTCCGCGTATCGCCGAGATACAATTGCTAGCGTCCGGCGATGGCCGCTACATCCTGGCGTCCATGGCCAACGGCGACGGCGGCGAGTTCGCGCATTATTTGCTGGGACCCTCCGGACAGTGGCACCAGATCGCGCGGCTATCGGACGAAATCAGCTCCGCAAAATTCGGGCCAGACGGAAACCTGTATCTGTTGTCGCACCTGAACGCTCCGAAAGGAAAGATTTTGAGAGCTTCGATCGAGAAGCCGCTGGTCTCGGACGCCCAAACGCTGGTGCCGGAAAGTAAGAACGTCATCGCTGGTTTCGAGCCGGCACCGAATTTCCTCTACGTGGAAGACCAGACCGGCGGGCCTTCCGAGATTCGGGTTTTCGACATAGCCGGTAGACCGCAGGGAGTGGTCCCGATCCTGCCCGTATCGGCCATATACCAAATGACGCGGTCGAACGCAGATGAGCTGTTGTTCCAGAACGCCAGTTTTCTGGAGCCGCCGGGCTGGTTTCGTTATGATCCCGTGGCGAAGAAAGCGACCCGCACAGCGCTATTCGAAACCTCGGCGGCGGATTTCAGCGACTGCGAAGTGGTGCGAGACTTCGCGATCTCGAAAGATGGCACGCGCGTCCCGATCAACATCATTCGCAGGAAACTCACCAAGCTGGATGGAAGCAATCCGGTACTGCTAACGGGCTACGGCGGATATAACATCAGCTTGCAGCCATCCTTTTCCGTGCAGTACAGGCCACTGCTGGAGCACGGAGTTGTGGTGGTTATCGCCAATCTGCGTGGCGGCGGCGAATACGGCGAAGCCTGGCACAAGGCCGGAATGTTGACGAAGAAACAAAACGTGTTTGACGACTTTGCCGCTTGTGCGCATTATTTAATCGATCACAAATACACGACAGCTGCCAAGCTCGCTATCGAAGGAGGAAGCAATGGCGGGTTGCTGATGGGCGCGGAACTCATTCAACATCCCGACTTGTTCGGCGCGGTGGTTTCGCATGTCGGCATCTACGATATGCTGCGCGTGGAGCTGCAGCCCAACGGCGCGTTCAACGTCACCGAATTCGGGACGGTGAAGGAAGACGATCAGTTTCGAGCCTTGTACGCCTATTCGCCTTATCATCACGTGGTGGATGGAACGAACTATCCTCCGGTTCTTTTTCTGACCGGCGATAACGATCCGCGCGTGGATCCATTGAACTCGCGCAAGATGATCGCGCGGTTGCAGGCTAGCGGGACCAAGCACTTGGTGCTGCTCCGGACCAGCGGGAATTCCGGGCACGGCATCGGGACCGCGCTCAGTGAACGGATTGCCGAGCGGGCGGATGTATTGGCGTTTTTGTTCGCCTGCTGGGGGCTGGCGGGGGGCTAGGGGCTGGGGGCTAGGGGGCTAGGGGGCTAGGGGCTGGCCGCTGGTTGCTGGTGGCCGGTGGGTGGTTGCGGGTTGCTGGTGGCTGGTGGCTGGTTACAGCCTTCGGACCGCGGCTTCTACCTGTCTGGCTAGATCCAGGTAGTTGGTGCCGGCCACACGTAGCGGCGGCCCGAAAGCGATCCTGACCGGCGCCATTCGCGCCATCTTCCAATCCGGGTGCAGCACCCGATTCAGGCCATCAATGCGGATCGGGACCACCGGTATCTCTAGTTTCGAGGCCATCATTCCTACGCCCGGCTGGAACGGCGCGATGTCGCTGCTTCTCGACATTTTGCCTTCGGGAAAAATCAGGACGCACCATTTCTCGTTTGCGAGCTCACCCATGTAGCGCAGCGTTTCAAGCGCGCCAGGTTCGCGCTGCGGGATTGGAAAACCGTTGAACAGCCAGGCTGACAAGTAGTAGTTCAGGCTGTTGGTAAAGCTCCGTCCGTGAAAATGCCGCTCGAAGAATTCCTTGCGCATGGCAGGCGCTACGCGGTAGCGCCAGCGTGGTGGGAGCGCCGCAAGTATGGCGGGAACGTCCATGTAGCTTTGGTGATTGGAGGCGAAGATCACGGGCGGCTCAAAGCCTTCGAGATTTTCGAGACCCTCCCGGCGGATATGCGCGAAGATCCGGGTGAGCGGCAAGAGGAATCCGGGCAGCAGCAAGCGGCGAGTATCGCGCGCCACCGCGCCTCGATTCCAAGTTGGAAATACGGCTGGTGAAGCATCCTCCGGCGAAGACTGGCCCACGATCTCCGCTTCGTCCAACCCCAGCGCAACCATTCGTTCTACGCGCTCGAGCGAGGTCAGCGATTCCAATGGAACGCCCGGATCGAACTTGGCTGGCTTTTTCGGCGGCGGGGTTCCTTTCGCGATCTCGTGATGCTTGAGTTTGCCGGTGCCTTCGGTGCGTGGAAATTCAGCATACGGCCAAAGCGAGACACTTCGGATGCGCTGGTAATCCGCGAGCTCCGCGTTGACGCGTCGCACAACTTCATCCGCATTTGCGCCTGGCGAAAGAATCAAGACCGCATGTACGCGATCACTCCCGATCACAGCGGAATCGCGCACGCCCGGCTGCCGGTTCAGCACGCTTTCGACATCCTCAGGGAAAACGTTCTGGCCCTCGGGCGTCACAATCATTTCCTTTTTGCGGCCCTGGATCACCAGCTCGCCGTTTTCCCGCAGCGCCCCGATATCGCCCGTATGAAACCAGCCGTCTTCGAATGCCTGCGCTGTTTCCTCAGCGCGGCGGTAGTAGCCCGAAGTGACATTCTCGCCCCGCACCAGAATCTCGCCGTCTAAACCGATCTTCACCTCCACGCCGGCGATCGGCTTGCCGACCGTCCCTTTGGCCGCGTGAAAAGGATGATTCAGTGTCACGATGGGCGCGGTTTCAGTGAGTCCGTAACCTTGGATTACCAGGAATCCGAGTTCGGAGAAGAACGCTTCCAGATCGGCCGGGAGCGGCGCGGCGCCCACGATGAAGCTCCAGAATTTCCAACCGAACAGACGGTGGACTTTGCGATAGCGCCACCATTTGCGCGTCCAGTGAATATTCGACGGCCGCAGATCCTTCAGCTCGGGGAAGGTCTGCTGAAAATACTCACGCAGGATTTCGAGAATCTGCGGCACCGAGACCAGCACCGAAATACGTCGCGAGCGGATTTGCCGGATGATTGCCTTGGGATCGAACCCGCGCATGAAAACCACTACCCCGGGCAGCATGGGCGGGATGAATGTCGCCATGGCCTGGCCAAACATGTGGCTAAGCGGCAAGAGATTCAGAAAGCGGATGGGGGCGAACGGGTGTCCATACTTGCGATACTTGCGGACTTCGCCTTCCACCGGGACGATGTTAGCGAGGATATTGCGGTGCGTGATAATGACGCCTTTGGGGTCCGCGGTGGCGCCGGAGGTGAAGATGATCTCAGCGGTTTGATCTTTCTGGATGGGGCGAGGCAGAAGGATGGCCGGGTGGTCCTCATTCAGACTGGCCAATGTCCAGATCTTCGCTGATTCGGGCAGCGAAGTTTCGTTTCCGATGAGAATCGCGCGGGCTCCGACAATCTGATCGATGCGCTGGACGAATTCGGCCGAGGACCGGTAATCGATCGGGACTGCAATGACGCCTTCGAGAAGACAGCCCCACAGCGCGATGATCCATTCCGGGCGGTTCTCGCCGTACAGGATCAGTTTGTCGTCTTTGGTGAAGCCCGCGTCGCGTAGCCGGCCGGCGAAGGCTTGGGCTTTCGCCGCCACCTCATTGTAGCGGTAACGATGGCTGCGAAAGCCGTCGTCGTAGATGAGGAATTCGTTGGGTAGGTCCGCGAAATCCTGAAAGAAGTCGAGCAGCGTGTCGCGAGCCATCCTTACATTGTTACCCTGAATGCGAAAGGAAGAACCGTGGGCAAGCTGGCGTCTGGAAGGCGCGTTCGACCCCAGGCCAGGTGGCCTCGCTCAAATTACATCTATTTTCCGCAGCGCTTGCGGGAGGCTATCCCCGGCCCTGAGTTGCCGGGCTGCGCGCGCTGCCTGAATTTAACTTCGATTGACGGCGAATCTTCGAGCGACAAGCTGTTCGGCCGAACGGTTCGGCTCAAGCTTTTGGCCGAAGAAAGCGGCAAACTGACAGGCGCTTTCGAGATCGGCGTCCATTTGCAGGTGGAGGCCGCGCGGGCGCTGGCGCGGACGCTGTTGGATCTGGTGGAACGAGTCGAAGCCGAACCGCGACCGTGAGTGTGAGCTCAGAGCCCGGGAAAAAATCGGCGAAGGCGCCGACTCCCTCACGGTCGCGGTTCGGTAACTCTCTCTAAGCATGAAACATTCTTTCCGAACCGCGAGCGTAAGCGACCGGGCTTTTGATTTCTTCCGGATTCTGAGCTGAGGGAGTCGGTGCCGTTGTCCACAATCAACGGACCGGCCGCTTACGCTCGCGGTTCGGTAGGTGCGTCCTACTCTAGATCTGCCCGATAAATATCATGCACGCGTAACAACCCCAGGCATTGGCGATCCGCGGGATCGATCACCGGCAAGACTGAAATCTGGGACGGCCGGTCCTCCATCAGCCGCAAGGCGTCCAAAAGGCGGGCTTGCGGCGAGACGGTGGCTGGATTGGCGGTCATTACGTCGGCGGCGGCAAGCCCGCGGATGTCGTCGTGCGCCTCCAGCGCCCTACGCAGATCGCCATCCGTGATGAGCCCGATCAGTTTTCCGGCCGCGTCCGTCACGCAAGCCGCTCCCAGCGGATAGCGGCTCATCGCGATCACTACTTTCTTGAGCGAATCGTCCGACCAGGCCCACGCAATTTCTTCGCGGCCGTGCATAACCTCTCTAACGGTCAGCCGCAGGCTGCGGCCCAGGTGCCCACCGGGATGATAGCGTCCAAAATCGTCGACACTGAAGTTTCGCGCGCGCATCAACGCCACGGTGAGCGCGTGCCCCAGGACCAAGGCGACGGTTGCGCTGGCCGTCGGGGCCAAGCCATCAGGGTCCGCTTCGCGCTCCACCGAAGCATCCAGCACGACGTCCATCTCGGCTGCTAGAGGCGACTGCGGATTACCAAGAATGCCAATGCGTTGGGATGGCAGATCGCGCAAAAAAGGTATTAGATCCAGTAATTCCGTGGTATTGCCGCTTTTCGAGACCATCAATGTCGGATCGCCAGGCGCATAAATCCCCAAATCGCCATGCGATGCTTCGGCGGCGTGCAGGAATACCGCGGGGGTGCCGGTGCTGCACAATGTCGCAACGATCTTGCGAGCGACGTGGCCGGACTTCCCGAGCCCGGTTACCACCACCTTGCCGGGATGGGCCAGAATCAGATCCACCGCGCGCGCCAGATTACTATCCAAACGCCGGCCGGCAACTCGAATGGCTTCGGCTTCGATCTCCATGGCCTCCCGGGCAGTCTCCAGCCACCCGTTCGACTGTGGTTTAGCTTGCATTAGTGCCTGCACCCATCATCGCACGCCCTAAAGAGATGCGACCCTGGAACCGATAAATACAAAAGGAGCCGAAAATGTTGCCCCTCATGACCACCGTTTCGTTGCCGCAAGTTTATTGCAGCTGCTGCCACTTGTCCACCAGATCTGACATGGCGCGTTGTTTACATTGCAACAAGCTCCTGAAAACTCCGCCCGTCGTGACGAGCCGGGCAGGGAGCCGGAGCAAGCATGTACCGATTCGGGGTACTGCGAAACGGAACGGACGGTAAAACCGTTTCTCGTTTCTCGTTTCTCGTTGGGTGCAAACTGAAAAACTAGGCCGCTTGAATGGTTCAGTCACGCCGGCGCCTCCACGATTATCCGATGAAACGAGATCGTTCCAAACGAGAAACGAGAAAACGTTCTTTAGGATTACTCGTACCGCAACGCGACAACCGGATCCAACCGTGCCGCTTTATTGGCCGGCCAGATTCCGAAGAATAGGCCGATTGCCACTGAGACCACCACGCCGAGCACCGCGGCCCACAGAGGTACGGCGGTTGGCAGGCTGGGGAAGACCAGGCGGCAAAGCAGTGAGATAAACCAGCCGAACGTCATGCCGATCAAGCCGCCCAGGCCCGTTAACACCACCGCCTCGGTGAGGAATTGAAGCACGATGTCCGAGCGCCGCGCGCCGATGGCTTTGCGGATACCGATCTCGCGCGTGCGCTCGGTTACCGACACCAGCATGATGTTCATCACGCCGATGCCGCCTACCAGCAGCCCAATGGAACTCAACACCACCATCACCATCGCTACCATCGCTGTAACGCTGTGGAACTGCTGCACCATTTGTTCGGAGGTGGAAATAGAGAAATCGTCGGGCTTGTTGGGCGGTACGTGCCGCTGGATTCGCATCACGGCGCGCGTCTCGTCAATAGCGGCCGGCAACATGCCCGGCTGGGCTGCCACAATTAACATGTTCTCCCTGGCTGCCGGGAACATCTTCTTCATTGTGAAATACGGCAACAAAAGACGGATGTCGTTCTGGCCTGGAAATGACGCGGCGGGGCGCTTCATCACGCCGATAATTTCGAATTTGTGGCCGTTCACATCGATCCATTTGCCGATAGGATCTTCGCCGTTCATGAGCGCTCTGGGAACGTCCGCGCCCACCGACACTACCGGCAGGTGATGCTGATTCTCGGCGTCGGTAAAGAAGCGGCCTTCACTCATCTCGGCCGATCCACCCGCCACATAAGATTCTTCCGTGCCTCCGATGTCCGGCTGATATAGCTCCTGTCCTTTGTAGCGCGCGATGTTGATTTGCGGCCCGGTTCCAAAGCTATTCGGAAACAGGTAAGGGCTCACATGCGACACCGATGGGCAGCGTTCCGCAATTGCTACGGCGTCTTCATAATTGAGCGACTTGCGATGCACTTCCTCGTCGGTAACGGCGCTCAAGAACGGAAACTTGAAAACCACTGCCGTATTGGTTCCGAAGCTTCGCAGAACGTTGGTAATTGCGCCGTCCAGGCCGGCAATGATGGAACCTACCCCGATGATGGTTCCGGTACCGATGATCACGCCCAGCACCGTCAGGAAGGAGCGCATTTTGTGCTCACGCACAGTATTCAGCGCGAGGCCGACGGCGGAACCTAATTCGACCATTGTCATATTTCGACCATTGTCATCTTTCCACCCGCAATGCTTCAATCGGATCCAGCTTGGCCGCTTGTTGCGCCGGATAAATCCCGAAGAAAAGTCCCACAATTGTGGAAAGCGCTACACCAATCACCACCGCTGAAATAGGGACGGACATGGGCACGGGCGTCAAAGTGCGTACCAGGACTGCCACCAGCCAGGCGAAAATTACGCCCAGCAATCCACCAATGCCGGCCAGCATCGACGATTCCACCAAGAATTGATTTAGGATATCCTGGCGGCGCGCGCCCACCGACTTGCGGATCCCGATTTCGTGCGTGCGCTCCGTCACCACCGCCAACATAATATTCATGATCACCACGCCACCCACCACCATGAACACCGAGACTACGGCTACCGCGGTGGCTGCAATCGCACCTGTTAGCCGATCCCAGGCGCCGACCAGTGAATCGGAGGAAAGAATCGAAAAGGTGTCATCTTGACTTGGCCCGATATGCCGGTGCGCGCGCAACAACATGCGGACTTCGTCCTTGGCTTGCTCCAACACGGTTTGATCGATGGCCTTGGCCGCGTACTCGATCCCCTGGCGGGATCCGTAAATTTGGAAGTAAGTCTCAATCGGAATATCCACGAACCCGTCCTGCGACTGGCCGAAGACGGCGCCTTTAGGCAACGCAACGCCAATCACTGTGAACGGCCGGCCCTCTACCTTAAATGTCTTGCCGATGGGATCGCCGTCGCCAAACAGATTCGTTTTCACATCGTTGCCGATCACAGCCACCGCGGCGTGGTGATTGTTCTCTATATCTGAGAAATAACGGCCGGTTGCTAGCTGCGTGTTGGCGAGCGCGGCCCAGTTGGGAGTTCCGCCGGTCAGGTCCACGCTCTTCATGGTGTGCGTACCGAGGGATATGTTTGCGCCGCGGTCCGCGTTCATGCCGAGTTCGCTGATCAGCGTGCTAGTAGTCTTGAGGTACGCGTACTCCTCCCGGCTCAGTTGCGGATTCTTCTTTTGGAGCTCCAGGAATTTCTTGGGATCGAAATTGCCGAGGAACGCGATCCGCACCACGCGAAACCCATCCGCGCCCATGTCGGAAACGCTGTTGGCGATGTATACATCCATGCCGTGGATTACCGACATCACGGCGATCAAGGTGGTGGTTGCCAGAATGATACCGAACAAGGTCAGGAAGCTGCGCAATTTGCTGGAGCGCAAGGAGTCGGCCGCAACTGCCGTGGCCTCGCGAAAAGACGCAGTTTGAGCCATCTATTTTAAAAGACGATGTCCGCGGGCACTTTGTTCCGCACTTTCTCCATCCATTGTACGAGAGCGTCATCCAGCCAGAACCGAGGCTTGGTTTTCGAAATGAACCCAAGATGTCCGCCGTGATCCACCGGCAGCAGGTGCAAACAGGGATTGTTCAAGAATGCGGGATGGTTGTAGACGCCGAAGGGGATCAACGGATCGTCTTTGGCCTGCACCAACAGCGCTGGAACACGGATGCGATCCAGAAACTGATTGGCGGATTGCGTGGCGTAGTAGTTGTCCGCCGTTCCGAATCCAAACGCCGGCGCCGTGAACTTGTCGTCGAACTCATAGACGCTGCTGACGTGGTTGAGACCGTCGAGCGAAAAGCAGCCGGGCGTCAGCCGTTCCTTTAGCCGGATACGCTGTTTCAAGCGCTTTAGGAAACGATTCGAGTAGATGAAATTCGATCGGGCCTGGAGGCGCCGGGCGCAGGCCGCAAGATCGATGGGAGTGGAGACCGCGGTGACGCCTGCAATCAGTCCGTTCGCCTGGCCGCCCAATTCCCCGGCTAGTTTCAGGACCACGTTTCCACCCAGGGAGAATCCAGCGAGGAAAACGGGAGCGCGGCCCTTTAACGCCCGGAGTACCGATAACAAGTCCGAGGTCTGCCCGGAATGATAAAGCGTCTTGCCGCTGAGGTTTTCAGTGCCGCCGCAGCTTCGCAGGTTGAAGCGGTGCGCGGCAAATCCGGCGTTGAGGGCGGTCTGCGCCAGGCTGCGGGCATAGCCAGCGTCGCTGGAACCTTCCAGGCCATGCACCAGAATGATCTCGGCCAGCGCTTCGCCAGCCGGCTGTTGAGTATGTACCAACACTTGCACGTCCGGTTCGGTCTGGTGCAAGCGCGCCTCCACCGGGAAACGCTGCTCGTCTAACTCACGCCGCCAATAATTGCCAGCGATTGTGGAGACGTGCGGATTCCGGAAGAAAGGGACAAAAGGCGGCAAACAACCATTCTAGGGAACCCGTAAACAAATCGGCGAAGGCACCGACTCCCTTACGGTCGCGGTTCGGTAACGCTCTCTAAGCGTGCGACATTCTTTCAGAACCGCGAGCGTGAGCGACCGGTGGTTTTGAATTTTTCGCGGTTCGGGTCCGGTACCCAGCCGCAAGAATGAGGGGACGTACAAGGAGACCGTCCCCTCTAGCGCGCCTAACAAATTCTCCCGCCCGCTTTAACTGGTTGTCGTAGCCGCCGTCATCACTGAGGCAACTTCCGAAAAAATGGTACTGATACTGGTTGCAACTCCCGGCATGATCGCGCCGGCCGCAACTGCCACGAAGCCGGCCATGAGGGCATATTCAATAAGGTCTTGGCCTTTCGTGTCTTTCCAGATCCGAACCAACAGTAGAACTCCCTTTAGATGTTGCACGGTACTCCTCCACGTAAGAGATTATGGAGGGTCTGCCATCTTTTGTCTCTCAGGGTTTTGTTTCATTCCAAACAGGCTTTCACCGTAGTAGCAGTTACTAAGTGGGAGAAGGTTCTATGGCCCCAAAAAGACAAATCTCACGTCTTGATGGGACGGACATAGCCTCTTATGCGCCCGCGGTGTCCAAAATCTTCTGGATCAACTGTTCATAATCGAGGCCCGCGGCCGCCGCTGATTGGGCGAAGTCCTCCTCCCGGGCCAGCGATGGATTCGGATTGGCCTCGATAATTACAATCTCCCCGCCGGCAGTAAGTCGAACGTCGATTCTGCCCAGTCCCCGGATTTTCAACACCCGGTATACTTTGCGAGCCAGGCGAGTCAGCTTGTCCTGAAGACCCGGAGGAAGCTCGCGGGCGGGCCCATTCTTGATGCCCCATTTTTTCCTGTATGTCTCATCCCACTTAGCTTTGAACGTCGCGAATTTCGGTTCATCTTCCGGCATCTGCTCAAAAAAAATCTCACGCGGCGGAAACACCGTCAGCTTACTATTGCCCATGACGCTGAGGTACAGCTCGCGCCCTTCGATGTACTCCTCAATCAAAGCATCGCATTGAAATTTTTCATGAATGAAACGCGCCCGCTCCAGAGCCTCCTCCTCGCTTTTTGCAAAGGAGGCTTTGGCGATTCCATCGGACGACTCCTCGCTCACCGGTTTTACAAAAGCCGGGAAGACGAACCGGCGCAGCCGCTTCAGCGGCCGCGATTCCGGCGAAATCACGAAGTGCGGCACCCTCAGCCGGTGATACAGCAGCACCTTTTTGGCGAGCGCTTTGTCTTTGCACAAAATCAGCCCGTCCGGCTTGGCGCCCGTGTAGCGAGCGTGCATCAGCTCCAGCAGGGCGGGGATATTCGGTTCGTGGGCGCGATTGGAATGGAACGACTCGGTGAGGTTGAACACCACGTCGGGTGCGAACTCTTTCAATTTCTCCACAATCGAGACCACATCGTTGAAAACCGCCAGAGTTTCCACCTGATGTCCCAACTTTTGGAGGCACACCAGCACATCCGCTTCGGTCTGCTTATCTTCTTCTTGTTTGAGCACGCGCGGCGAGAAAGTTTCTCCGGCCACCGCCGGACGCCCCATGTCAAACAGCACCAGGACCTTCACGGTTACACAGACCTCTTGAATCGGCCGGTGTGCAAATGATTGGTTACCAGCGTGGCCAGATAAGCGGACAATTCATAGGACAGGCGAGCCTGGTCGCGCGGCGCGGTCAGCTCCAGTTGCTGGCAGCGCTTCACTAATTTACGCACCAGCATATCCACGGTGTACTTTCGTTGTTGCGTCCAACGCACGATAGAGGCCACCAAGGCCGCACGGTTTTTCCGCATCACACGCGCGGCGGATTCTCCATGCGGCTCACCATTCTCGAATATAACTCGCAAATCAGCGTCATAAAAATCGGGGAAATCCTCGGCGTACAGTTTGCGGCGTTCCGCATAGTATCTGGCCAGTGTTTTCCGGAGCTTGCCGGCATCGGAAATACGCCGCCCGCGGGGCGCCTTGGGCGGATTGCTTTTGGCTTCCTCCATCAGCGCATGCACGAATTTGAGTTTTTCAAGCGCCTTCCAGCCGCGGTATTGCTCGCGCCATTCTTCCGGCTTGAGCGAAAGCCACACGGCGAAAGTTTCCGCGAAATCCTCGTCCGGATGGGCTTGCGCGTACCAATTGGGCAGATGGCGCACGAAGCCTTTGCTATAGGGCCGCGGCTGGTAAGTCTCGGGCGCATATTCGGTTTCCGGGCTGCCGAAGATAGCGCGCCAATCGTCGCGCGAAGAGAATCGGTAAGCGTGATCGATGGCGTGGCCGCACTCATGCCGCAGCAGTTGCTGGCACCATTCCGGCGTCCCACCCTCCACTTCCAGCATCTGGCGATGCTCCAATGCTTTTAGACGCGGATGAGCCAGATAAAACGGAATCGCGATGGCCGGGACGCCGGCCGGCGAGAACCACTCGTCGCCGAGATAGCAGGCCGGACGAAACGCCAAACCTCGCGCCGCCAGCTCATCCTGGAACTGCGCTACTCGTCCTTCCAACTCGCTACCGGCGATGTGCACGCCCAAATCGCAAATCCGGCAGGCCAACAACTCGTCGTCTTTGAGTGCGGCCCAGACTGGGGAGTGTGTTGGCGCATGTGTAGGGCTAGGAGCTGGCTCCGGGTGATCGTGAGCTTCCACGGATTCATGGTATCGGACCGTGCCAGGCAGCGCACGGCGCCGCCCCACGGTCCACAGTACACTCGAAAGTGGAGGCTCGGTCATGCCCACTCAAGATTTGCTGCAATCCACGGAAGGCAACCTGGGGATTATTACACTCAACCGGCCGGATCGGCGCAATCCGCTTTCGCTCTCTCTCATGCTCGGCCTGATTCGTGCCTTGGAGGAATTCGGCGCCGATGGGAACATTCGCGCGGTCATCCTGGCGTCCACGGGAAAAGCTTTCTCGGCAGGCCACGATTTGAGCGAAATGGTGGGCCGCACCGTGACGGACTATCGCCGCATCTTCGACGTCTGCACCGAGTTGATGACCAGGATTCAATCCATCCGGCAGCCCGTAATCGCACAGGTGCAAGGCGTGGCCACAGCAGCCGGTTGCCAGTTGGTGGCCAGTTGCGACCTCGCTATCGCCAGCGAGCAAGCTACTTTTGCGACGCCCGGCGTGAGAATCGGACTTTTCTGCAGTACTCCCATGGTCGCGTTAAGCCGCGCTGTGGGCCGCAAGCGGGCTATGGAGATGCTGCTCACTGGAAAGCGGGTGGATGCGGCCACGGCCGCCGAATGGGGACTGGTGAACCGCGTTGTTCCGGCAACCGAGCTTGAAACCGAAACGCGCCGGCTGGCCTGCCAGATCGCCGAAGCCAGCAGCTTCACGGTCGGGCTTGGCAAGCAAGCTTACTACGCGCAGATCGATCTTGACCAGCCCAAAGCCTACGCCTACACCAAAGAAGTAATGGCCATGAACGCGCTTGCTCAGGACGCGCAGGAAGGTATGTCGGCGTTCCTGGAAAAGCGCGCCGCTTGCTGGACGGGGAAATAGCTGCACTCTCCGACATCCGGCCGCCGAGTTGGCCGGCGAAAGCGCCTGCCAGCAGATAAGCCGGAAATTGTTTTACGACGATTTTACACGCCGCTCGCGTCCACATACAGTACACTGTAGCTACTTTAGTATCCGCGCACGAATTAGGCGAGTAAGTTAGTCAAGCTTAAGGACAAGAAAAAAGACCTAAGAAAATCACAACCTCGTGCCGGAGGTGTGTTTGTTCGCGCAAACCAAGAGAAACGATTCAAGCAACAGGAGATTACTGTGAAAAAAAGGACTACAAATTTAACTGAATTAGCGCGGCCTCAGTCCGCCAACGGGGTGAATGAAGAACTCGATTCAACCTGGAGACGCCTTATCCGGCGGCGAAAATTCCTGCAAGGCATCGGCGCCGCGGGTGCAGCCCTGCCGGCCGCGGCGCTCTTTGGAGCAACGTCAACTACCACCACCGCTAAACTCCACCCCGGCGACACCGCTCTGCTGCAGTTCGCGCTGACCGCGGAACTTATCGAGTCCGACCTCTGGCAGCAGTACAACCAGCTGGGTGGAGCAGTGGATCACAACGATAACCCAAATCCGGGAAACCCTGCCTATGTCGCAGCACTGCAGAATCTGGACGGCGACATGCCTCAGTACATTTCCGACAACACCGACGATGAGATCAGCCACGCCGCTTTCCTCGCTGCTTATTTGACATCCAAGGGCGAAACACCCGTGGATCTAAGTCCATTCAGAGTCCTGGAGGGCAGCCAAGCCACCGGCGCGAACAAGAGCGCGCGATGGATCACCAACTTGACCAGCCTCAACGTGGATACCAGTTGGTATTTCCGCTATCGAAGCACGCTGAACCCGGATCTGGGCGCTACGTTTCCGCAGCTGCTTACTATCAAGAATCAGCCCGCCATTCCTCTAAACGACACCGACACCAACCCCAATACCCAGGTGCCGATACCGCCCGGAAAACCCGGACCGAACCGGATGCAAGCCATCGCCAACACCGCCGGATTTCACTTTGCATTGGTGGAGCAAGGCGGATCGAGTCTCTATCCGATCCTGTGCCTCAAGGCTACCAGCCGCGAAGTTCTGCGAATTCTGCTCAGCATCGGTGGAGTGGAGATAGACCATTTCTCGCTGTGGCACGACAAAGGCGCCAACGCCGTGGCTCAGCCGCTGGCCGGCGTCAGCGATCCGATGACGGGGTTGACCTTCCCGGACTTTAACAACCCGGCCAACCAGCACAATTCGCAACTATCCGGCGCCGACCAAGCGGCCGGTAGTCAGATGTTTCAGACCAACCTTATCCTGCCTGAGCCATCTCAATTCCTCAGCGCAGGTCTGCCGCCGGTTTCCATTATCCGGCCGACTCTGGACCAAAATGGCGGCGCGATGGCCGCAATTCAGGGGTTCATCAGCCACAACCTCTTCATGGGTCAAAGCGACGCCTTCCTGGAGTTGCTATTTGAAGTGGCCGCCCAGGCGGATGCAGTGCAACCCGAAGAAAGACGCTAGTTGCCAACTTCGGGAAACATTCGGGGGCACACTGGACGTTCAGGTGTGTTCGCCGGATGTATCGGGCGGCTTCAAGTACTTCACTAATGTAACTTCGCTGCCGCCCTTGGCTCCGCACCTGACCTGATACTCGTCCATCAAAGCGCGAGTCAGATAGACTCCACGGCCGCGCTCCCGGAACATTTCCTCCGGGGCCAGCGGGTCCGGAATTTCCGCGGGATCGAATCCGTTTCCCTCATCGGTGATTACAATCTTGAGCTGGTTCGCGGTTGCCTGGATATCGAGAGAAACCTTTTTCCCGAGGTTTTCCTTGTTACCGTGAAACACAGCATTGGCAGCCGTTTCATGTACTGCGAGCGAGATCTGTTCCACGCTGATGTCACAGAAGCCGGCGCGGCGGGCATATTCCAGAACCAGATGCTCGATCTTTTCCACGCTGTCCAGAGTCGAGTCCAGCGTGTAATGCTCCGCTTCGGGCATCATCTTCTCAGCCGGCCTCGAAGCAGGGCTTGCGGTTCGGGCAGCGTATTCCTTGGGTCTCCCACGCGCGTACCCATCCTAGCATGCGAAACTCTCGGGGACATGCGAAACTCTCCGGGACATGCGAAACTCACGAGATAGACCGCGATGCAAACCGCCAGGAACATTTTCCTCATTGTCAGCGCTCTGTTCCCCATCGTGGATCCACTCGGCGGAAGCCCCATCTTTCTCTCGCTAACGCGTGAATACCGGCCGGCTGCGCGGAGGGCGCTCTCGCGGCAGATCGCCATCAATAGTTTCTTCCTGCTGCTTGCCTCGTACCTGATCGGCACACACATCCTGGCGTTCTTTGGAATTTCGCTGCCGGCGGTGCAGGTGGGCGGAGGATTGATTGTCATCTCCACCGGCTGGAATCTGCTAAAGCGGCGAGAAGAAGACGACAGGGAAGGGATGCATCGCAGCGCGCATCACCAAGACATATTTCATCAGGCGTTCTACCCGCTCACGCTGCCACTCACGGTGGGTCCAGGATCGATTTCGGTGGCCGTCACGCTGGGCGCCAACGCTTCGCATTCCGGAATAAACATTCTGGCAATCCTTGCCTCGATCGTGGGATCGGCTGTCATCGCGTTGAGCATTTTCCTGTGCTACGGATTCGCGGACCGGTTGGCGCGAATGCTGGGAGTGACAGGCATGACGGTGATCGTACGGCTGACGTCGTTTCTGCTGGTTTGTATTGGGGTGCAGATTGTTTGGAATGGGGTCAGTGCGTTCCTGGCATCGGTACCGGGTCATTGAGAAGCTTGAGAAAATATCGGCAAAGGCACCGACTCCCTCAGAAGCTGTGAAAAAATCGGCAACGGCACCGACTCCCTCACGGTCGCGGTTCGGTAACACTCTCTGAACATGAGACTTTCTTTCTGAGCCGCGAGCGTAAGCGACCGGTGCTTTTGATTTTTTCACGGATTCTCCGGTTTCACTAGCCGGAACGCCGTATCAGCCAGCTTTTATCCAGCTCTGGCCGCGTCCCAGGTGATGTGCCGAAGCCCTGAGGGCATCCGAATACTCAAAGCCAGGTACACTGCCGGACGGGCCCGTCCATAAACGCCGCGGAGCCAAACGCGCGGATTGTTATTACCGAAAGCCTGCGAGCTGAGCACGCCGCCGCTGACCGTCCAGATCACTCCTGTGCCGGCCAGGCCATGCACTCCAATTCCGCGCCGGTTGATGCCGTCGTTATTGTGGTCGTAAATAATGCGTCGAGACAAACTTAGCGCCTTTCGAATTGCTAAGAACGTAGCGGCGGAGCGATTATTCCCGCTGGGATGGAGAGCGTGAAAGTCCGTAATGGTACTACTAATCAGATCAAAGGATCGCTTCAGGTTCTACCTGTAACTTATTGACAGGGCGTTTGGTTCGTTGGAATTTAGATCACTAGCGCTCTGAGGTGAAGTTGCAACACTTTCTTAATATAGACCTTGGCAAACTAGGGCTTCCATTGTAGACTTGCTACTGTGTTGTTGGAAGAAAGGCAATTCTTGCGTAAAATGTTCTTGGAAAAACTCGGCGTGCGGTTGATGGCAGTCAGTTCACTGGTTCTGTTCGGATTCGCGCCGGCGGCGATGGCAGATTTGACACCATTTGATCCGCATGCGTTGTTGGCTACCGGAGGTGACGCAACGGATATCTGCTCGCCGCACCAAAGCTGCGGTCAGCCCATCCAGCTTTCACCCGCCGGCGGGGGTATTTTCGTTTTTACTAATAACACTGGATCTCCGCTGCAGTCGGTTGACGTTGACATCAATGTCCTGGATTCCTTGGCTGTGTCGGGATTCAGCGTGGTGGGCACCATTCCAGCAGGCGCGGGCCAGCTAGCTTCTTTTAGTTCTGGTTTTATCCTATTCCACACGTGCGATGGACAACCCTCCGCGACCGAATTCTGCGAACAGATGGCTTTCACTCTCACACCCGGGCCGCTCGTCCCGTTGGGTGGGAATTTCGTGCTGGACCTTGACGACCCCGGCCCGAACGGATATGCGCCGGGCACGGTAGACGGGTTGGTAGCGAGCGGACAATATAGTTTGGAGAATTGCGAGGAGGAGGAGCTAGACTGCAACGGAACAACGGACAACTCCAGCAACCGCGCCGGATCCTGGGGTGCCTCGGCGACGGGATCCGTGACACCGATTCCAGCGATTCCGGAACCGCGTCATTATGCAGGCCCGCTGTTTGGTTTTCTGGCTTTGGCGATCTTTTTCGGGCGTCGGCGCAACGCCTTAGCTCGCTAACCAAATTCCCCGGCTATGAGCCGGACTTCGGTTGAAACTTCTGCATCATCGTCTGGAACTCGGGCTGCTGCCGCAGCGGAGTCAGCTCTGGATCACTGAGGACTGCCCGCACAGAGTAACCCTTTGTGAGCGCTTGTTCCAAACTCCTTAACGCTTCCGGCATGCGGTTTGCCAACGTGTTGATGGCCGCCTCGTCGTAAAGGAAGTCAACATCCTCAGGATCGATGCCCCGTGCCCTTCGGATGAAATCCAAACCCTTGGTAGTGTCCCCTTCCTTGGCGTAATAGACGCCAAGGCCGGCCAGAGATTTCGCATCTCTTGGATTTGTTTGCAAGGATTGATAGGCCAGTGAGATGGCCTGCTCATAGGTTGCCCGCGCCTTGGGAGCCTGCCCCAGCCGGCGGTAACAGTCGGCCAGGAAACCCACCAGCTCACCCTCTTTGGGACTCATCTCCAGTGCCTTCGCAAAGTTCGCGCGAGCTTCTTCGTACTTTCCGAGAAAGAAATAAGACGTGCCGAGGTTGGAATAGCTCTCCACCGACGGCTTCAACTCTAAGGCTTTGCGGAACGCGGTGATCGCCTCATTCCAATTACCGTCATGCAGGGCGACCGCGCCGATATTGGTCCACCCATTGGGGTTCTTGGGGTCGAGTTCCGTGACGCGTTGGAATGCTTTCAGCGCGGGCGCATTATCGCCAAACTGGAAATAAGCCGCGCCCAACATGTTGTAGTTGGACCAGTAATAGGGATTGGCGTCAATGGCGTGCTGAAACGCGCTCAGCGCTTCCGGTTTTTGACCCATGTTGAGATAAGCACGGCCCAAGCGCAGATATCCATCATCGGAGTTGGGAGCAAGTTCGAGCGCACGCTTCAATTCGGATACCGCTTCCGCGCTTTTCCCGGTCGCGGTGTAAAGGCTGCCCAAAGCGAAATGAACCTCGGGCAAAGTATCGTTCAATTCTTGCGCGCGGTTTGCAGCTCCCAATCCCTTGACGGCCCAAGTGCCGTCCTTCTTCAGGGTGTAAAGATAGCGGCAGGTATCCGCGATTCCGGTATACGCCAGAGTGAAGCCGGGATCTTTGACCGTCGCACCATTGAAAAGCTCCAGAGCTTGTTGCAGATTCTTTTCGTCACGCTGGCCGGATCGCAACAGGCTGCGGCCTTTCAGGTACAGTGCGTAAGCTCCGACGTTTTCGGTGAAGTGCCCGGTGCTCTTGGCGAGCTCTTCGTTGCTGAGTTTCAGATCAAAGGCCGTGAGGAGTCCCGAATAAATCTGATCCTGCAAAGTGAGCAAGTCCTGCTTCAGTCCGGAGAATTGCTGACTCCAAATGCGGCGGCCCGTTGCGGGTTCATCCAGACTCACCACAATCGCCATACGGTCGCCACTGCCTTGGACGCTGCCCTGTACCAGTAGCTTGACGCCCAACGATTGCGCGATCTGGGTCATGGGGTCCTTGGGATTCACTTTCGCGGCGGCGGCGGGCGACGCGAGATGGATATCTTTCAGTTGAAAGAGCTTGGCGGAGAGCGCTTCCACAATTCCATTGGCCGCGTCGTCGAGCGAAGCATCATCCCCGAGGGTGCGGAAGGGCAAGATGGCGACGAACTTCGCGTTGCGGGATAACCCGGCTGTGGATTTCGAAGAGCCTTGCACCCACCCGAGAACCATCTGCCGGGATCGGGGCACGGCGAATATCAGCGCTAGGAGTGCCAGTACTCCCGCGATGGACCACACCAATGCCGGATTCCACTTGCCACCAGCAGGCGAGAATGACGCATCCGGGGGGAGACTGCCCGGCGCAACGCTGATCTGCGGAACGCTGTCAGAGGGAGCTCCTGCGCCACGGTCGAGATCCACCACAATATCCCGGGCATGCTGGTAGCGCTGCTCCGGATCCCGTTTCAGACAGCGCAGGATTATCTCCGACAGATAGTCCGGCACATCGGGATTTAGCAACTGCGGGCTTTTGGGATCCTGCGTGACCCGCTGATACATGGTCTGCATGATGGAGTCACTGCCGAAGGGCAGGTCTCCGGTTACCATCTCGTAAAGAATCAGCCCCAGGGCATACAAGTCGCTACGGTTGTCCGCCGATTTCGATTCGGCCTGCTCAGGTGACATGTAGCGGGGAGTTCCCAGAACTTCCCCGGTGGTGGTCATCATGGTGGATGGGCCTTCCAATGACTTGGCCAACCCGAAATCCGAGACAAACACCTGCCCGCTCGAATCCATCAACACGTTTTGCGGCTTCAGGTCCCGATGAACGACCCCTTCATTGTGGGCGCCTTCAAGCGCGAGACAAAGCAGCCGCGTAATCGCGACGGCCCGATCGATCGGCAGCTTTCCCTCGTTGGCGATGAGGCTGTGGAGATCCTTGCCGTCCACATAGGCCATGGAGATAAACTTCAGCCCACCGACATCTCCGAGATCGTGAATGCGCAGGATGTTCTTGTGCGATACCCGGCTGGCCAGCAGCAACTCCTGCTTCAGCCGCTCCATGGAAACGGGATTTCTGGCGAGCTCGGGCTTCACCAGCTTCAGTGCCACGGTGCGGCCCACTTCGCTGTCGTAGGCTTTATAAACCTTGCCCATGCCGCCTTCACCGAGCAACGCTTCAATGCGATAACGCGGTCCGAACTGGCTGCCAGGCGTTAAATTGGACGCCACTTCGAACACAGATTGCGAGGCGATCACAGACGATTGCACGGTGGACGTTTGCAACGCCGAAGTGAAGCCGAGATCGGCGAGAATTTCTCCGGCATGCTGATAACGGCGCTCCACTTTAATCTGGAGGCACTTCATGATCGCTTCGTTGACCGCCGGCGGTATGGACGGCTCAACTTGGTTGGGTGGGACCGGAGGCTCTTTGGCTCGCTTGATCAGAGTCGCCATCATGGTGTCAGCTTTATATGGCAGGACGCCGGTTACCAGCTCGTAAAAAATCACGCCGAGCGAAAACAGATCCGTGCGGGCGTCCACTTTTTCGCCCTTGGCCTGCTCCGGCGACATGTAGGCGGGAGTTCCCAGCAGCGCGCCGGTTCTGGTCATGCCCACCAGTTCCATGGATCGCGCCAGGCCGAAATCCATCAGGTAGACTCGGCCTTGTGAATCCAGCATGATGTTCTGCGGTTTCAGATCGCGGTGTACCACGCCTTCGCTGTGCGCGGCTTCGAGACCCAGACAAACCTGACGAATGATATCGCAGGCTTTGGCGGCGGGTAGCTTGCGCTGCTCGGTGATCACGCTTTTCAGGTCCCGGCCCTCCACGAAGTCCATGGTGATGAATTTCACGTTGCCGGCCACGCCCAGATCGAAGATGCGGATGACGTTGCGATGCGTCACCAGACGCGCCAGAATCAATTCCTGTTTGAAGCGCTGCAAGATGTCCGGCTTGTCGGCCAGTTCGCTGCGGATGACTTTCAAAGCCACGATCCGGTCTAACTCGCGATCCATGGCCTTGTACACCGCGCCCATGCCGCCCTCGCCCAGCATCTTCAGGATTTCGTAGCGGTCCGCTAACAGCGTTCCAGGGGATAGAGAACCATCGGGAGACTCATCACGACTGAAGGGGATATCTACCGCAGTGGCGTCGTCCAACGGCTCCACCGAAGCCATGGGATTGCTGCAGTTAACGCACGCCAAAGATCCCGGTGGGTTGCTGGTATGGCAAACGGCACATTCGAGTGGCATGCTTCCCTAGAGTTGGGGCAGAAGTAGGGCCACCCGAGAACCAGGCACCCCCTACCGGTCCCTAATGAACGCTCGGTACGCTATATTATGGCATACGTAGCGTCGATTGTGATCGAAAAATAGTACCCAACTCACGTCTATTCCAGATGATGCAAATTGAGTGGATTTTCCGCGGAGTTCTATGCGCGAGCTGGCTGTGTCCTTCCCTGGGCGTCGCGGCTTCCGGATTTGCATTGATGGGCGGCGGCCAGGATCAGGATGCGGCGTTTCGGTGGATGTGCGATCAGGCGGGCGGCGGCAACTTCGTCGTGCTGCGCGCGTCGGGTACGGATGCCTACAATTCTTACATCCAGAAACTGTGCCCGGCCGTGAGTTCGGTAGAGACCCTCATTGTTGCCTCACGCCAGCAAGCCGGCCAGCCCTCCGTGGCCGAAAAGATCCGGGCGGCGGCCGCCGTGTTCATCGCCGGTGGCAGCCAGGATAATTACGTAAATTTCTGGCAGGGCACGCCGGTTGAGGACGCCATCAACTCGGCTATCGGGAAGGGTGTGCCGGTGGGCGGTACCAGCGCGGGCTTGGCCGTTCTGGGCGAATACAGCTTCGCGGCGTTGAAGGACACCGTGAAATCGAGCGAGGCGCTGGCTAATCCTTTTGACGAGAAGGTGACCATCACCCGCGATTTCCTGCATGT
Organism: Bryobacteraceae bacterium; assembly: GCA_036008345.1. Lineage (GTDB taxonomy): Bacteria > Acidobacteriota > Terriglobia > Bryobacterales > Bryobacteraceae > Palsa-89. The sequence continues at coordinate 36,791 of DASYNU010000188.1, forward strand.
GCCGCTGCTCGATGGCAAAATCACCGATAGTCATTTCGTGGCGCGCGACCGCATGGGGCGGCTGATCGTTTTTCTCGCCCGAATCGCTGGGGATGGCCGGACGCCAGCGCCTTTTGGGATTGGGATCGACGAAAAGACAGCGGTTCTTGTGGAGGCGGATGGCAGTGCTCGAGTAACCGGAGTGGGTGCGGCTTATTTTCTTCGAACCCCAGGATCGCCTGAGCAATGTGTGCCGAATGCCCCGCTTACCTACCGGAATATTTCAGTGTACAGAGTGACTGCGGCAGCGGGAACGTTCAACCTGAAATCCTGGACCGGGAGTGGCGGGCTGGAGTACAAGCTATCGGCTGAGAATGGTGTGCTGAAGTCGACCCTTCCGGGCGATCGGATTTATTGAAGAAAGACGCGTGGGAAAAGCACCGTCTCCCTCACGGTCGCGGTTCGGTTACGAACGATCGTTACTGAACCGCGAGCGTAAGCGACCGGTGCTTTCCGGTTACGAACGATCGTTACTGAGCCGCGAGCGTAAGCGACCGGTGCTTTCGATTTATGATCCAACATGAATTGTCCCAGCCAGCGTTAGATTCGCTGCGCTGGATGAATTGCCGACATACACTGGGTAGTCGCCCGCCGCAGTTTGCCAACTGCTGGATGTGACATCCCACCACGACAGGGGATGCGATGGATCATTCGCGCTGATTCCGATTGCCACGTGTTGCTGCGCGCCGGGCTGCAAGAAGACTTTCTGCCATCCAACCAGGCGCTTGGGGGGCTCTCCCGTGCTGGCCGGCAGGGCAACGTAAACCTGCGCAACTTCGGCGCCAGACACGGAACCGGTATTCACCACGTCGAACGTCACCTGGCTATTGACGACATTGAAATTCGAGAATGAAAACGTGGCGTAGGACAAGCCGAAGCCGAAAGGAAATGCTGGCGTGATGTGCTTGGCGTCGTACCATTTGTAGCCCACTAACAGTCCTTCGGAATAAGCCACGGGAAACGGCGTGCTCACATTGGGCGATCCAGCGATCTCGGGATGCGGCAGATCTGAAACACTGGCCGGAAATGTAATGGGCAGCTTTCCCGACGGGTTCACGGCACCGAACAGAATATTGGCGATCGCTTCGCCACCGCGCTGTCCCGGAAACCACGCTTCCAAAACCGCGCTCACCGCACCGAGCCATGGCATCACCTGCGCGCCACCATTTTCCATCACGACGATAGTATGTGGATTAGCCGCGGCTATTGCAGCGACCAACGCGTCCTGATCGATGGGCGTGCTGTGAATCACATCCGTGAAATTGAGGCTGGGCAGATCCATGCCTTCGCTCGCCCACTGGCTGACGAACACAATCGCAACGGATGACGAAGCGGCTAGCGACGTTGCGCTGGCGGCATTCGTTCCCGGGTCGAATTTCACGGTCGCGTTGGGCGCGGTGGCCTGAATGGCTTTCAATGGCGAAGACGGATCCCAAATCACCTGCGCCCAGCATGGCTGGCATGGATAGCCTTCGGTTAGAGCGGGTCCGCCAGTGGGATGAACCTGCGCGGAACCACCGCCCGAAATAACGGCGACATCCGCATGCGAACCGATCACTGCGATGGAACCCACGGTGGAAGCATTGAGTGGAAGTTGACCGAGGGAATTCTTGAGCAGCACGGCTCCCTGCTCTTCCACCTTTTGCGCCACGGCTTGATCGGTGACAGTATCCACAGGGCCAAGGGACTCGGGATGGTCCATCAGCCCCACTTCAAACATCGCGCGTAGAACACGGTGCACCATATCATCGATGCGCGACTGTGGCACCTGGCCGTCCGCAACTGCTTGCGGAAGATTCGAGAAGAAGGCGCTATCGGGCTGCTCCTGATCAAGACCGGCCAGAGCGGCCGCAACGGTGCTGTGCGTGGCCCACCAATCCGACATCACGAACCCTTGGAAACCCCAGTCGCCCTTGAGTACATCGGTCAAAGAATGCGGATTCTCGCACGCGTAGACGCCGTTAATGAGGTTGTAGGAACACATCACCGACTGGACGTTCGATTCATCCAGAGCGATCTCGAATGCTAACCAGTCGCTCTCGCGCCCGCCGCGTTCGTCAATTTCCACATTGGCGAAAGTGCGCCCGGTTTCTTGATCGTTAAAGGCGAAGTGCTTCAGCCCTCCGATGATATGTTGATCCTGAGTTCCACGAATATGAGCAGCGGAAATGCTACCGGCCAGTAAGGGATCTTCGCCCTTAGTCTCGAAAGTGCGGCCATCGCGCGGCTCGCGTCCGATGAGATTGGTATTGCCGCCGAGATTCACGTTGAGCCCGTAGGCACGCATTTCTGCGCCGATTACCGTTCCGTATTGATAGGCGAGATCCAGGTCCCAACTGGCGGCGCTAGCAATAGACGACGGCAGTGCCGTGGCGGGCGCCTGGCCATTGGCAACCCCTACGCTTCCGTCGGAAAAATAGAGATCGGGAATGCCGAGCCGCGGAACGCCTGGGATAAAGCCTCCAGCGCCACGCGGCAACGTCGGGATGTTGGTCACCGGTCCACCGGCGCCGGCCACTAGCTGGAACTTTTCATCCAGCGTCATCTGCGCCAGCAACTGATCGGCACGTTGATCGGAAGTGGCAGCCGCTGGCGTCGGCAATCGGAATCGGCCGGTAGCGCCGCCGATGGTGAGGGTGGCATCCACATAAGGAGCCGTGGTTGAAATTCCGGATGGATACGTGAAGTTGACTTGGTCGATAATCAATCCGGGCGCCGCGCCGCAATAGTCCACTACTGCGGATTGGCCGCCGATGGTCAACCGGCAACTAGCCGGACTGCCGGGCACTTCGAGCGATTTCAGCGATCCGGTGGATACGGCCGGCACGCCGTCCAGTTGCGGAGAATTTTTCGGTCCCAATCCGTTGGCCCAGAGTTGGTACTGCATGCCGGCGGTGACGGCACACTCGCCAGTGCATCCGGCTCCAGTGACCCAGGCGATGCCGTTCGTGAAATCGTTGAGGAACATGGATGGCGATGCAGCCGCCGCAATAGTGACGGGTTCGATGTTGCTGTCCACACCGTTGCGCGTGACTTTAATATTTACGGCCAAGCCGGGCTTCGTTTCCCAGGGCACTTGGAAATTGATTTGTGTCGCGGAGACGTAGACCAGTGGAGCGCTCACACCGTCCACGCTCACTGTTACGTTGTCAAACTTGGTGGGAAAGTCGGGCGCAGCGGGAGGGTGATCCGTAACGTTGGCATTCGCGAAATTGTTTCCGTACACGCTTGCCAAGCTGCCGGGAGAAATCTCTCCCAGATACGATGCCGCGTTCACCACGCCGCTGGGCGTGATCACCGGCGTGGCCGTTGTGATGCCAGCCGGCTGATAAACGCGGACGTAATCCACCAGCATTTCCTGGTCGGGAAATGGCGCGTTTGGATCGGGCGTGCCGAGAAAAGTGTTGGGCCCGCCGATGGCCAGGTTCAAGAGAATGAAGAAGGGATTATTGAAGACCCACTGCGTCCCTGTAGGTAGAGATGCGGGCGTTACATGGTGATACGATGCGCCGTCGACGAAAAATTCAATAGAATTCTGGGACCACTCGATGGCGTACACATGAAAATCGTCCGAGACAGTCTCGCCAAGGGGCAGCGTGTAAGCTGCGGTGATACCGTTTCCGCCGGAGTAGCCTGGCCCGTGCGCGGTGCCGTTGTTGATGGAGAGATTGTTGTTGAAGGTTCCAAAATTCTCCATGATGTCCACTTCGCCGCATTGGGGCCAGCTCACCGTGCCGATGTTCTCGCCCAACATCCAGAACGCCGGCCACACGCCTTGGCCGAAGGGAAGCTTGATCCTGGCTTCAACTCGACCGAACTGCCAGCTCAGATCGGTGGTTTGCGTAGAAGCGCCTGGAGCGCCGGTTTGCAGCCGCGCCGATGTGAAATTGCCGGAACTATCGCGAATGGCGCGAATGACGAGATTACCTTTGCCATCCTGAAAAACGTTGTTGGGCGAGTTGGTGTAGACTTCTGCCTCACCGTTCCCCCAACCGCCGTTGTTGCCGAGGTCGTAGTTCCAGTTCGCGGGATTGGGGAGCGTACCGGCGGGGGCGTTGAATTCGTCGTTCCAGATGAGCTTCCAGCCGCTGGTGGTTTGGGCGGTTAGAGAGGCTGCGGCCAAAAGCGCGAGCAAGACGGCAAGCAACATGGTGCGCATAGCTCTCTTAATGATGCCGCGCTGTGGAGCAGGTTGGCAAACCTGAGCGCCGATTGATAGTCGGCGCTCGAATGCGCGGTTGGCAACCGCGCGCAGGATGCCATCCTGCCCCACTGCCGCGATACACTAACTCTGATGCAGACATTCTTCAACCGGCGGCAAATGTTGCAAGCGGCGACTGCCGTAACGGCACTCGGAGCGGTAGCGCGAGCACAGGATAAGAAACCAATGCGGTTGGGCGTGGTCACCGGCCTTTCCAAGAATCCCGACGGCGTCATCAAGCGCGTACACGATCTCGGATTTCCAACGTGTCAGTTGTCGATCGGCGTGTTCGATGATGCCTCGGCCGCAGAACTGCGAGCGGCGTTGGAGAAGTACGGCGTGGAGGTGACGTCCGCAATCGCTGGCGGCCCGGGTCCCGAAATTTATGACTTCTACAAAGGGCCGGAGACTATCGGCCTGGTGCCGCGCAAGTCCCGCGAGGCGCGTATCGCCCGCATCAAACAGGTTTCGGATTTCGCCAAGAAGGCGGGCATCCCGGGCGTGCAGACGCACTGCGGGTTCCTGCCGGAGAATCCTAACGACCCGGTGTACACCGAAAGCGTGGAGGCCATCCGTGCGGTGGCACAATACTGCAAGGACAACGGGCAGACGTTTCGTTGTGAAACCGGGCAGGAGACGCCCATCACTCTGGTTCGTGCAATCAAGGACGTGGGTTTGGACAACGTCGGAGTCAATTTCGACTTGGCCAATCTGATTCTTTACGGAAAAGCGAACCCGGTGGATGCGGTGGAGTTACTGGGACCATATATTATGGGTATACACGCCAAGGACGGCTTGTATCCTACCGAGCCTAAGCAACTCGGCCGCGAGGTTCCGATTGGCCAGGGGAAAGTGAATTTTCCCGTGATAATCGGGTTGCTGAAGAAGGTGGGTTACAAGAATCCGCTGACGATTGAGCGCGAGATTAGCGGAGCGAAGCAGGCCGAGGATATCCTCGCGTCGAAGGCGTACTTAGAAAAAGTAATAGGCTGAGGGAGACTAATAATGAATAGCGAAGACATGGGCCGCCGCAGATTCCTGACGGCCGCAACGGGCGCGGCTGCGTTCACCATTTTGAAACCTCAAGTGGTGCGCGGCCTGCAGGCGAACTCGGCGGTGCGCATAGGATTGCTGGGCTGCGGAGGGCGCGGTACTACGCACCTGGAAACCATCCTGAAAAATACGGATGCGCGCGTCACTGCGCTGGCGGACATGTTTCAAGACCGGCTGGACAAAGCCAAGCAGAAAGTAGATCAGCTCTCATCGGCGAAAGGCCAGCCAGGCGTCCAAAGGACATTCCTGGGACCCGACGCCTATCAGCAGATCCTCGAGTCGAAGGAAATTGACGCCGTGGTCATCGCCACGCCGCCCTACTTCCACGTACAGCATCTGGCGGCGGCCGTGGACGCGGGCAAGCATGTTTACTGCGAAAAGCCCGTGGCAATTGACGTCCCAGGCACCCGCCGGGTTCTTGAAATCGGCAAGAAGGCGGAAGGAAAGGTGAGCCTGGACGTGGGCTTCCAGATTCGCATGGCGCCGCCCTATGTCGAATTGGTGAATCGCATTCATGCGGGCGGGTTGGGTGAAATCGCTGCCGGGGCGGCTCATTACTATTGTCCCCGCATTGCGCTCAATTATCCGGATTCGGCGCAGCCGGAGTCGCGTCTACGCAACTGGATTCAGGATCGCGTAATCTCTGGCGACATCATCGTGGAGCAGAATATCCACGCCATCGACATTTGCAACTGGGTGTTACAGGGACATCCGGTGAAGGCGACCGGGCGCGGTGGAAGGAACGGCCGCAACTTCCCGAACGATACGTGCTACTCGCATTTCGATGTGGTTTTTCAATATCCCAACAACGTGGATGTCAGCTTCAACTCCACGCAGTTCGGCAAATCGCAATTTGACGTAAACGAACGGTTCTTTGGAACGCGAGGCTCATCCCAATCGCCTTACTCGGGAGCGCTGGGCATATGGGGAGAAGAGAAATGGCTGTGGGGCGGAGGTGACAGCGACAAACCGGCCGCAGATGGACAATTCTCAGCCAGCGGTTCGTTCTCGGATAACCTGGCGCAAGCCGATCCCGAAAAGCAGAAGGCATTCATAGAAAGCGTAGCGAGCGGTAAGCTCCACAATCAGGCAGCGCTCGGAGTGGAGTCGGCGCTGACGGCGATGCTGGGCCGCGAGGCTGCGTACCATGGCCGCGAGTTGACGTGGGATGAACTGCTGCGATCGGATGAGCGATTAGATCCGGGGATCGATCTGAACAAGCTGTGATCCCCGGACCCTAGCGCGTCCCAAGTTAGTTAGTCGGGCAGGCGGCACCGGCGCTTTGCGTGCAACCCGCCTCGCCCGGATCGATGTGGCGGCGCTGGCGTCCGCTTTGGGCCAACGCCACGTAGGGGAACGTCTCCTGAAAAGACACATCATTAGTGTTAACACCGTCGCCGAGGGGGTAGTTGAATTGTGAACCTGCAAGAATTCCCGCCGCCAATCGCAGCGTGATATCGGTGACGTCGTCTGAGACGCGCCGGCCATTTGGATATCCCGCGCTATCGCCCGCAAGCAGACCCAATCTCCTCCGGCTCCCCTCCAGAGTGGGAGGAACACCGGTATTGAGACGCAGCATGTCAGCGATAGGGCCGGCAGGTGTTCCCGGCGCAGCGATTGGGGGCTCATAAGCAATCAACAGGAGAAGATCCGTGCGAGGCGGTGCAGGGATAGTAATTCCATAGATTGCATTCAAGACCCGGGCGAATAACGGATCCAAATAGAAGGAGGCAAATTGAGAGTCGTTCACTGGCTGGCTCATGCTCCACAAGTCCTTCGATCCGGTGGCGATTATCAAATCGTCGATGAGGGGATTTCCCATTCGATGGATCTGTGAAAAGCTGCCGCTAGCTACGGGGGGGAGCGGAGCGCGCAGAACCAGGGTACGCTGGCGCGCGGTAGTGGCCCAGGCGCCAATGGTCGCGTTGGGACTCGTCGCTGCAAGCTGGGTCCCGGTCTTAGTCAACATCGTAATCGGGACTTCAATGGCAATCGTATTTACGTTGTAGCCCGAAAGGTAATCGGACGCGAGATTCGTGTGATCGTCCGCATCTGCTGCAGCACTCAGGACACCGGCACCCGCGGCGACCCGGAAATTGAGAGAGTCGAATTGGGCGCCTAGATCGCTGAAAAATGGATCGTCAGCGGTTCCTGCAAACACGCGAATGCCATTGCCCAGGTTGTAAATTCCCTGGGCCGCGAGCGCCGGATAGTTGGGCATGGTGCGCGGACCCACGTTCGAGGGAACGGCATACAAAGAACCGCCCGCTTGATTCACCAGAGGGGTGGAGACGCCCCCCTTGACCATCGTTACGGTGTAGTGCTGCCGAAGGCTCAGGCCCGCCGCGCCAGGTCCATCTAGCGCCGTAATGGCGGGCGGAATAATTGGCGTTCCCGGGGCCACGGGCGGGGGCGAGTTGAGGGGAGCGGTAATACCGGCGCCGGCTCCGACGAATCCAACAAAGACCCCTGGCGCTCGAATCTCCGTCGTGAACTGGAACTGGAAACTGATGTCCGCCAGCGCTGTGTTGTTGTTGTCGATGTTGATTGAATATTGAATCGCAGGATCGAATGGGAAGTAATTCGGTCCGTTGCCGGGCTCGAGGAAAGGATCCACATTCATGATGAATGTCACCTTCGTCGGATCGTCATAGCTGACGAATGCAAAAAAATCGGTGACGTTCGCTTTTTGATCGAGCGACACAATGGGCGCATCCCGATGGCCTGCTTCGAGGTTCGTAACAGGAACGGCCAGAAATGCGGTAAGAATGGTACTGACAACTGCTTTCCCACGAGTCATGGGGGTTTCCTCCTAGTTTGAAAGAACGCAGATTATCTTCAGCGGCGCTTGCGGGTTGCCGCTAGAGCGAACCCAATCGCACCGAGCAAGATGGTCATTCTTGGCTCAGGCACCGTGGTGCTGGCTGTAAATTGGTCAGTGAAGACTCCACCCGACGCTGATCCGGCTGTGCCCGGGTCTAGTGTGAAGTCGTCTGTGACGTCGAGAAACGATGGGGCTAGCAGGGTGGCGCTGTCGGTGTTCTGAACGCCATCCAACGTGAGCAGCGAATCAGACATCCCGGGACAACCATCCACCCCGTCCGGGCCGAAGACGCCGCCCTCGCAGATATTCTGAATGTCAGTGACCGCTCCATCGACGGTCTCCGACGATTTCGATAGACCAATTTGACTTTGAGTATAAGGATTGCCGGAGATCTGGTACGTAAAGAAAGTTTCCAAAAACGGTGGGGTTTGTTCGTTGACAGTGAACGCCAACATGGGATTAGCAGTTCCTCCGGACGGCTGGATCGAAACGGCGCTCGGGGGCAACTCTGTTGCTCCAAAGGTTCCGCTCGAATAATCCACAAACGATGACACCACGTTGGTGCCAATGGTGCAGCCGGTGGA
>DASYNU010000189.1:0-5954 GCA_036008345.1 Bryobacteraceae bacterium
ACCTACGGCAGCTTCAATCTAATCGTCCGCGAAGGCAAAGACGGCGAAATGACAGTGACCCGCGAACCGCTGCCCCCCATGACCGACGAACTGAAAAAAGTAATCGAGGAAATGAAGTGAAGAATAAAGAACGCGAAGCCACCTCCCTTCTGACTCCTGGATTCTGGATTCTGAATTCCTCCCCGAGATTCTAATGGCAACCGCAACCTTCAAAATTTGGCGCGGCGACCAAACCAACGGCCACTTCACCGACTACACCACCGAAATCACCGACGGCATGGTGGTGCTCGACGCCATCCACAGCATCCAAGCCCACCAGGCCAACGACCTCGCCGTCCGCTGGAACTGCAAAGCCGGCAAGTGCGGATCATGCTCGGCCGAAATTAACGGCATGCCCAAACTTATGTGCATGACGCGCCTCAATACCTTGCCGCTCGATCAACCCATCACGGTCCAGCCCATGAAGGCCTTCCCGCTCCTCAAGGATCTGGTCACCGATGTCTCCTGGAATTTTGACGTCAAGAAGAAAATCAAAAAGTTCAACCCCCGCAAGCCGGACGCCCCCGATGGCACCTGGCGCATGGCGCAATCTGATGTCGATCGCGTGCAGGAATTTCGCAAATGCATCGAATGCTTCCTCTGCCAGGATGTCTGCCACGTATTGCGCGATCATCACATGCACTCCGAGTTCATCGGCCCGCGCTTCTTGGTCTATACCGCCGCGCTCGAAATGCATCCGCTCGATACCGAAGACCGCCTGGAAGATTTGCGCCAAACCGACGGCATCGGCTTGTGCAACATCACCAAGTGCTGCACCAAAGTCTGCCCGGAAAGCATCACCATCACCGACAATGCGATCATTCCATTAAAGGAGCGGGTGGTGGACCGGTTTTTCGATCCGCTCGGCAGATTATTCCGCGTCTTCAGCCCGCGGTAGTAGCCATGCAATTCGATCTCAAACCCATTTCAGCCGCCGGTATTGGCGAGGCTCTGGAGAAAGCCGAGCGCTACCGGCTCTTGAATGAGCCGTCGCTCGCCGAAAGCATCTGCCTGGATGTTCTGCATATCGATCCGGAAAATCAGCACGCGCTCGTGATGTTGCTGCTCGCGCTCACGGATCAGTTCGGCCACGGCGCCAGTGCCGGCAAAGCCCGCGAGCTGCTGCCCCGCTTGAAAAGTGAGTACGAGCAGCACTATTACGCCGGCATCATCTGGGAACGGCTGGCGCATGCTCAACTCCGCAAAGGTTCGCCCAATGCAGTCTTCGCCGCCTACGATGCCTTCCGCCAAGCCATGCATCTCTACGAATCGGCCGGCGCCTTGCGCCCCCCAGGCAACGACGACGCTTTGCTGCGCTGGAATACCTGCGCGCGCATCCTGATGCGTAATCCCAATCTCCGCGCCCGCCCCGACGAGGCTTACGAGCCAGTCATGGGTGAATGAAGATTAACTGGTAAATCCACTAGCCCCTGAAACGATCGGCCACCCACCCCCATCTACACATCAGTGGAGGTCGCTTCAGTGGAAGGTTCTGTTGCAACACTCAGAGTTGAGCGAAGATTACGGGCGCGTTACCCGGTCCAGCTCCCCGCCCGTTACCGTACGTTAGACCAAAAAGTCCAGCTCTCGGGTATTGGATTGACGGTCAATTTGAGCAGCGGTAGCTTGTTGGTGACATGCCAGCATGAGATCAAACCCGGATTCCGCATGGAAGTGCAAGTAGACTGGCCGTCACTGCTGGAATCTACCATTCCTCTGCAGCTCGTCACCGACGGCAGGGTGATCCGTTCCGAACCGTCGGCTTTCGCCATTGAGTTCGCTCGTTACGAGTTCCGGACCATCAGACGCAAGCCGCTTCCCGGACCCTTCGCGCTGCCAAACCGAGCCGCCACCGCGAGGGAGTCGGGTTACCGCGAGGTTAATGCCTTCAAATACCTGTAGTAAAACTCCACGCCGTCATAAAACGAACTGACCCGCACCCGTTCATCCTTGCCGTGCGCGCGGATATCATCGTGGTCCAGCGCGATCCCCGAGATTCCGTAGCTCGGCATCCCCGCCGCAACCGTATAGATACTGTCGGATGCGCCGCTTTCCATATCCGGCACCACCGGAGCTCCAGGCCACATTTCATCCGCCACATGCTCCAGTGGTTTGAAGACTTCAGGCGGCGGTGCAATGGGAGAAAACGACTGTTTCTCGGGAGCGTGCTCAACTGGCTCGCCGGTTGCCGGATCGAGAAAGCGAACAGTTAACTTGGAATCCGCAAACGTGCGGACCAGTTGCTGCCGGATTTCCTCCGCCGAATGCCCCGGCAGGATCCGGCAGTTGACCACGGCTCGCGCGGTCTGCGGCAGAGCATTGTTAGCGTGACCGGCATTCAGCCGCGTGGCGACGCAGGTGGTGCGCACCGTCGCGTTGTAGTGCGGATCTTTGGAAAGACGTGCCATGGCTTCCGCGTCCGGCGGCGTTTGTAGGATGCCTCGCATGTCAGCCGCGGTCTGTTTGCTTTCCACTTTCGATAACTGCTCAAAATAGGCCCGAGTCACCGGATTCAGCTCGAAGGGAAATGGCGACCGCTCCAGGCGCCCCAGCGCATCCGCGATGTGGTAAATGGCGTTATCGGGGACGGGCAATGAGCTGTGGCCGCCCGGATTCTTCGCGGTCAGCTCAAAATCCGCATAGAGTTTCTCGGTCGCCTCCACCTCAACATCGATGGGCTTTCCCTTCTCAGTTAGGACGCCCCCGGCGTCGGCGTTCAGAACGAATCCGGCCTCGATGAGATCGCGGTGGTTCTTCAAAAGCCAATCCACGCCATTGAAGGAACCGCCCTCTTCGTCGGCGGTGAGAGCCAGAATGATGTCGCGATTCGGCTGGTAACCCTCCCGCTGGAACCGCATCAGCGTAACCACCAGAATGGCATCGTTTACCTTCATGTCCTGGGTGCCGCGGCCGTAGAAGTAACCTTCTTTCTCGACGAACTGGAACGGGTCGGTGGTCCAATCCTCGCGGCGGGCTTCGACAACATCCAGATGCCCGATGATCAGGATAGGCTTGCGAGCGCCGGTTCCATGCAGCCGAACCACCATGTTGCCTTTGCGATCGTTCGGCCCCAGAACTTTCACATCGGCGGCTGGGAATCCCGCGTCCAGCAAACGCTTGGCCATGGCTTGGGCGGCGACCGTGGTACTTCCGGCGGAATCGGTGGTGTTGATCTCGATCAACTGTTGAAAAACGTCTCGCGCCAGCGATCGTGTTGCGGCGTCCGGCTGGTGCGCGCTCAGATGTGACGAAAGTACTAAGACGCCGATCCCGGCAAGTATTCGATGTCGCATAGTCCCATCCATGATCGCAAAGATGGAGCGAGAACCTGTAGAGCGGAGGCATTTGCGCCGATAGATTGGCAGCAGCCATTTGAGTGGGGGGCTGCTTAGGCGCCCGATCCGATGCGTCCTCCTAACCCATCGGTTCGGGCTTGCACCGCGAGATGATGTCATGACGACGATCCTCCTTGTGGCCTTGGCGAGTCTCGCGGTGTATTCCGGGGTATTGCGCCGGCATCAATGCGCTCACAAGAACCCGCTTTGCCGTCGGCAGCGCCCATGCCTCCACTGCTACCGCGACTTGTTCGATAGTGTTGGATTCATGGGGCGAATCGTCGAGACGCCGGTCAGAGAAAGCCGCAGGCTGCCGCTACTGCGCTGGCGGAAGTTGTAGTTGGAGCTTGCGCTCCCGGTTCGCTCGCGCGGTCGCTTCGCGATCCACGGCGTCGAGAGACACCAATCGATGAGCGCCGTCCGGCTGGACAAAGTATAGTCCGCGATTCTGGGCAGTCACAGCGGCCGCCGATAGCACCGAGCCATCTTTCAGCACAATCGCAAACGTCTGTTCCTGGTCCGCCGCGCCGGGTTGATGGTATTCATGAATCTCCGATTTCGGTGGAACACTCGGCTCCGTCGGTAGCAGGACGTACATAGGCGGTTGCTGCACAACCACTACATTCTGCGCAGGCGCGTAATTCTCGTAGCCATAATCGTAATCCCCGAGGAACCACGGAAACACGCCCGGGAAAAAGCGGTGCGGCTGCCCCGCGTGCACCCGCGAATCGCCGGGCTGCGGGCCGAACTGAGCGAAAGCGGTGGTTGTTCCAACGAGAATGACCGCGGCCAGGATATGAGCTTTCACTTACAGCCTCTCTTCGATGATAACTCCACGCCGGACGCTGTATGATCATTACATGAAGCTCCCGATTGCCGCGCTGCTCTCAATTTCGGCTACGTTTGCCGCAACGTCCGGTCTCGAAACGGTAGTCAAGATCGATTCCGGCTGGGTTTCCGGCAGCGGTACCGCAGTTCGTTCCTACAAAGGTATCCCCTTCGCCGCACCGCCCGTGGGCAACCTGCGCTGGAAAGCGCCGCAGCCAGTCAATCCCTGGAAAGGGATTCGGATCGCCAAAACCTTCCCCGCCATGTGCCCGCAATTCCAGTTCGTCCCGGGTCCGCAGAGCGAAGATTGTCTGGGGCTAAACGTTTGGACTCCGGCGCACTCGGCTTCCGAAAAACTCCCGGTCATGGTGTGGATTCACGGCGGCGGATTCGTCCTCGGTGCGAGCTCGCAAAGCGCTTATGATGGGGAAACACTGGCTACCGAGGGCGTGGTGGTCGTGAGCATCAATTACAGGTTAGGAATTTTCGGATTCCTGGCGCATCCCGAGCTCAGCAAAGAGTCGCCGCAAGGCGTCTCTGGAAATTACGGACTGCTGGATATGGTAGCCGGGCTCGAATGGGTGAAGCGAAATATTGCCTCATTCGGCGGTGATCCGAACAACGTGACCATTTTTGGCGAATCGGCGGGCGGCACCGCGGTTTGCCTCTTGATGGTGGTGCCACAGGCGCAGGGCTTGTTCCAAAAGGTGATCGCCGAAAGCACCTGGGGAATGTTCAATCCAATCAGCCATCTCAAAGAGTCCTGGTATGGGCGGATTCCGATGGAGAAGTTCGGCGAGGCTCAGGGCGATCTGACCACGCTCCGATCGAAGAGCATGGCCGACATCATCAAAATGTTGGGACTTCCGGATATGGGTGGCGATAAAGGCGCTAAGGGCGAAGCATACGTACCGGTGGTGGATGGCGTAGTGCTGCCGGATGATCCGGCGCGGCTGTTCGCGGCGGGCAAGTTTGCGCATGTCGGCTTGATCGCCGGTACCAACGCTGACGAAGGCACACTCCTCGGTGGGCCGCCGGTCCACAATCTGGCGGATCTCCGCAAGTTTGCCGGGAAGACATTTGGCTCCCAGACCGATGGCCTGCTGGCCCTTTACCCGGCATCCACGGATGCCGAAGCTTACGCCGCGGCAGCGCTGGCTTCCGGCGACTACGAGTTTCTGCATGGAACGCGATCCGTGCTGCGCGCGGCGTCGAAGGGGCAGCGCAAAGTGTTCCAGTATCAGTTCACGCGCGTGAATGGCGTGGGCCGCCGGCTGAAGTGGGGCAGTTTCCACGGATCCGAAATCCCCTACGTTTTCGGGACGCTCCCCGATTCCGTCTATGGAACCACCGTGAGCTTTATTGGCGATTTTTCGGTGGATGCCGATACCTATAACGATGTCGACGCTCGCCTTTCCAAGGCTATGAGTCCGGCTTGGGTTCGCTTTGCAAAGACGGGTGACCCGAACGGTCCGGGCCTGACCGCATGGCCGGCCTTCACCGAAGACCAGGAGAATTACTTGGAATTCGGTGACAACATCGTGGCCAAAAACGCGCTGCACAAAAAACAACTCGATTTCCTGACCGATTTCACCGCGTCCCAGCGCAGCCACGGAGCCGTAGCAAGTAGCCGATAAGAACAGAGCGCCCCAAAAGGCCGAACCGAACAACCGAATAACCGAATAACCGAACAACGGCGTCGCCGGAACGGCGGCGCCTAAAGAATCGCAACCGTGACGCCGATCACTACTT
>DASYNU010000190.1:0-58147 GCA_036008345.1 Bryobacteraceae bacterium
GTTTCTGCTGGCCAAGGGATATCAGGTACACGGCATCGTGCGGCGCGCTTCCACCTTTAATACCGAGCGGTTGGACTCGATCTACGCCGATCCGCATGAGCAAAGCGCGCGCTTATATCTGCATTACGGCGATGTTACCGACGGGTCCGGGCTGCGCCACGTAATCGAAAAGGTGCAGCCGCAGGAAATCTACAATCTCGCGGCACAATCTCACGTGCGGGTGAGCTTCGATCAACCGGAGTACACGGGTGACGTGGTGGCAATCGGGACGTTGCGTTTGCTGGATGCGGTGCGCGACTACGTCCAAAACACCGGGCAGCAGATACGTTTCTATCAGGCCGGGTCGTCGGAAATGTTCGGCGCTTCCAAACCGCCGCAAAGTGAAGCTACTCCGTTCTATCCGCGCAGCCCGTATGCGGTCAGTAAGGTGGCCGCGCATTGGTACGCCGTCAATTATCGCGAGGCCTACGGGCTGTTCATTTCGAACGGCATTCTGTTCAATCATGAATCCGAGCGGCGCGGCGAAACATTTGTCACGCGCAAAATAACGCGGGCGCTGGCGCGGATCAAACTGGGGCTGCAAGAGAAGCTTTTTCTGGGTAATCTGGATGCCCGGCGCGACTGGGGCCATGCGGCGGATTACGTGGAAGCCATGTGGATGATGCTCGCGGCGCCCCAAGCCGGCGATTATGTGGTGGCGACCGGCGAATCGCATTCGGTGCGCGAGTTTCTGGAGACTGCGGCAGATCGATGCGCGCTGGACTGGAAAAGTGTAGTTGAGACCGATCCACGGTATTTGCGGCCAACGGAAGTGGATTATCTGATGGGCGATTCTTCGAAGATCAGGAGAGAACTGGGCTGGCGTCCCAAGGTAACCTTTCAGGAACTGGTGCACCTGATGGTGGATCACGATCTGGAACTGGCGCGCCAGGAACAAACGCTGGCCAAAGCGGGTCACAAGGTAGTGGTACGGGGTTCCTCGCATGGGTGAGGCGGGCATGGATAAGTCGAGCCGCATTTACGTGGCGGGGCATCGCGGATTGGTGGGATCGGCCGTTTGCCGGCGCTTGCGCAAGGAGGGGTATTCGAATCTGATTGTGCGCGGCCGCGAGGAGTTGGATCTTTGCGAGCAGGCAGCCGTGAACGCATTTTTCGCGGCGGAGAAGCCCGAGTACGTTTTTCTGGCGGCCGCCAAAGTCGGCGGAATCCTGGCCAACAGCACCTATCCGGTGGAATTTCTGCGCGACAACCTGGCCATCGAGATCAATGTGATGGAGGCCGCGTACCGGCACGGCGTAAAGAAGATGGAGATGCTGGGCTCTTCCTGCATTTATCCGAAGCTCGCCCCTCAGCCGATCAAGGAAGAATATCTTCTCACGGGACCCTTGGAACCCACCAATGAATGGTATGCCACGGCTAAAATCGCGGGCATCAAGCTGGCACAGGCCTACCGGCAACAATACGGGTTCCGCGCCATCAGCCTGATGCCGACTAATCTTTACGGACCCGGCGATCACTTCGATCTGAAAGCTTCGCACGTACTGCCCGCATTATTGCGCAAGGCGCACGAGGCGCGGGCCAGTAATTCGCCGGAGATGGTGGTGTGGGGAAGCGGGAATCCACGCCGGGAGTTCATGCACGTGGACGATCTCGCCGATGCGGCGGTTTTTTTGATGCTGCACTATAACCAACCAGGAATAATCAACGTAGGCGTGGGTAACGATGTCACCATCCGCGAGCTGGCCCAGTTGATTTGCCGGGTGACCGGTTTTGAAGGGCGCTTGGTATTTGATGCCACTAAGCCGGATGGAACGCCGCGGAAATTGCTGGATATCTCGCGGCTGTCTGGACTGGGGTGGCGCGCGCGCATTGGTCTGGAAGAGGGCATTGCGGATACCTATCGCTGGTTCCTGGAGCAAAAAGGAGCCCTGCATTCGGTTGCGAGTTAGCCCAGCGTGGCGTAGACGTTCTCGCGGCAACTAGAGCCCCATGATCAGGTTATTCCGAGTTTTTGTTCCATCCAGTGTCCTCGCGCTGCTGCTCTCGGAAGTCATTCTCATTTACACCTGCTACTTGGTTGCGACTTTCATCGTGCTCTATGAAGATCCGCAGGTGTTCCTCGCGGACGACAACGGCCTGGTCCGGATCGCGGTGGTGGTTGCCTGCATTATCGTAGGCATTTACTTTCACGATATGTATGAACAGTTCCGCATCAAATCGCGCATCTTGCTTTTCCAACAGATGGGAGTTGTGGTGGGAGTCGCATTTCTGGTGCAAGCCTTGTTGGGATACCTGCGGCTGCGTGATTTGCTGTTGCCGAACTGGCTCATGATTATCGGCAGTTGCATGGTTCTCATCCTGCTGCCCTTGTGGCGCATTTTCTACAGCAGCGTGGTTTTCAAAGCCATGGGCCTGGAGCGGGTGCTGTTCCTTGGGACGTCGACGGTTGTGCAGGAAATTGGCAGGCATCTGGCGGAGCATCCCGAGGCCGGCTTTACGGTGACCGGTTACGTGGATAACGTGGACAGCGGTATCGAGCTCGCGGGCGGCAAGACGCTGGGTCCAATTTCGGAGCTTCGCGAGATCGTAGAGAGCGTCAAGCCGGATCGAATCGTGGTGGGTATGTCGGAGCGCCGGGAGCGCCTGCCGGTAAATCAACTGCTGGATTTGCGTCTATCAGGAATCCCGATCGAAGACGCGCTCACTACGTATGAGGCTACATTCGGCCGGATATCCACGCGGGAGCTGCGTCCATCCCAACTTATATTTTCGTCGGAGCTGGGGCCGCATCCCGGCCGCGTGATGTTGCAATCCATCTATTCGCTGGTCATCGCGATTGTGGGCGCTGCGATTACAGCGCCGGTCATGCTGCTGGTGGCGGCTGTGGTGAGATTGTCGTCGCCTGGCCCCGTACTCTTTCGCCAGCGGCGAGTAGGCAAGAACGACGTGATTTTCACGCTCTTTAAGTTTCGCTCCATGTATCGCGATGCGGAAGCCGTCAGTGGGGCGGTGTGGGCCAAGCAGGACGATCCGCGCATCACACCGGTGGGAAGATGGCTACGCCGTTTGCGTCTGGACGAACTGCCGCAGTTGTTCAATGTCCTTAAAGGAGACATGTCGATAGTGGGCCCGCGGCCGGAGCGCCCCGAATTCGTTACCGAATTGGCGCAACGCATTCCCTACTACCGGCAACGCCATTGCGTAAAACCTGGAATCACGGGGTGGGCCCAAATCAACCACAAATACGGAGACAGCATTGAAGACACCATCACGAAACTGGAATATGATCTGTACTACATCAAGAATCTGGCGCCGGCGCTGGATCTGTTTATCATGTTCCAGACCGCCAAAGTGATGCTGTTATCGCGCGGGGCGCGATAACGGCCGTTTCTCGTTTCTCGTTTCTGGTTGGGGGCTTACTCGGTCAGGATCGGCAGTAGAGGTTCTTCCGCGGCGGTGGGTTTGTGGCCATCGAGATCGAGTAGCTGGTGCGATAACGGCCGTTTCTCGTTTCTCGTTTCTGGTTGGGGGCTTACTCGGTTAGGATGGGCAGTAGAGGCTCTTCCGTTGCGGTGGGTTTGTGGCCATCGAGATCGAGGTAGCGAAGGCGCGGTAAGAACCGTTTCTCGTTTCTCGTTGGGGGCTTACTCGGTCAGTATCGGTAGTAGTGCCTCGTCCGCGGCGGTCGCTTTGTGGCCATCGAGATCGAGGTAGCGGGGGTCTAGTAAGCGGGTGGGTTCGAGGTTGCCCATGGCGGAGAGTAAGGTTTCTTTGAGGTGCGGGTAATCTTTCTCGATTTCGCTAAACAGGCTGCGAATGGACTTGCGCACTGTTCCCGTTCGTTGGGAGCAGCCGCACGGGACAATGGGCGCGCCTAGCGTTTCCGCAAACTTAGTAGTTATGTCTTCGGTGACGAAAGCCAGCGGACGGATGAGCCGGAATTCCTTGTCGCGCGAGTAGGTGATGGGCGGAAGAGCGCTTACGCGGCCGGTGAACATGGCATTGCGCAGGAAAGATTCGCAAAAATCGTCGGCGGTGTGACCGAACGCGATGACGTTGGCTCCCAACCCCCGCACAATTTCGTAGACGGCGCGGCGGCGGTAGCGGCTGCATAGGTCGCAACCGTGATCGGGCTGTTCTTTGAGTAACCGGAGGGAGGGCTTGTCGGTGTGATAGGTCCAGTCAATGCCGCGCTGTCTCAGGTATTCGCCGAGGGGCTCTATGGGACGTAAGAATTTGCCTTGTTCCACCGTGAAGGCGCAGACGGTGAAATCCACGGGAGCTTTTTTCGAGAGCAGCAGCAGGGCTTCGAGCAGAGTGAGTGAATCCTTACCGCCCGAGAGCGCGACGGCCACGCGATCGCCATCGCGGATCATCTTGAATCGGCCGACGGCTTCGCCCACCTTGCGCAATAGTATTTTTTCGAGTTCCAAATTCCAAGGTTAACAGTTTCTGGCTGGATTCCGTTTACTATGTACTTAAAGGAGGCTGTGTGCGCTATTTCGCCGCCTCAATTATTTACTGCATTTCGTCGCTCGCGCAGGCGCCGGAGGCAAAGCCCGATGACAAGTGCTCCGTCGAGGGCACTGTGATCAACTCGGCTACCGGTGAACCAGTAAAAAAGGCGCGAGTGACGCTAGCACCAGTCGGGCCGCCCGTCGACCTATACGCGACGACAACAGACTCGACCGGCCATTTTCTGATCGACGAAGTGGATGCTGGGCGCTATAGCCTGACTGCGTCCCGCGTTGGATACACTAAACCCACCTCAACTCATGGAAGGCGGAATTCTAATGCTGCGCTCACGCTCGAGAAGGGCCAGGAGATCAAAGAGGTGGTGCTCAAACTGGCGCCGGACGGCGTGATCGCTGGCCGCGTTTTGGACGCGGATGGTGACCCGGTCGCCGAGGTAGCCATACAGTGCATGCGCGTCGGGTACGAGAACGGGAAGCACAATCTCGCCGACCACATTGGCACGAACACCAACGATTTGGGCGAGTTTCGTCTGCCTGGCTTGATGGCAGGCAAGTACATCGTTAGCGCCAACTTTTCAAACCAGAACATGTACGCGGGCATGCAGAAGCGTCCGGCCCAGAAGTCGGGGCAGGGGCAAGCGACCGAAGAGGCATATGTCACCACGTACTATCCGCACACGATGAATCCGAGCAGCGCTTCCCCGATTGAGGTGAGTCCGGGTGCCCAGATTAACGGGATCAACCTGACTCTGATGCGCGCCCGGACGGTGCACATCAAGGGCGTGGTAAGTGCGGAGATCAAGCTGCCCACAGGCATCCCTTGGGTGAGCTTGCACCCGCTCGACGAAATTCAGTCTGGTAAGCCGCAAGTCGGCGGCACGGTCGGGCCAGGAGGCGATTTTCTGCTGGGAGGCGTTGTACCCGGATCGTATGTTCTGCTTGCAGGTTGCATGGTGTTCCGAGATCGAAAGTACTACACTGCGCGGATTCCGGTTGAAATCCACGATTCGAACATCGAAGGGATGGCAATAACACTGCGGCCGCCGAGGGAATTTCGAGGCCAAGTAATCATTGAGGATAAAGGAGACCTGCGGGGCGCCACCTTGGACGCTTGGCTCCAGCCGAAGGATGGTACGTTCTTCATGGGCGGGGGCTCGACGCAAGTGAAGGAAGATCTGACTTTCAAAATCGACAACGTCGGCATGGCGCTGTATGACTTTGGTCTAAGAGGATATCCGGATAGTTTCTACCTTAAATCCATGCGCATGGGCGATCAGGATGTTACGGCGACAGGCCTCGATTTCACGCAGGAAGCCGAGGCCGCGGAGTTGACCGTTGTTCTCAGCCCAAACGCCGGCGTCGTGGAAGGTTCGGTGCAAAATACCAAGGATGAGGCTGCGCCAGGCGCCAAAGTCACGCTGATTCCAGACGCCAAACATCGGTTATCGACGTTACGTTATAAGACCGCTGACACCGATCAGAATGGCCACTTCGTAATTAAAGGCGTGGCGCCCGGCGAATATAAGATCTTCGCGTGGGAAGATATCGAAGAAGGCGCCTCTGAAGATCCGGAATTTATGAAGCCTCACGAATCCGACGGGCAGACGGTGAGCATTAAGGAACGCGGGTATGAAACCGTGCAACTGAAGACCATTCCAGCGGAAAGCGCAGTAAAGGAGAAGCCCGCAGGGTAGGACTTGTTACGCGATCGCCTGGTATCGACTGAGGGAGGCCGCATGCGCTATTTCACCGCCTCAATTCTAGGGTGTATTTTTGCCTTTGCGCAAGCGCCTGCCGTAAACCCGGCCGAAAAGTGCTCCGTGGAGGGCACTGTGATCAATTCGGCGACTGGTGAGCCAATTAAGAAGGCGGATGTGGTGCTGTCGCCCATGAGCCCGAGCACGAGCCCATACGTGACCACCACCGACGCGGCTGGGCATTTTCTCATAGATGAAGTGGACGCGGGGCGCTTCAGGCTCTACGCCTCTCACAGCGGATACATTCAACCCACATCGCCGTATGGGAACCCCAGATACCTCGCCCCTTTCACGCTTGAGAAGGGCCAGAACCTGAAGGAAACCGTCTTGAATCTCGCGCCTCAGGGCGTAATCAGCGGGCGCATTCTGGACGAAGACGGAGATCCGCTCGGCAACGTGAAAATCCAGTACCTGAGCATCTTTTATAAGCGCGGGAAGCGGCGGCTGGAGGCCAATGCCGACACTAAAACAAATGAACTTGGTGAATTTCGCCTGCCTCGCTTGAGTCCAGGTAAATACATTATCAGCGCCACATCCGAACCTGATGAAATGGGCCAGCGCGTGCACGAGCGCCCGATTCGCTCCGTGCGGACTACCGCACAGGAGGCATACGTCACGACCTACTATCCGAGCACTCTGAATCCGAGCAGCGCTTCCCCGATCGAGGTGATTCCTGGCGCACAGGTCAGCGGTATCAACATAACGTTGATGCGTACCCGACCGATGCGTGTCAAGGGCCGTGTGACTACGGAGAGACTTTCGCGGCAGGTGGGCATTATGTTGGTCTCACGCAGTGAGGCGTCAAACGGAGATATCTCTCGGGAGGCCGAGGCCGATTCAAGCGGCGCATTTCAGTTGGACGGCGTCGCACCTGGGTCTTATATTTTGTACGCGGCTGCTGAGGTGGAGGACAAGCGTTACAGCGCGCGAATGCCTCTTGAAGTTCGCGACGCGAACATCGACGGAATTGAACTGGTGCTCGAACCACCGGCTGAGATTCAGGGCCGCTTGGTGGTTGAGGATAATGGCGACCTGAAATCGAATCCTTGGCGGCTTCTGCTCCAGTCGAGAGCAGATACCAGCCAGGCAAGGTGGTTACACCTACAGGACGAATCGACGTTCAAGATCGAAGGAATCGGCTTTGAGGGGCCGTATGACGTTAAGCCGGGAGGCTTACCGGGAAATTTTTATGTCAAATCCATCCGCCTGGGCGACCAGGATGTCTTAGCAACCGGTTTCGATTTCACGCCAGGCAGCACGGAAGTATTGACGCTGGTTTTGAATCCGAACGGAGGTCAGATCGAAGGTTCGGTGCAAAATCTGAAGGACGATCCCGCGATTGGCGCCAAAGTTACTCTCATTCCCGACGAGGGCCATCGATCCTACAGTTCTTTTTATAAGACTGCTGAGACCGATGAACACGGGCGCTTCAGCATTAAGGGCGTCGCTCCTGGCGAATATAAGATCTACGCTTGGGAGGACATCGAAGAAGGGGCGCATCAAGATCCGGACTTCGTGAAGCCGCACGAATCCGACGGTCAGACCGTGAGCATCAAGGAACGCGGGCATGAGACCGCTCAGCTGAAAGCGATCCCGGCGGAAAGCGCGGCCAGCGAGAAGCCCGTGCGGTAAAGACGTTATGCGCTACCTGGCTTCCTCAGTTGTCTGCTGTCTTGTTGCCTTCGCGCAGGCGCCTGACGTAAGGCCGCAAGAAAAGTGCTCCGTGGAAGGCACTGTGGTGAACGCCACCACCGGGGAACCAGTCAAGAGGGCGCGTTTAACTCTGCAGCCGGTGGGCGGGCCACGTACACTTCCGTTCGCGACAACCACGGACTCAGGCGGCCACTTTCTAATCGACGAGGTGGATGCCGGGCGCTACGAATTGACGGCGGTCCGCAGCGGATATGTAACGCAATCCTATTCGCCTCACGGCAATTCCAAGCAAAGCGCGGCGATTGCGCTGGAAAGCGGCCAGAAGCTGAAGGAGATCGTGTTCAAGCTCACGCCGCAGGGCGTGATTACTGGACGCGTCCTGGATGAGGATGGTGAGCCGCTCGACTACGTGGCCGTGGAATGCATGAGTGTGGGGTACGAGCACGGCAAGCGGCATTTCGTCAGCCAAAACCGAACGAACACAAACGATCTCGGCGAGTTTCGTCTGACTGGCTTGAATGCGGGCAAATATGTTATCAATGCCGCTTATCAGTCTCAGAATCCGTCTGGGGTAGTGCAGGAGCGTCCAGTCCGCGCGGCTGCGCAGGGGCAGGCTGCCGAGAGTGGTTACGCTACAACTTACTACCCGCATACGGCGAACGCGAATAGCGCATCAGCGATCAGTGTAACGGCCGGCGCTCAGATCAACATCAACGTGACGCTGATCCGCACTCGAACCGTGCGCATTAAGGGACGGGTGCGTATGGGCGATGCGGCACTCTCACGCCGGATGTTGGTCGGTTTGTACCCACGCGAGGACGGGCAATCAGGCACGCCGACGACCGGGTTCGTCGATTCTGAAGGCCGTTTCGAGATGAGCGGTATTGTGGCTGGATCGTATATGTTAAACGCCATGGCTCTAGCCGACAGAAAGCGCTACAGCGCGTGGATGCCTATCGATGTCGGCGATTCGGATATGGAGGGGATTGAATTGACAGTCCATCCTCCGGTGGAGCTGCATGGCCACCTGATCGTAGAGGAAAAAGGGGAGCTCAAGGGCGCTCCGCTACAACTCTGGCTACAGTCGAGAGCCCTTGGAGAAATAGCCGGAGAGAGCATCGCGCAGGTGAACGACGACCTCACTTTCGGTTTCTACGATGTGCAGCCCGTTCGTTATGACATCTTCGCGCGCTGGTTGCCGGACAACCTGTATCTGAAAGCCATCCGCCTGGGCCAGCAAGACGTCACAGAAACAGGGGTCGACTTCACTGAAGGTGTTCCGGCGGAAGAGTTGACTGTTGTTGTGAGCGCGAACGGTGGTGTCATTGAAGGTTCGGTGCAGAACAGCAGGGAGGAGCCGGTCAGCGGCGTCAAAGTCACGCTGGTCCCTGACACCGGCCATCGGCCTTACAGCCGTTATTACAAGACCGCGGACGCGGATCTGAACGGGCACTTCATCATCAGAGGTGTGGCACCGGGCGAATACAAGATCTACGCGTGGGAGGATATTGAAGACGGCGCGTATCAAGATCCGGATTTCGTGAAGCCGCACGAATTCGAGGGACAGACGGTTAACATCAAGGAACGCGGTTCACGAGACCGTTCAGCTGAAGGCGATCCCGGCGGAAAGTGCGGCGAGTGGGAAGTCCACACAATAGAAGAGGCCGTATGCGCTACGTCACTGCCTTAATTCTCTGGTGCATTTTCGCTTTCGCGCAAGCGCCTGACGTGAAGCCGGATGACAAGTGCTCTGTCGAAGGCACTGTGACCAACTCAGCTACTGGCGAACCGGTCAAAAAGGCGTGGGTGACTCTTGAGCCAGTCACCGCTCGCACAAATCCATACGCAACCACCACCGATGCAGCCGGCCACTTTCTGATCGATGAAGTGGACGCCGGACGCTTCACTCTGATGGCTTCCCACAGTCGATACACACAACCCACCTCGCCTCATGCGGGCCCCAAGCCTAGCCTTGCGTTCACGCTTGAAAAGGGCCAGAAGATGAAGGGGATCGAGCTCAAGCTCGCTCCCGAGGGTGTGATCAGCGGCCGCATTTTGGATGTAGACGGAGATCCGCTGGAAGGTGCGAACGTCGAGTGTATGAGCGTTAAGTATGAGCGCGGGAAGCGGCGGCTAGTCGCCAGTCACCGCGCAAATGCAAACGAACTCGGAGAGTTTCGCCTGCCGCGCCTGGCAGAAGGCAAATACATAATCAGAGCCACCTACTATGACCAAATCCCCGTGCAGGAGCGTCCCGCTCATGCCGCAGCATCTGGTCAGGCTGCAAAGGAGAAATACGTCACCACGTACTGCCCGAGCACGATGAATCCGAGCAATGCGTCTCCCATCGAGGTGAGTCCGGGCGCACAAATCGCAGGAATCACCATAACGCTAATGCGTACCCGAACGTTCAGCATCAAGGGTCACGTGAATTCAGGCAGTGAGAAAAGTTCACGGAACTCGAGCGTGGTTCTATGGCAACTGGAACCTCGGGTGCCAACGCCCGGCGAAGTCGATCCACAAGGGCGATTTCAATTGGATGGCGTCGCGCCTGGGTCGTATGTCTTGTTCGCGGGCGATGAGCACAGCGGCGCACGGATGCCTCTTGAAGTTCACGACGAGAATATCGAGGGTATCGAACTATCGCCCCAGCTCTCTGGAGAAATTCTGGTCCGAACGATTATCGATGGACAAGGCGATCTGAAACACGCGCCGCGGGAGTTTTCGATCACGTCCCGGACTAGCGCCGACTCAGGGACGTGTCAACCACAGGACGATTCGCCTTGCAAGTTCCCAGACATGGGCGGGGATGGTCCATATGACGTTCTGCCGGGTGGGTTGCCGGAAAACTTTTATGTGAAGTCCGCTCGGCTCGGCGAGCAGGACGTCTTAGACACCGGCTTCGAATTCACACCGGGCGTCACCGGAGTATTGACGCTTGTTCTAAGTCCGAACAGCGCCCAGATCGAAGGTTCAGTGACAAACGCCAAGGACGAACCTGCGATTGGCGCCAAAATCACACTGATTCCCGACGGCAGCCCTCGATCGCCGACACGCTACAAAACCGCGAATACCGATCAGAGCGGCCACTTTATCATTAAAGGAGTGGCTCCCGGCGAATACAAGATGTACGCTTGGGAGGATGTCGAAGAGGGCGCGTACGAGGATCCGGATTTCATGAAGCCGCACGAATCCGACGGCCAGGCTGTCAGCATCAAAGAGCGTGCGCACGAAACCGCGCAGCTAAAGATGATTTCATCGGATAACGCAGTGAGCGCCAAGCCCGCGCACTAGAACCCTCCGCACACATCGCGCCGCTGAATTCGTAAACTATAGGACGATGGTCGGCACAAGTGTCCTTCAATATCAACTGCTGGAGAAATTGGGTTCCGGCGGCATGGGCGATGTCTATAAGGCGCAGGATACGCGGCTGAACCGCTTCGTCGCCATCAAAGTGCTTCCGGCGAAAATGTCCACCGATCCGGAACGGCGCCGCCGTTTCGTCCAGGAGGCGCAAGCGGCGTCGGCGCTGAACCATCCGAACATCATCACCATCTACGACATTGTGACCGAAGGCGATGCCCAATTCATGGTGATGGAATTTGTTTCCGGCAGCACGCTGCATGATTCCATTACGTCCGGAGGGTTGCCGATTCCTCAGGTGCTGCAATATGGCGCCCAGATGGCGGACGCGCTGGCCGCGGCGCACGCGGCCGGTATTATCCATCGTGATCTGAAGCCATCGAACGTCATGATCACGCGATCCGGCCTGGTGAAGATTCTCGATTTTGGATTGGCGAAGCTGACCGACCTGAATCCCTCGAGCGACAAACAGGCAACCGATCTGGGGCCGCTCACTCAGGAAGGGGCGATCCTGGGCACGGTGAGTTATATGTCGCCCGAGCAAGCCGAGGGCAAGCCGGTGGATGCTCGCTCCGATATTTTCTCGTTCGGTTCTGTGCTGTACGAAATGGTGAGCGGGCGGCGCGCGTTCGATGGAGGGTCCAGCATCTCCACCCTTTCGTCCGTTCTGCGAGATGATGTAAAACCTTTCGCGGATGTCGCGCCCGAGACGCCGCCGCTGCTCGAAGCCATCATCAGCCGCTGCCTTCCGAAAGATCCGAACGCGCGCTGGCAGTCCATGAAGGAAGTGGAAAAGGCGCTCACCGGCCTGAAGCGGACATTGGATTCGGGTGGTTTCGACGATGCTACTGTCCGAACGGCTTCCCCTGCTCCGGCCACCACTGCGCCTCCCGCTTCGCAGACTGCGACTGTGACCACGCGTCCGGTTCCGCCGGCGCCTCCTTCGATGCCGCCCGTGGTTCCGGTTTCAGTGGAAGCTGCCGCACCGATTGCCGCTCCGCCCCCACAGATCGCCCGAGGCAGCTCCTCAAGAATTGGACTGGTGCTGGGCTTAGCGGCGGTAATTATCCTCGCCGTTGCTGCTGCGGGTGGCTGGTGGTGGTGGAATAATCGACACCAGGCCGTCCAGCAATCTGTCGCTCAGGCGCCCGCGTCGCAGACTGCGCCGGCCTCCGCCGCTCCTGCCGAGATTCCGCCGCTGCCGCCAGTGCCGTCCGAGCCTGTTCCAGCGTCGCCATCAGAAGCTGTCTTGAACAATGCCAGCATTCTCGACATGGTGCAATCCAATACGCCGGCCGCCGATATCATCAAGCAGATTCGAACTTCGAAGACCAACTTCAATGTCTCTAAAGACGAGCTGGCCCGGCTCAAGCAATCCGGCGTTCCACCGAGCGTAATCCAGGCCATGCGCAATCCCACGGGCGCTCCAGCTTCGCCGGCCGGCGCCGGACAAGTCGCTAGCGTGCCTCCGTTGCCGCCGGTAAAAGCCGAGACACCTCCGGCGGAGTCGCCCAAGCCAACGCCTCGCCGTCCAAGTGTTGCTCTGACACCGCTCACGGTTTCGGACGCGCTGCCTTTCCGAATCACTCTTCAATCGGATGTCGCCTCGGACGCCCCGGAAGGCCAGGCGTTGCGCTTCACTGTTGTAGATGGCCTACAGGCGAATAACGACACCGTGATCGCGAAAGGCGCTACGGTAACTGGCGCCGTCATGGGAGAAACCGGCAAAAAGAAAATCCTGGGGATGGGTAAAGGCAGCAAGCTGACGTTCCGCCTGCTGCAGGTAGACGCAGTGGACGGCAAGAAATTGAATGTGCGCGCCATGTCCGGACGGCGCGCCGACGGCCCCACCATTCGGACCTTCGAGACTCCCAAAGGTTCAAAAACGAAAGGCCTGGCGGCCGCGGAGGGTACTGAATACATCGCCTACATCGATGGCGACCAGACGGTCTCGGTTCGCAAGTAATGAAAGTATTCTGGCAACAGTGCGAAGGCCAGGTGATCGACGGTTTCCCGTTACGCCAGTACCTGGGCGGCGGCGAGGATCAAGCCGTTTTCCTGACCGAATATGGCGGCGAGGTCCCGCGAAAAGCCGCCATCAAGCTCACCCACGCGGATCCCGAATCCACTGAGGACCAGTTACGCCGCTGGAGGCTGGCTGCGGAGCTTTCGCATCCCAACCTGATGCGCTTGTTTGAACGCGGCGCATGGCACCTGGACAAAGTTCCACTGCTGTACGTCGTGATGGAATATGCGGATGAGGATTTGTCGCAGGTGATACCGGAGCGGCCGCTCACCGTGGAAGAGGCGAAGGAAGTGCTGGAGCCCGCGCTGAGCGCGCTCGAATATCTGCATTCCAGCGGTTTCGTACACGGTCATTTGAAACCCTCGAACTTCCTGGCGATCGACGGCCGGCTGAAGATTTCTAGCGACGGCGTTTCTCAAATTGGCGCCGGTTCACTCACGCCCGCGGACGATGTCTGGTCGCTGGGCATGATGCTGGTGGAGGTGCTGACGCAGCGGCTGCCGGTTTGGAGCGTGCGGGATTCCCTGGACCCGGTATTGCCAGAAACCATGCCGGCGTTTTATGAAATTGCGCGAAACACGCTGCGCCGGGATCCAAAAAGCCGCTGGACGGTGGCTCAGATTCAACAGCGGCTGAGTGGGAAACCAATTGGTACAAGAAAACGCTTCTCGGCGTCTATGGTTACTACGGCTTTGCTGGGGGCGATGCTTGCGATTGCGGCGGGAACGCTTTTGATCCGCAATCGGGAGACTGCGCCTGCTGCGCCAGCGCAGAGCCCGGCAGTGCAGAATCAGCCGGCGCCACCGGCGAAACAACCTGCTGCACCCGCGACGCGATCGACCGCACCTGCGACAATGGCTGCTGCGCCGGCTGTTCCCACGCCGCGCGATCCGGCTCCGGTGGCGGAATCGAAGCCGTCCCCAGTGCGGCCAGCCCACGGAGAGATTGTTCACCAGGTGCTGCCCGAAGTGCTGCCTCGCGCGCGGAGCACCATTCACGGCAAAGTTGCCGCCAGCATTCGCGTGGAAGTCGACGCTTCGGGCGACGTGACCGACGCGACGCTAGAATCCGCGGGACCCAGCCAGTATTTTTCGGGCCTCGCATTGAAAGCGGCGCGGCAATGGAAATTCGCGCCGGCGGATGCCCCGCGCGTATGGACTCTAAAGTTCGAGTTTACACGCACTGGGACGAAAGTCGCGACCGCGAAATCTGGATGACGGGAGCGCGTTTTTTCAGGCACGCCTGCAACCCGTAAAAAAATCAAAAGCACCGGTCGCTTACGCTCGCGGCTCGGTAACGGAGCCGAGCCGCGACCGTGAGGGAGCCGGTGCCTGGACCGACTTCTTCACAGCTTCTTACGGTCGCGGTTCGGTACGGGGCGTCGAGTGGCTTAGGTGCTTGTAATAGCCCAGATCGTGCCCGGTTAGCAGCTTGGTGGCGAAAATGATCTGGCCGGTGTGTTGGGAAAAATGTTCCACCACATGATAAATCGCTTCCATCAGCGTTACGTCGTACTTTTGGATAGTGGTCTTGTCGGACAAGCGCGCGTGGGGTAGATGGCGAATGGTACCGGCGGCTTCCGTGACGGTTTTATCCAGACGTTCCTTCAGTTCGACCGGCTGGATGTTACCGCGAGCCGCGAACTCGGCCTCGCGCTGCCGGTTGTCCGGTTTCCCGCCGACACCGGAACCGATCCACTGGCCCACGTTGCCGCACAGATGCAGCACCAGATTTCCGACCGAGTTCTCGTTCTCGTGGCCGCGCGTCCAGACTTGCTCGCTCGAGAGCCGCCCCAGACAGTCCTGGATGCGGCCGCTCAGTTTAATAAGTTGGTCGGCGGAGAATGTCAGAAAATCCTGTTCGATCACAGAATCTCCCTCGACCAGTTTTCGAGAATCGTTTTCACCTTGCCCGTAAACTGATCGGCCAGCGCGCCGTCAATCAGGCGATGATCGAAGGTGAGCGCCAGAAAGGCCACGGAACGGATGGCAATGGCGTCGTCAATCACCACCGGTTGTTTCTCCACGGCGCCGACGCCCAGAATGGCTACCTGCGGCTGATTGATGATGGGAGTGGCGAAAATGCTTCCGAAGCTTCCGAAATTGGTGATGGAGAACGTCCCACCCTGCACTTCATCCGCCTTCAACTGGCGGGAACGCGCGCGAGTGGCGAGATCGACGATGGAACGCTGCAGACCCAGCACGTTCTTTTCGTCGGCGTTGCGGATCACCGGCACGATCAATCCATTCTCAAGCGCGACCGCGATTCCGATGTTGATTTCGTTGTGGTAGATGATGTTCGCGCCTTCGATGGAGGCGTTCAGGATTGGATATTCGTGAATGGCTTCGACAGTGGCTGCGATCACGAACGGCAGATAGGTAAGCGAATATCCGTAGCGCTGCTGGAACTCCGCTTTGTGACGATCGCGCAGTTTCGCTACCTTCGTCATATCGGTTTTGTGAACTGTTGTTACGTGAGCGGAGGTGCGTTTGCTCGCGAGCATGTGCTCGGCAATCCTGGTGCGCATGATGCTCATCGGCTCCACGCGAGCTTGCGGCGCTTGAGCGCGCGGCATTGGCGCAGCCGGCGGCGGAGGCGCGATGGGTTGCGTACTAGGTTGCGTACTAGGTTGCGTACTGGGTTGCGTACTGGGTTGCGCGCTAGGAGCTGGAGTGCTGGCTTGCGCCATGGTCTTAGCGCCTTGCGCGGACATGTAAGTTTCCAGATCCTGCTTGCTGATGCGTCCGCCCGCGCCGGTACCCTTCACCTGGCGCAGATCAATGTTGTACTCGCGCGCCATTTTACGAACCAGCGGTGATAGCGGCCCATCGGCGGCCATCGGGGGCTGCGGTTCTGGAACCGGAATTGGATACGGGCCGGCGGAGCTTGCCACTGGTTCCTTGCGTGTCTCCGCCGCCAATGGTTCCTGCGCGGCGGGTGGAGGAGGCGGCGCCGGTTTCGCGGACGCGGGTGCAGGAGCGGCTGCCTGGGCTGGGGCCGAGGCTCCGTTGCCCGCGCCTTCCTCAATCCTTCCGACCACGGTGCTGATCGCGACCGTCTTGCCCTCTTCCACCAGCACTTCCTTTAGAACGCCGGCGGCGGGAGCCGGAATTTCGGTATCCACCTTGTCGGTAGAAATCTCAAACAGCGGCTCATCGCGTTCCACATGCTCACCGGCCTTCTTCAGCCATTTGGTCAGCGTGCCTTCGACGATACTCTCGCCCATCTGGGGCATAACAACGTCAATCATGAAAATGTCTCCGTTAACATTGGAACCTGCATTTCGAAATGGAAGTTCTTCGCAAAACTTCGCACCAGCGCCGCGGTCACTTCCTCACGCGTTGCGGTTGAGCCCAGCTCGCGCATGGAAGTGACAGGCTTCGTCAGGCCGCAAGGGACGATGTATTGGAAGTAGCTCAAATCCGTTGTATGATTCAACGCAAAGCCGTGGGAAGTAACCCAGCGGCTGATATGGATACCAATAGCCGCAATTTTCTTTCCGTTCACCCACACACCAGTGCAGCCCTCCAGGCGCACGGCTTTAACTCCAAACTCGGTGAGCGAATCCATAATGACCTGTTCAATCGCACGGACGTAGGCCACCACGTCGCGCTTCCATTCTCGCAGATCGAACACGGGATAACCGACGATCTGACCCGGCCCATGATAAGTGATGTCGCCGCCGCGATCGGTCTCGTGGAGTGCGATGCCGGCGCGGCCGAGGATTTCTTCGCTCGCGAGCAGGTTCTCCGCGTGTCCGTTGCGGCCCTGCGTGATTACGTGCGGATGCTCCACAATCAGAAGTTGATCGGGGATGAGCTGCTGCTTCCGTTGCTCCACCAGATTTTTCTGAATGACAAGAGCTTCGGCGTAGCTGAGTAGGCCCAGGTCGCGGAGTTCACAGGGGCGCATCTCAAACATTGATGGCTAGCCCGTAGACATTGTTGAAGGCTTCACCCATGGCCTCGTACAGCGTGGGGTGGGCGTGGATGGTGCTCATCATGGTCTCGACAGTGGCTTCCGCTTCCATGGCGGCAACGGCTTCTGAAACCAGCTCGAACGCTTCCGGTCCAATGATGTGCACGCCCAGGATCTCGCCGAATTTTTCGTCTGAGACTACCTTCACAAAGCCCTCATGAGCGCCCAGGATGCTGGCTTTGCTGTTGGCGGAGAACGGGAATTTTCCGACCTTCACGATGAAACCTTGCGCCCGAGCCTGCGCTTCCGAGAGACCCACGCTCCCGATACCGGGCTCCGTGTAAGTGCAGCCCGGAATCCGATTTCGGTTGATGGGCTTGGCAGGTTTGCCGGCCATGTGCGCCACCGCGACCATTCCTTGCATGCTGGCGACATGCGCCAACTGCGGCGTGCCGGCCACTACATCGCCGATGGCGTAAACACCAGGCTCGCCGGTGCGCTGGTATTCGTCTACCTTGATGAATTCGCGGTCCAGCTCGATCTTCAAGTTCTCCAGACCAATATTATTCGTGATGGGCCGGCGGCCGACCGCGACCAGCAGCGTTTCGGCTTCCATGTCCTCGCGCTTCCCGTTGGACATGGCGACGCACATCTTGACGCCCTTATCGGTCTTGGTAATGTTCTCCGCCTTGGCGCCGGTTTCGCAACGGATGCCGGTCTTCTTGAAGTTACGCTCCAGCTCTTTCGAAACTTCTTCATCCTCCACCGGCACCAGGCGAGGCAGCATCTCGATGACCGTGACCTTCGTTCCAAATCGATTGAAGATGGATGCGAACTCCACGCCCACGGCTCCCGCGCCGATGATGAGCATGCTTTTCGGAATGGCGGGCAGGCTGAGAATTTCGATGTTGGTGAGAATGATTCTGGGGTCGGGCTTCAAGCCGGGCAGCATGCGCGCCTCAGAACCCGTGGCCACGATGACGTTCTTGGTCTCGATCGTTTGCAGCCCGCCGTCGGATTTCACCTCCACCTGCAGCAGGCCGCTCGCGCCGCGCGGCTTCAGCGTCGCAAAACCCTTGATCCAGTCAATCTTATTCTTCTTCATCAAAAACTCGACGCCCTTGGCATGCTTGGCGACGATTTTGTTCTTGCGGTCCTGAACCTTGGGGTAATCGAGCTTCGGATTCTCGCACTGGATGCCCTCCTCGGCCGGGTTCTGGAAGTACTCCCAAACATCGGCGGTGTGGAGCAGCGCCTTGGTTGGAATGCAGCCGACATGCAGGCAAGTGCCGCCCAGCTTCAAATCTTTCTCGATGATGGCCGTTTTCAAGCCATACTGGCCGGCACGCACGGCTGCCGAGTAGCCGCCGGGACCGCTGCCGATGACGATCAAGTCATAAGTCATTTTGATTTCAGGATAGCATCCGCGTTTCTCGTTTCTCGTTTCTGGTTGGCGGCGGTGGAGATCTAAGTGACAATAAGATCGGTGCCAGATTCGACCTCATCGCTGGTAACGATGAAAGATCGCGCCTTAGGGTGCATCCTTGGTTGCGCCCTGGGGGACGCTTGGGGTAGTCCATGAAGTCATTCTGATTGCGGTGGCATTCGCTGAATTCGTTGACACTCGTGATCGCATTTTCGATCGACAATGAAGAAACGCAGACCTGAGCGGGGCCATGAGCTCCGGCCAGAATATGATATCCGCGAGTTGTTGAAGGGAGCTGTGCGCGGAAAATACGCGAAGGGATTTCACGCGGGTACAAATATCGTTCGTTTGAAACGGGACATTCGGAAGATCGCGCTATGGCTTCCATAGCGCATCTACCACCCTCAACGCCAACTCGCTCGGATCAAGATCCGTCCGGTTGCACAGAATCACCACAGTCAATTTTTCATTCGTGAACCGATCGATGACAGTCCGAAATCCCAACGTGCCGCCGGAGTGCCACATCCGTGAATGACCTTTATAGGGGTCGAGAAACCAACCGAATCCGTAGGAAACGGGCTTTCCTTCGGTGGTTGGCCCGGATTGGTCATTCAGCCTCACCTGGGTGAGTGCCGCCTGCATTTCTTTCTCGCTTAGAAGCGTGTGGGCCGCAAGCGCCGCATCCCACTTGGCCAGGTCTTCGAGATTCGAGTAAACGCCGCCGTCGCCGAGCGTTGCCGATGTGGGACTTTGGTCGCTCTCAACGAATCCGCTGGCTTCTTTGGTGTGCCCGAACGCGCGATGCGGCACAATATTTGTACCTCTCACCAACGCTATCGTTTGATGCATGCCGAGCGGGCCAAAGATTCGATCGTGCAGAAATTGCCAGAATGGTTCGCCCGAAGCTTTCGCGACAATCAGTCCGAGCACTACATATCCCGAATTGCTGTAGGCCCATTTGGTCCCTGGCGCGAATTTGGGGGCGGTTTGATGTTCCAGCAGGCTCAATACTTCGTCGTCTTGAATCTGATGGCGAGCGGTCCAGTTTGGGCCCATCAGGTCTTCGTAATCCGGCAGTCCGGCGGTGTGAGTCAGCAGATGGCGGATGGTGATGGCTCGCCCATATGCTGGAAATTCCGGGAAGACTTCGGTGATCGGCTCGTCATAACGCAGCTTACCGTCGCGAACCAGCAGCATGATGGACATGGCAGTGAACTGCTTGGTGAAGGAAGCGAGGCGAAAATCGGTTTTGGAGTCGATTTTGCGGAGGGTGCGAAGATCGGCTACACCGTAGCCTCGCTCGAAGACAGTTCGACTGTCTTTGCGTACCAGGACGGCGATCCCGGGCGATTTCGCATCCGCGAGCGGCGCAAAGATGGAGTCGATTCCAGATTCAACCGCATTTTGCGCGAAGCCGGCAAGAGCCGCCAGCAGAAACACTGCCATTGTCCGCATGACTCTGACAAGTATACCCGCCGGCGATCAGCCTATTTGTTGGTGGCTTGCGCGGCCGTCTCCTTGGCGAGTAATCTCCGCGCCTGCAGATCTCCGCCATGGGCTTCCTGCACCGTTTGATTGCCGGTCTCTCTAAGTTCCTGGAGTGCGGCCGCCCGCGCCTGAGCTGTCGCACTGAGCTGAACAGTATCGTTGGCCGCTGGTTTGGGCTTTGGTTGCGACTGTGTGGTCTTGCTGGGCGCCGGCGGTGGCTGCACGGCTGCTGCGGGCTGAGTGTGGGTTGCGCTGGTTACTGAACTAGGCATTAGTTGCCTCCTTGGCAGTCCATATCGGCTGGAGCCAGCAGAGTCTTAGCGGAAATTCTGTGTATCGCTTCCTGCAGGTCGCGGCTCTGATAGAATTCCGAGCTATGGGGCTAATTAGAATTCTAATCGGCGTGGCGCTGTTTCTGCCTTTCGCCGGTGCTCAAACTGTCGACGAAATCATCGCCAAAAATATTCAAGCGCGCGGTGGCATGGAAAAACTCAAAGCCGTGAAAACGCTGCGGATGACCGCCAAGATCAACCAGGGAGGCTTCCGCGCCACCGTGGTTCAGGAAAATCAGCGGCCCAATAAAATCCGCGAGGAATTTATCATCCAAGGCATGGCCGAAGTGGAGGCCTACGACGGTAAGTCGGCCTGGCAGGTCTCGCCCTTCGAAGGCCGAAAAGATCCCAGCCTCCTTTCCGCCGACGACACCAAACACCTGGTGGAGGATGCCGATATCGACGGCCAACTGGTGGATTACAAAAATAAGGACCACCGCGCCGAACTGATCGGCCACGATTCGGTGGAGGGCACGGACTGCTACAAGATCAAACTCGCCATGGCCAACGGAGATGTCCGCTACTACTACATCGACACGGATTCGTTCCTGGACCTGAAGGTGGAAACCGAGCGCAACATTCGCGGGACGGTTCGGTACGGCGAGACTCTGTTAGGCGATTACGAGCAGGTGAACGGCGTCTACTATCCGTTCGCGGTAGACTCCGGCCAAAAGGGCAGCCAGTTTCGGATGCGGCTGACGGTGGAAAAAGTTGAGGTCAACGTCCCGCTGGACGGCGCACGGTTCGCAATGCCCACGGGAGGCTCGAAATGAAATTCGCTGCATTGCTGATTCCGGCTTTACTCGGGGCGCAGGAGATCAAATTCGATTCGGACACAATTTCCGGATTGGGCGCGCGCAATATCGGATCCGCGCAGATGAGCGGGCGCGTCACATCGCTCGCGGCCGTGCGGGAGAACGGACGGCTCACAGTATACGTGGGCTCGGCCAGCGGCGGAATCTGGAAGTCGGTGAACGATGGAACCACGTTCAAGCCGATGTTCGATAAGCAACCGGTGCTCTCCGTCGGCGCGATCGCTATCGATCCTTCGTCGCCCAAGACAGTTTGGGTGGGTTCCGGCGAGGCCTGGACGCGCAACAGCACTTCCATCGGAGACGGAATTTATAAATCCACCGATGGCGGCGATAACTGGAGCAATGTGGGCCTCCACGAGTCCGAACGAATCGCCAAGATTCTGGTCGATCCCAAGGACGGCAATACCGTGTATGCGTGCGCAACCGGCAAATTGTGGAGCGACAGCGACGATCGCGGTGTTTACAAAACCACCGATGGAGGGAAGACCTGGTCGAAGATCCTGAAAGGTGGAAACGCGTCTACGGGTTGCTCCATGCTGACCATGAGCTCGCGTGATTCGAAGACACTGTACGCGGGAATGTGGGATTTCCGCCGCAAAGGTTGGACCTTCCGCTCCGGAGGCGAGGGCCCGACGTCGCCCAGCGCCAGCGCGCTTTATAAATCCGTGGACGGCGGCGCAACCTGGACCGATTTGAACGAAAAATCGGCGCAGGGCCTTCCCGCGAAGCCGTGGGGACGTATTGCCGTGACAGCCGCGCCCTCGAATCCGGATGTGGTTTATGCGCTAATTGAATCCACACGTAGCGCGTTGTTCCGCTCGGCTGACGGCGGCAAAACTTGGGCCGAGCGAGACCGCAGCCAGATGATGGTGTGGCGTCCTTTCTATTTCGCGAATCTCATCGTGGATCCGAAAGACGAAAACAAAGTGTACAAACCGGGCGGATCGCTGATCGCTAGTAACGATGGCGGCGCGAGCTTCAGCTTCATCGGCGGCGGAGCGCACGGCGATTTTCACGATGTCTGGGTGGACCCCGGCGATTCGAACGAACTGATCACGGGCGATGACGGCGGCGTGTGGTACTCGCACGATGCCGGGAATAAATGGCTAAAGGCGAACAATCTTCCGATCAGCCAGTTTTATCACGTTAGCGTGGACACGGCGGATCCGTATCATGTCTACGGCGGATTGCAGGACAACAGCGTGTGGGTGGCTGACTCGGCTTATCCGGGCGGAATCACCAACGCGCGCTGGGAAAATCTGTATGGGGGCGATGGGTTCTTCGTTTTCGCCGACCCGTCCGACCAGGATTATATCTACGTGGAAGCGCAAGGTGGAACCATTTCGCGCGTGAACCGGCACACTCTGCTGGGACGGAACATCCAGCCCCAGCCGAACTATGGCGAAAACAAGCTGCACTTCAATTGGAACACCCCGATGCATTTGAGTCCCAATGAAAAAGGGACCATCTACATCGGAGCGCAGTTTCTGTTCCGCTCGCGCGATCACGGCCAGACCTGGGATCGCATCTCGCCCGATCTGACCACGAATGATCCGGCCAAGCAGAAGCAGGAGGAATCGGGCGGCGTTACGGTGGATAATTCTGAAGCCGAGATGCACACGTCCATATATTCCATCAGCGAATCGCCGCGCAATGGTCAGTTGATTTGGGTAGGAACCGATGACGGGAACTTGCAGATCACGCGCGATGGCGGCAAATCGTGGTCGAACGTGGTGGCGAATGTCCCCGATCTGCCGAAAGCGTCGTGGGTTTCCTGGGTGGAAGCTAGCCGATACGAGGATGGCACTGCCTACGCCGCGTTCGACCGGCATACGTTCGGCGACATGACTCCGCATGTTTTCAAGACTACGGATTACGGCCAGACCTGGACATCGATTGTGCCGCCTTCAAGTGGCGTGCGCGGTTATGCGCACGTTATCAAAGAGGACACCGTTTCTTCCCGGTTGTTGTTCCTCGGTACCGAATTCGGATTGTGGATCTCGCTCGACGGCGGCCGGCAGTGGGCGCAGTACAAAGGCGGCGATTTTCCGAACGTGGCCGTGCGCGATATCGTGGTGCAACCCAGAGAGTCGGATTTAGTATTGGCTACACACGGCCGCGGGATCTGGATTGTCGACGATATTTCACCGCTTCGGCAATTGACGCCGGACATCTTGGCTAAGGACGCGGTGTTCCTGGAAGGTAAAACCCAACAGCAAAGGCTCGAAGCGCAAGGTGGATGGTCGGAGGGAGACGGGACATATCGCGGAGATAATCCGCCGGATGCGGCCCTGATCACCTACTACCAGAAGAAACGTCACATCTTCGGGCGGATGAAAATTGAAGTGTTTGACGATCAGGGCAAGCTGGTGGATACGCTTCCGGCCAATAGCCGGCGTGGGATCAGCCGGGTGGAATGGTCCATGCGGATGAAGGCGCCGAGGGTTCCGCCGGCTGCCGTCGCCGCCGGGGCAACCGTCATTGGGCCGAGGGTCCTGCCAGGCGTCTACACCGTGAAGATGACGCGCGGTACCGAGACGTTTACCACCAAGCTGGATGTCCAGCTGGATCGCCGCGCGACCTACACAGTAGCGGACCGAAAGCTGGAACTGGCAGCAGCCATGCGGGTGTATGCGCTGCTGGGCGATCTGAGTTTCGATGTCGACCGCATCAACGCCGTACACGATGCGCTGCTTGAACGCGCGGCCAAGCTGGGCGCGAGCGATCCGCTGCGCAAACAGTGTGTCGACCAGGCCGCGAAGGTGGACGAGATTCGCAAGAAGATTGTCGCAACCAAGGAGGGCGGCGCGGTGACCGGCGAAGAACGGATCCGCGAAAAGACCGCGAGCGTCTATGGCGCGGTGGTGTTCGATGAAGGACGCCCGCCTGACTATTATGTAGCGCGTATCGATTCGTTGGCTCACGAGCGCAAGGATGTGGTGGACGAATTCGAGGCCTGGGCCGGGAAGGATCTCAAAGCTACCAATACTTCGCTAGCGGCCAAGAAGCTGGCGGCGATCCAACCCATCACGCGCGCCGCGTGGGATAAGGCGAACGCGGAATCGGACGGCGGAGCTTCGGGCGGTGGTGGCGGGCAGTTGCGCGTGAGAGAGGCGCTCCTCTGGCGGTAAGGCACCGACTCCCTCACGGTCGCGGTTCGGCTCCGGCCCCTGTCCCCTTGCTAACGCGCGGGGCTACAATTCGGGCAAAGCAGCGGACCCAAAGTAGCCCTGCGCGTCAGCAAGGGGATCAATATTTCACGGCTTCTCACCGTGGCGATTCGCTCCGTTACTGAACCGCGAGCGTAAGCGACCAATGCTTCTGATTTTTTCAGCTAGCTAATCCAGCCGCAGGTCCTCGACCGAATCCGCCGAACTGATTCGAAACTGCAGGAACGCGAACGTGCCGCAGGCATCGTTCCAGAAGCGCCGGAAGTCCCATCCCGCCGCGCGAAATACGCTGCGATGCTGCTGCCATAGCAGAAGCGCGGTGGCGTGGAACAAGGTCCGGTGGCAGAGTGAGCGGACGGCGCGGGCTCTTGCGGAGAGCCGCCGGCGGATCAACCCCAGTGTCAGCGCCTGGTAATTCAGATGTCTTGACTCATCGCAGAGGATGCGCACGCAGATGGCGCGCAGCAACGGCGACCCGGTAGCATCCCGCAGCGCTTGATAAAAAGGAATGGCCAGCACCTCGGCTGTTACTAGCACTGTGGCGCACGCTTCGAGACCCGCTAGTTTCCGCAAACGGCGGAAGATGCCATCCAGCCAGTGCGTGGTCAGGCGGGGAATGTCCTCGCGGTCCAGGAAGCGGCCCAGGATGCTGCTGTGCTCCTGCTCCTCCGCGATGAAGAGGCGGAGGGCCGGCACGAACCAGGAATCAGTCCCAAGCTCAGGATGCGACGTGGCCCTGCGCACGAAACCGCGGCCGCGCGCCCATTCGCCAAGTTGGAACTGTTGAATGGACCCAGCTACGGCGCGCCGTTCGCTCATGGTGAGTTGATACGAATCGTGCCAGGGCAAAGCTCCGGCGCGATCGCGATTCTCGAAGAAGTGATTGTGCCAGCGCTCGAATGGAGAAGTGCTGGAATGCAGGAGAGAGGGTGCCAGGGTCGTCATATGAGTAATATAAAGTACTTTACATTATGAAGTCAAGCCCCGAGCTTGTGACAGCGGCGAAAGTGTAACAGTCATCGGCCTGTAGTTGCGCGTTCGCCAGCATACTGTGGCCATGACGACCAACCTGTTCTCTCCGAAATGCCTATTTTTGCTGGTCCTGGCAACCGCCGCTACCAGCATGGCCGCTACCAAAATCAGTTATGAAGATATCCCTAAGCATCTGGGAGTTTTTGCGACCTATGTCGAGCACCGCGGAATCACCGTCACTACAGCCGATGGAAAAACACACAAGGGCAGACGCCTACAGTTTACGTCGGATCATTTGACGATCTACCGTGACAAGTTTCAGGAGGATCTCCCCAAGTCCGATGTCATGCGCATCGAAATCAGCCAATCTGGACGTTTCTTTCATCATGTGGTTGAGAATGCACAGATGGTCAAAGAGTTTGCCGAGCTGTCTGGCGACGAATTCATGGACCCAATAGGGGAAGTTATTCTGTTGCCTCCGGCCTTAGCGTACACAGCCGCCACCACTCCGTTCTTCCTGGCCGCGGATGGTATCGCGTTTCTGATACCTCCGAAAATCTATGACATCGTCCATTAACATTAAAATCTTTGAAGCAACTGGCGAAGGCACCGGCTCCCTCACGGTCGCGGTTCGGCTCCGTTACCGAACCGCGAGCGTAAGCGACCGGTGGTTTAGATCCGCCGCGAACGTGACAGAATCATTGCATGAAACTCTTGGTGGCAATGCTGGCCGCCGTGGTGGCTCTGGCCCAGCCGGTTTTCAACATCAAAGACTACGGAGCGTCCGGACGTAAGACGGACAATGCCAGGCCGGCGCTGCAACAGGCCATCGACGCGTGCGGCAAAGCGGCCGGCGGCACGGTGTATGTTCCGCCCGGAGAATACACCTCCGGGCAACTCCACCTACGGTCC
Organism: Bryobacteraceae bacterium; assembly: GCA_036008345.1. Lineage (GTDB taxonomy): Bacteria > Acidobacteriota > Terriglobia > Bryobacterales > Bryobacteraceae > Palsa-89. The sequence goes on from DASYNU010000190.1 coordinate 26,308, forward strand.
GGAGTTCGAATTTATCTGGAGGCAGGCGCCACCATCTTCGCTTCGCTCAGTAGCCGCGAATTCGACTCCGAGAAAACTGCCGCGTTGTTTTACGGCGAGGACCTACACAACATCGCGCTCGAAGGGCGCGGCACCGTGGACGGCCAGGCATCCTACGAATTCCGCCCGAACAATTTCACCGATTTCTACATCATGCCCAACCAACGCTTGATGGAGGCCACTGGGAAACCACTATTGAGATCATTTCCTATCGGACTCGGTAAGGAAATATATCCGCGCCTGGTGCTGCTGCTTCGTTGCGAAGATGTCCGAATAACGGGCCTCAAATTTCTACGCTCGCGCAGTTGGACCATCAACCCGTACGCCTGCAAGCGCCTCACAATCGATGGCGTTTATATTTACTCCAGCCAAAGAGAAGCCGTGTGGGCCGATGGCATCGATCCGGACGGCTGCCAGGACGTGCGGATTTCCAATTCCACAATCGAGACCGGCGACGACGCGCTGGTTTTTTATTCGGCCGATATCTGGGGTCCTGCGCTGCCTACCGAGAACATCACGGTGACCAACTGCCGGCTATCCTCGGCTTCAAGCGCGATCAAGTTCTGTGATGGCAATTCGAACGCAGTCCGGCGGGTGGCTATCAACAATGTCGTGATCACGAATTCGAATCGCGGCCTTGCGTTCATGGTTTTCGACGGCGGCATTGTGGAAGACGTAGTGATTTCAGATGTGTTGATCGAGACGCGGCGATTTGACTGGTTCTGGTGGGGCGATGGCGATCCGATTCATTTCAACATCAAGCGCCGCAGCGAGGTGGATGGAACCAAACGCGAAAACGAACCGAAGGCCGGCATAATCCGTAACGTTTCCATTAGCAATGTAATCGCGCACGGCACCGGAACCTCCGCCATCAACGGACATCCGGATAGCTGGCTGGACGGCATACATCTCCAAAACATCCACCTGTTCGTTTCGCACGATCCGAGAGCGCCCTATGAAAATACTCGCGAGGCAATGACGCTGCGGGACGCGCGCAATTTCAGCATGCAGGACGTCGAGATTCGCTGGGAAAAACCAGAGTCCGCTACGTGGCAGAGCGGGCTTAGAGTAGAGAACGTTCAGAATCTGTTACTGGATAACGTGGATATCGCGCCTGCTCCAGGCTCCCGCGGGGAAGTGCTGTCGTTGAAGGACGTGGACGGCGTCACGCTGCGCAATTCGCACGCAGCCTCAGTGCATGTCGCAGGCCGCGGCACACACAAGATCAGGTTGGTGGATACCGACGCTGCGGTCAAGTCCGACCCGGAAGTGGCAACGGATGCCGTGATTCGGAAATAACGCGGTTAAGGAAGAGCGAAAGCCACCACCGAATCGCCCATCTTGCTTTTCATCTTGCCGTGGCCTCCGGCGCAGATCACGATGTACTGCTTGCCCTTCCACTCATAGGTCATGGGCGTGGCTTGCGCGCTGGCAGGCAGCTCCACCGTCCATAGTTCTCTGCCGGTGTCGGAATCGAATGCATGCAGATGCGGATCCAGCGCCGCTGCAGTGAAGATCAGCCCACCCGCGGTTGCTAGCGGTCCACCGAGATTGATGGATCCGGCCGGCCAACCAACGCCCATCGATCCAAGCGCCGATTCCCAACGCAGTTTCCCAGTATTTAGGTCGAAGGCCACCAGCGCGCCCCACGGCGGAGCGTTGCAGGGCTGGAAGTTCGGCGCCACCAGCCACTCCCGATGCATGCCGTAAGGCGTGCCGCGCTGGCGGGCGAACTCGCCGCGCCAGACCGTTTCAGTTTGCCCGGCACTGCTCATCGCGGCCTGCATCTCCTCACGTGGAATCAGCTTGGCGATCGCCGCTACGCGATTGGTATTTGCGAGCAGTAGATTGCGCGCTGGATCCCACGCGGCGCTGCCCCAATTCACGCCACCGATATTGCCGGGGAATCCGATGGTGCCTTGATAACTCGGCGGAGTGAACAGACCGTCGTTCCTCAACGACTGGAGCTTCTCGCGGCACCACTGGAGCATTTTCGGGTTTGCACCCCACAGATCGTCGGCAGTCAATCGTTGCGGAACCATGGCGCTCCAGGCCGGAATCGGTTGGCTGGGCGCAGCATCTTCGCCCGGGATATCGCTTTTGGGAACAGCGCGTTCTTCCACCGTATTTAGAGGTTTTCCGGTGAGGCGATCCAGGACAAACACATTGCCGATCTTGGTGGTCACTGCAACAGCCGGACGTCCGTGAAACTCGATCAGTGAGGGCTGCGACGCCACATCGTAATCCCAAAGATCGTGATGCACTACCTGAAATCCCCAGACGAATTCGCCGGTGGATCCCTTCAGCGCTACCACGGAATTCGCCCATTTGTTATCGCCGGGACGCGCGCCGCCGTAATAATCCGGGCTCGCGCTGCCGGTGGGAATGAATATCAAATCGCGCGCCGGATCGGCCGCGATGGTGGACCACGCATTGGCCGCGCCGGTCCGCACCTGCTGCTTTTCGGCCCATGGAATGGGGTCCCAGGTCCAACGCAGGGCGCCGGTGCGTGCGTCATATCCGCGCACCACGCCGCGGGGCATGTCCACGGCTCCGTTATCGCCGATGGATGAACCAGTAATCACCACGTCCCCTAAAACGGTCGGCGCAGACGTTACTTCATAATCCCCACGAAACTCCGGACCGTAAACTACGCCACGAGTCAGATCCACATTGCCGGATGCGCCGAATCCTTCGCAGGGCTTCCCGGTTTTTCCGTCCAGGGCGATCAAGCGCGCGTCGATGGTTCCTTCGAAGATACGTAGCTTGCAGGGCGCGTCGTCCGAGGCTTTGGAATCCAGCCAAGCGGCCACTCCGCGCGAGGAAACTTCCGAATAGTCGTGCGAGCGGTTCACCTTGGGATCGTAAGTCCATTTCTCGGCGCCGCTTCCAGGATCGAGAGCGATCACGCGATTGAATGGTGTGCTGAGATACAGCGTGCCTTCCACCAGAATCGGCGTGGCTTCGAAGGCGGCCTTCGCATTGAGTCCCGTTTCGGGTTGGAGGGCGCCGGTGTGATAAGTCCAGACGGGCTTGAGATTCTCGACGTTCTCTCGCGTGACTTGCTTCAGTGCGGAATAACGCGTGCCTCCCGCGTCGCCGCCATAGGCGCTCCAGCCTGAATCGGCCGCGAACGCCGCGGGGGCCAGCAATACCAAAACGAGTGTGAACCGCATGCTGGTATTGTGCAGCAATGAGGGCGGAATTGCATCCATCGCGGGACGAACGGGCCTAATCGCGGGACGTTGCGGCCCGGAAGCGCCGGGTCCAGGTTAACTCACTGCCGTCCTTCAGCAGGATGCGCCGTTCGCCGTGAAACCATGGCTGCATCTCCTTCACACGATCGAGATTCACCAGCTCTGAGCGATTGATGCGCACGAACTGCTCCGGGTCCAGCTGCTGCGCGAGGCTCTCCAGCGTGCCGCGAATTGTGTAGGTTTCGGCGCCGGCATGCAGGTGCACGTAATTGCGGTCGGAAGCAGCCCAGTCCAGCCGGTCGACCGGCAGAAATATTTCGCGGCCGGCTTTCTGCACCAACAGGCGCTTCGCAAAACGCCGCGGAGGATCGGGAGCGGCCTGGCGTTCCCGGCGCAATGCAACTTGCTCCTTGGCGCGTTCCAGCGCACGCTCGAAACGCTCGGGGTCCACCGGTTTCAGCAGATAATCCAGCGCTTCGGCTTGAAACGCGCGCAGCGCATAATGTTCGTGCGCGGTGAGAAAAACCACGTGGAAATCGCGCGTTTCAGGCACGCCGGCGAGCGCCGTGAAGCCATCCATGCCGGGCATCTGGACGTCGAGAAAAACCAGATCCGGCGTGAAATTTCGCAGAGCCGCGAGCGCTTGTTCGCCCGAACCGGCTTCCTGGATCTCGCCGATGTCCGGATCGTTCTCCAAAAAACGCCGTACCTTGCGGCGCGCGGGAGGTTCGTCATCCGCGATCAGAACGCGGATCATGTCCGGTAGGGGACCGCCACGGTGACCGCGAGGCCGCCGTCCACGCAATTCTCGAATTCGAGCGTGTGCCCGGCGCCGTAGAGTTGCTCCAGGCGCGCGGCCGTATTCGAAATGCCCGTGCCGCGCCGCATCTTTCCTTCGGAAAGTCCTCGGCCGCAATCGCGAATGCGCACGCGCGTATTGGGACCATCGCGCTCGGCTGTCAGTGTGACCGTCACAGCGTTCGAAAGCGGATTGATGCCGTGGCGGATGGAATTTTCCACCAACGGCTGCAGCAACAGATGCGGGACCAGCGCCTTCCGAACTTCCGGAGCCACGCGGACGTCTACGCTGAGTTTGTCTTCAAAGCGCTGGCGCATGATGTCGAGGTACAGCTCCAGGGTTTCAATTTCGCGATCGAGCGGCACAACCTGAGCCTCGGAATCGTGAATGGTGGTGCGCAGCAGAGTGCTAAGCCGCGCGATCATCGCGTCCGCTTTGCGCGGGCTTTCATACACAACGGAAGAAATAGTATTCAGTGCGTTGAACAGGAAATGCGGCTGAAGCTGCAGCCGGAGATTTTCGAGCCTCGCCTGAGCCAGCTTGCCTTCCAGTTGCGCCGCCCGCATATGGCGATCGAAAACATACAGGATGCTGACCATCAGTGTGTAGACGATCACGTCGTGGAAGAATTCCATCGGGTAGCGCGCGACCATGATTCCGTAGTCGTAGTGGCGGAGTCCGAACAGGGGATACAGGGCATTGCGCATTCCCCACACCAGCGACGTGTGGGCCATCGAATAGGTCACCAGCGCAAAGGCGTGCAGCGCCAGCCGAGGGAGCCAATTGGCACGCTGAACCGGAAACCGCCGCGCGAAGCGCGCCACCAGCGGGAACAGAACCGCCGCCATCCACGATCCGGTCATCACTTCATTGATGAACGGCTCGAGCGGCGACACCGTCTCGCGATTCGAGACGGATTCCAGATACCGGTAGCCGAAGAACAGCAGCCCAACGGCGGTGAAGTAGCCGAATATGGTCAACCCGGTCTGAATCCGCCGGTTCACAATGACAAGTATAGACGGAACGTGCGATTTTGGGCAGTGCGGCTTGTTTGGACGACACAATGGGTTGATAATGTTTGTTAGAGAGAAATGGCTTTCAAGACAGCCGAAACACGTATTGCAGCCGGTGATCCTCGTGTGTCGCCGGCCTACTCGGTGGCCGAGGCTGCGCATCATTTGCGGATGCCGCAAGAAACTCTGCGTAGTTGGATCGCGGGCCGATTGTATCCCGTCGCCGGGAAATCGAAACGGTCCCGGCCGCTGATCTGCCTGGACGATCCCAGAAAACGGTATCTGTCCTTTATTAACCTGGTTGAGGCGCATGTCCTTGCCGCTATTCGTCGCCGGGATGACGTGAAACTCCCGAAGGTCCGCACCGCGCTGGATTATGTGCGCCGCCAGTTTCGGATCGAGCGGCCGCTCATTGATCAGGCCTTCCAAACGGACGGTCTCGATCTATTCGTCGAGCGCTACGGTGAACTGATAAACGCTTCGCGTGAGGGTCAACGTGCCATGAAAGAGATTATTGGTTTGTACCTCAAACGGATTGAACGGGACTCGAAGGGACTTCCGATTAAGCTTTATCCTTTCACGCGGGACACGCAGGCAGGAGCGGCCCCGGTTTCCGACCCGCGCGTAGTGGTGATGAATCCAATAATTTCTTTCGGCCGGCCGATAATTGCCGGAACCGGCATACCCGTCGCGTCGATTTACGAACGGTATAGGGCCGGCGATTCCTTCGCGGATCTTGCTGAGGACTTCCGTCTGGAGATCGGTGCGAGCGAAGAAGCAATCCGCTGCGAAGCCGCCTGACGGGACCGTATTCTTCCTCGACCGGTCAATCGGCGTCGAACCAATCCGAAGTGAGCTACTTAACCGCCGATTCCACCTGCGGGGCCAGTCTCAAAGTTGAGATTCACGACGATCATTTCGCCCGGGACGAAGAGGATCGCATGTGGCTCCGGGCAGTCGGCGAGAGGGGTTGGGTGGTCCTCACCAAGGATCAGCGGCTAAGATATCGTCCATTCGAGATCGCCGCGCTTCGTGCCAGTGGGGCCAGAGTGTTCGTTCTTACGGCTGGAAATCTTCGGGTATCGAGATCGCTTCTGTCTTTTTAGTAGCTGTGCCTCGGATTTGTAATGTTCTCCAATCAACGCGGGGACGTTCGTGGCGCGCGTCTCACAATCGGGACGCGTGACGGTCACCTGATCCTTCTTCGAATATCGGAAATCCACCGCGGCGCACGCTTGGATTAAAATAGAAGAGCCGTGTTAGTACAGTCGATCTTTGTCCGGAGTGTCGTGCGGAGCTCGCTCGCGCTTGCGCTGACGGCGAATTTTCTGCTTGCTTCCGAAGCCAGCTTCTCGCTTCCGGACACAGCGGGAAAGATGCATACTTCCGGTGATTTGCGCCAGCACAAAGCTACCGTTTTCATTTTCGTTGGGATCGATTGCCCGAATTCCAATACCTATGCGCCGATATTGGCGCGCCTATATCGCGAATACTCGCCGCGCGGCGTGGCCTTTTATAACGTTTATTCCGATCCGTCGGGAACTGCCGACGCTGTGCGCAAACATGACTCGGATTTTCTAGTTCCGTTCCCAGCACTGCTGGACTCGCATCAATCTTTAGCGCGCCAGACTGGTGCGCGATCCACGCCCGAAGCGGTAATCTTGGGCCCTAACGGCCAGGAGCTGTATCGCGGACGCGTGGACGATCGTTTTGTTGATTTCGGCAAGACTCGCTTCCATCCCACCCAGGACGACTTGGGCGACGCGCTCGACGCTATTCTGCAAGGTAAACCCGTGCCCCACGCGGTGACCAAGGTATTGGGGTGCGCCATTCCAGGACTCAATTAAATGCGAACTCCCATCACCTTCTCACTCGTCTTGACTCTCGCCGCCGGCGCATACGCGGGCACCGAGAAAAGCGGGGCAACTCCTACTTTCAATCGCGACGTCGCGCCGATTCTTTACAAGAATTGCACCAATTGCCATCGGGCGGGAGAAGTGGCTCCTTTCGCGTTGATGACTTATGACGATGCCGCCAAGCGCGCCAAACAGATCGCGGCCATCACTCAGGCCCGCGTGATGCCGCCTTGGAAGGCGACGCCTGGCTACGGCGAATTCCTGGATGAACGCCGGCTTACCGAACAGCAGATTGCGACCATTCGCGATTGGGCCATGCACGGCGCTCCCGAGGGCGAAGCCAAGGACAAACCCGTACACCCGGCCTTTACCGCCGGCTGGATGGCTGGCCAACCCGATCAGGTGATCGAGATGACGAAACCATATGTGGTTCCGGCCGAGGGTCCGGATCAATTCCGCTGCTTTGTGGTCCCCATGAACGCGACCGAGGATGAGTATGTCAAGACTGTGGAGTTTCGCCCGGGAAACGCGAAGATTGTTCACCACGCGATTCTCTTCCTGGATAGCTCAGGCGAGGCACGCAAGAAGGAGACGGCGCCCGGACAGGGTTACGACTGCGTGGGTGGCCCAGGGTTGGATATCTCAGGCGCGCTGGGCGGTTGGGCTCCGGGCGCGGCGCCGGCCACCGCGCGGCCGGGCGTTGCGTCCACTATCAAAAAGGGTTCCGATCTGGTCTTGCAGATTCATTATCATCTGGACGGCAAACCCGAACAGGACCAGTCTCGGTTGGGACTGAAATTTTCTAAAGAGCCGCCCACCAAAGGACTCACGCTATATGTTCTCGGAAACCAGAAAATCGATATTCCGCCCGGCGACGAGCACTACGTGGTGAAATCTTCCGGCACGCTGCCCATGGATGTGGAAGCCATCGCCGTTTTTCCGCACGCACACTATCTAGCCAAGGACATGAAGGTGGACGCGCACCTGCCGGATGGTACAGCGGTGCCGCTGATCTGGATCCAAGATTGGGATTTCAACTGGCAGGGCGCGTATCGCTACGCGAACCCGGTGAAGCTTCCTAAAGGAACGCGGCTAGAAATGCAGTACACCTATGACAACTCCGCCGCCAATCCACACAACCCCAGCAATCCGCCGCAAGAAGTGAAGTTCGGTGAACAGACCACGAACGAAATGGCCTTCGCGTTCGTTTCGGTGACGCTGGATAGTCCCGCGCAGGTGCCCGAGTTTCGTGCCGGGACGCGCGCGGAGTTTATCGCCACGATGCTCGAAAATGGCGTGGATGAAGCCGCGCTCGGGCCGGAGCGCGCTGGACAGATGAAGATGCTGCTGAATGCGTTCGACAAGAACCACAACGGCAAAATTGATCCTGAGGAGCGGCAGGCGGTGGTGGACTTCTTGATCAAGCGCGCGCAACAGCAGCAGCAACACGCCGCGCAGCAGCAGCAACCGTGAGATCAAAAGCACCGGTCGCTCACGCTCGCGGTTCTGAAAGTGGGTTTTACCGAACCGCGACCGTGAGGGAGCCGGTGCTTTTAGTTAGTCCGCAACGCAATCATCGGATCAATCCGCGACGCTCGCCGCGCCGGCAGATATCCGGCGAACAACGCCACTGCGCACAGCAATACCACGATGCCCGCAAACGTAGCCGGATCCGTTGGCCGGGTTCCGAACAGTAGCGACGCAATCCACTTCGCGGCTGCGAAGGATCCTATGGTTCCGAGCGTGACTCCAGCCAACGCGAGGCGTAGCGCCCGTGCGATTACGCCGCGCTGCACCTGAAATGCAGTAGCGCCCAAAGCCATCCGAATGCCGATCTCCTGCGTCTGCCGAGTAACTGAATATGAGATGACTCCATAAATTCCGAGCGACGCCAGCACCAGGCCGAGCAGCGCGAAGCTCGCCACCAGCATCACAAAGAAGCGCCGCGGCGAGACGGCGTGATCCACAATTTGCTGCAGCGGTCGAAATTCGGCCGCGGGCTGAGATGGATTCAGCGAGCGCAGCGTCTGCATCACGCTGGACGCCAGCGCCTCGGGTGCAAGCTTGGTGCGAATCACCAGCTCGGCGCCCTCCGGGTCGGCCTGTGCCGCGGGCAGATACATCTCGGGCTGGGCGGAAAATTCCAGGCTGTGTTCACGGACGTCGGCAATCACGCCGATCACGCGTGTATCGGTGTCGTCATCCACCAAAGCCAGGCGTCCCACCGGATCTTCGCCCGGAAAGAAACGGCGCGCGGAGGCCTGGTTGATGATCACTGCATTTTCCCTTCCAGCGACGTCCTGCCAATTGAAATCACGGCCAACCAGTAAATGCATGCCCATCGCGGCCAGATAGCCCGGCGTGACGATGCGGACCAAGGCCCCAAGAGCCATATCCTTGGGATACTGCTTGCCTTTGGCCTGGAATCCCCAACTTCGATTGCGGCCGAGCGGAAGCATGTCCGCCACGCCAGAAGCTTCAATGCCTGGAATTGCATCGATGTTCCGCAGCATCTCGCGCAAAATGGCCCCGCGCCGCTCGCGCTTGCCTCCGTCATCGTAATCCACTTTGATGACTGCGGCGTGGCTAGGTTGGAATCCCAGGTCCACATCCAGAACTCGGAGAAAGCTGCGCAATAACAAACCCGCGCCCACCAGCAGGATGCAGGCCAGCGCTACTTCGGAAATTACCAGCGCCGCGCGCATGCGCTCATGCCTTCGTCCCGCACTCATTCCCGGCCCCGCGTCCTTGAGCGCGTCCTGCAGATTGCCGGTGGACATTCGAAGTGCGGGAGCGAAGCCGAATAAAACAGCGGTCACAACTGCGATCAGAATGGTCCACGCCAGAGCGGCTCCATCTAATCGAATGCTGCTGAGCAACGGCAGCGCGATGGATCCTTGATGAGACAGATAGATTGTTATTGCGAACGCCAGCGCTAGTCCGAGCAACGCACCGCCGAGCGCAAGCACCAGGCTTTCAGTCAACAGCTGCCGGATGAGCCGCGAACGCCCGGCTCCCAACGCCATGCGCATGGCGAATTCCTTGCTTCGCGCAGCGGCGCGCGCCAGCAGGAGATTCGAAAGATTCACGCCAACGATGAGCAGAATCACGCCCACCGCGCACCACAGCACGATCAGCGACCGGCGCAGTTTGCCGGTTACATATTCCTTAAGCCCGGTGATGGTGGATGAATAGTCGCCCCACCATTCCTTATGAGCAGCTTTGAGCTCGGGGAAAAGGATGTCCGCTTCGGCCTGCGCTTGCGCCACCGAGACACCGGGCTTCAAGCGGCCGATGATCGCAAGAGTATTTCCCCAATTGCGGAGTACGTCCATGTATGCGGGAACATACAGATCTATTCTCAGCCCGGGCGAGAATACCGAACCAAAATCGAAGCTGGGCGGCATCACGCCCACTACGACGAAAGGCGTCTTGTTCAATAGGATTGCTTGCCCGACAATATTCGGATCGCCCGCAAACTGCCGCTGCCAGAATGCGTAGCTCAGCAGCGTAGCGGCCCGGCCGCCCTTTAAGCTTTCTTCTTTCGTGAAGAGCCGACCCAGCATTGGCTGTACGCCCAATGTCTGGAAGAAATTGCCAGCTATCATCAGGCCGAGCACGGCCTGCGGCTCGCCCTGTCCGGTGAGGGTGAACTCGCCATTGCCGTAGAAGGGGTTGTAGCTGGTCACCTGCCGGAAAGATTGGTTATGGCGCTGGAACTCTTCATACATCCCCACCGTGTACGTCAGCCCGGATAGTCCGGCAGCTTCGCGTATGTTGGCGTTCAATTCCCGCCCGGATTCAAACCGGGTGAGCTGCGCGGAATCCGGGAATGGAAGCGGACGCAGCAGAACAGTGTCCACCACGCTGAAGACGGCAGTGTTTGCGGCAATGCCGAGCGCCAGAATCACTACCGTGATGCTGGTAAAAGCCCGGTCACGGCGCAAGGTGCGAAGCGCGTAGCGCAGGTCCTGCAACAATCCGCCCCAATAGTCCTTGCGTTGCTTGCTGCGTTCGCGGTTGTGACCCAGACGCTCGCCTTCCGCCTGCACCGCACTCACTTCGCCAAACTGCCGCTCCGCTTCACGCCGCGCCACATCCGGACGCACGCCTTGCGCCACCAGTTCATCCACCTTGGCAGCCAGGTGAAAGCGCAGCTCGTCGTCCACATCCGCGCGTACATCCGGGCGCAACAGACGCGCGTATCGCCGCCAAAATGGTGTGCGTTTCATCAGCCCTCCTCCGGCAACGGAGGCCGCGTGGCGCTCAGCACTTTTCCTACCGCCGCCGCGTAAGCTTCCCAAGTCTTGGTTTCCTGGCGCAGGTGCCGGCGCCCCTCCGAAGTGAGCCAGTAGAATTTGGCTTTGCGATTATTCTCGGAAAGGCCCCACTCGCTTTCTACCAGGCCCTTGTTCTCCAGACGCCAGAGCGCGGGGTAGAGCGTGCCTTCTTCCACCAGCAAGGCTTCGTCGCTTTGGCGCAGGATGAGATTCGTAATTGCATATCCGTGCAGCCGGCCCCAGGCCAGCGCCTTGAGAATGAGAACGTCTAAAGTGCCGCGAACCAGCTCGAGTTGGGCTTTATCCATTGTCCAATGTGCTCCCCTGTGCTTTCTAGGGAAGTATGCCACAGGTCCCCTGGGAACGCAAGGGGAGAGGTACTAGGGCGGCGCTTGAGATCCAGTGGGGCAGGGCCATGCCCTGCCCCACGAGCCCTCCAAGTTTCGATTCTGGGAAAACTAAGTGGCATTGGGTTACCAACCCGCCCCACATCTTAAACTGACCCACTACCCGTGAATTTGGCCAGGAGCGGTTAGAATCAAATTAGGCGATGTTCCGCGTTATTTTTTGGCTTCTTGGTTTGGTAGTAATCATTTCGCTGCTGCGTGGCGTGATCGGGATTATCTTGCGGGGGCTGGGGGAATTGGTGAATCCGCAGACCAATCGGCGGACGGCCCAGAGTCCGGCGAATCAGGTTCCGTTGAGCGGGGAACTCAAGAAGGATCCGGCTTGCGGCACCTATATTGCAGCCGCCACATCCATCCATGAAACCGTGGGAGGCGAGATTTTCTATTTTTGTTCCAAGCAATGCCGCGATAAGTACGTTGCGTCGCTGGCTCGTTAGTCTGATCGCCGGATTTCCGGCGCTCGCCGCAGCTTCTCCGGTCTTTTACAAGGACGTACTTCCCATCCTGCAGAACCGGTGCCAGGAATGTCATCGTCCCGGCGAGATCGCGCCCATGCATTTTATCAGCTACGCGGAGACGCGTCCGTGGGCCAAAGCCATCCGCGAGGCCGTGTTGACGCGCAAGATGCCGCCCTGGCTCGCCGATCCACAATTCGGCCATTTCGCCAACGACCGGTCGCTTTCAAAAGACGAAATCGAGACGCTTTTACATTGGGTGGACGGTGGCGCTCTGGAGGGTTCTCCCAAGGACGCGCCGCCCGCGCGCTGGTGGCCGGCGGGTTGGAATATGGGAACACCGGATGCCGTGTTTGAGATGCCGCACGCGGTTCCGATTCCCCCTAGCGGGGCTATCGAGTACCAATACATAATCCTGCCCACGCGTTTTAGCCAGGATAAGTGGGTGCAGCAGGTGGAAGTGCGGCCATCCGATGCCGCGACGGTCCATCACGCGGTGGTTTACATTCGGGAGCCAGGCTCGGAGTGGCTGAAGGACCGGCCCCGCGGCGAAGCATTCGCGTTACCCATCGCCAGGAGTCTGACCACCAGTGACATTCTGCTGGTCTATACGCCGGGAAACTCGGTGGACGGCTGGCGGCCAGGGATGGCGAAGAAAATCAAAGCCGGGTCGGACCTGGTGCTGCAGATGCATTACACGGCCAAAGGAAAACCTAGCGCCGATAGAACCCGCGTAGGCGTGATATTTGCAAAGGAGAGGCCGAAACAAGCTGTGCTTACGTTGCAAATGGGGAACGACCGATTTGTGATTCCAGCGGGCGAAGCGAACTTTCGCGTTCCCGTGTCCGGCACCTTGCCGAACGATGCGCTGCTGATCAGCTTGTTTCCGCATATGCATCTGCGGGGCAAAGCGTTCGAATATCTCGCAGCCATGCCGAACAGCGGATTCACCACGTTACTAAAGGTGAGCAACTACGACTTCAACTGGCAAATGAACTATCGCTTGGCGCAGCCACTGCCCCTTCCCGCGGGCACTCGCTTGGCGTGTGCCGGTTATTTTGACAACTCGGCTAACAATCCACGCAATCCGGACCCGCAAGTGGAGGTTCGATTCGGCGAACAGAGCTGGGAAGAGATGATGATCGGATTCTTCGATGTCGCGGTGGATGCCGGAATGGATAAGACGACTTTTTTTCAGCGACGGCGGTAAAATAGGGAGTGAACATTTCCTGCCTGCGTACCCGAGCGGGGCGCAAAGCATAGATGGATCAGCGCCGCTTGATTTGGCAGGCATCGTGCTGATCGAAATCCCCTATGTGGGGTAAGAACGAAGAAGGGCACACTATGCCAGCACCAGCTTCAACACAACCATCGCCTGCGCCGCAACCGGCAGCTCGGCCACAAACAGGTGGCGCGACGACTATCTTCGGCAAAACGATGAAGATCGTTGGAGAAATATCCAGCGACGAAGAACTGTACGTGGATGGTGAGATGGAAGGCAGCCTGGAGCTGCGCAATCGCTTGACGATCGGACCGACCGGCAAGGTCAAAGCCAACATCCGGGCCCAGGAAGTGATCGTGTTCGGTTCGGTGCGCGGCAATGTGGAAGCGGAACATCGCATCTCACTGCGCGCCGGCGCAACCATCGTTGGCGACATCAAAACCGCCGGCATTGTCATCGAAGATGGAGCCTATTTCAAGGGCGGGATCGATATTTCGAAAACCGAGCCAGGTAAGCCCGCCGGTGCACCTGCCAAACCGGCGCCCACGCAGCAACCGGCGCCCGCGCACCAAACGGCGGCCGGCAAGGGCTAAAAACCTAACAATTGCCATTGGATGTTTGCTTTCCTGCTGGGGAAACTGGATTCCTCCGGGCCGCATCCAACGTATGAGGCCGCACCCTGCATGCAGAGGAACTGTGGCCGTGGAGGAGACCGCCCGCTGGCAACGGCGGGCGGCTCTTACTGAGGGAGCGATTTCAGCTTGTTGGCGACTCGCTTGCGCGCGTCACGATCGGTTGTAAGATCGAGAGCCGATTGATAGGCTGCCCGGGCTTCCGTGGGATGCTTCCGCGCTGCTTCCGCATCGCCAATTTGTTCGAACACGCCGGGGTTCTTCGGTTCCAGTTTCGCCATTTCCCGCAGTTCTACCAGCGCGCCGTCGGAATCGCCGCTCTTTATGAGCAAGCCGGCCAGCGCGGAATGTGCCGCCAGATAGCCAGGCTTGGCTTCCAGCACTTTGCGGTATTCTGCGATGGCTGCCGCGTTGTCGCCCGAAGCGGCGAGTGTCGCAGCCAAACTGAGACGTGAGGGAAGATAATCGGGCGATTGCTGCAGATTCGCGCGCCACAGGTCCATGGCTTCTTGCTGGCGATTCTTTTCATCGGCCAGTAGCAGCGCCAGATTGTGACGCGCGGGCAGCAGTTTCGAATTCTTTTGCAAGGCCTCGCGGTAAAGACGCTCGGCTTCGTCGCGCTTGCCTTCGGAAGCTTTGAGAGTGCCCAGCGCGTTGTAGGGCTCGGCGGAATCCGGCGCCAGCGATGTGGCTTTCTTATACGATGCCTCGGCATCCTTGCGCCGATTCAAACGCTGATAAACCAGGCCGAGATTGTACGGCAAGTAGCTAAATTGCGGAGTCAGCCGGATGGCTTCCTGATAAGCGCGGATGGCCGATTTGTAATCGCCCGTCTCGACATAAGCCAGCGCTTCATTGTGCAGCGGATAGGACCAGTGCCGCGCGCGGCGAACTGCGTCGCGGAAAGCCGGGAGCGCCTTGTCGTACTGCGCTTGCTCCAGATAGGCGATGCCCAACGCGTTGAATCCGTAAGCTGCGCCCGGATCAATCCGCACGGCTTGTTCCAGCAAATCGGCCGCCTGCGGGAAGTTCTTGTCGTAGAGCAGAGCCCTGCCTTGGAAGAAATCCTGGCGGCCTTCGAGATACAGCGATTCGTGCGTCAGCGTTCGCGCGGCTTCCATATAGCGCGCTCCCTGCTGGAACTCCTGCTGCGATTGCGGCGTCTGGTCACCGGTGAGATAGCGCAGCAGCACCTGCTGAGCTTTATTCTCCAGCGCGATTCGTAGCTGGTTTTCGCGCTCGGTATACAACTCCGGATCGAGTTCCGATTTCAGTTTTGCGAGCGCCGCGAAGGCGCTGTCCGATTCGCCGGGTAAAAGGCGGCCGGCTTGGATAGCTGCCGTGAAATGATCGATATCGTCATCCGCCTGGTCCGCGCCCAGTTCGTTCGCAGGCGATGCGGATGCCAGATACAACGGCTGGCCGTTCCGGGAATCCAGCAGCATGCGCCAATGGGCCAGGTTAATGCCCGGCTTCTTGATGTCGGAGAGCTTGATGTCCACCGTCCCTGGGCTGATGTCTTGCGGATGTTGTTTTTCAGCGGTGGCGCGCGGAACCTGAGTTGTTACGTAGCGGATCAATTCTTCGCCAGTGACAGCGCCATCTCCGTTCTCGTCAGCCGCGCCCTCCAGGCCTTTCAGCACGAAATAGCTGAATGCTCCATGGCCGCCTCCGAACTCGGGGCCTTCCCGCGAAAGCTCCTTGCGCCGGCTGCCCATGATTCCCAGCAGCTCCCCTTCCAGATTCTTGAAATTCTCTACCGTCGCATTCACGGTGTTGTTCTGGATGGTGCCGATGGTTCCGGCCTTGCAGACATCCACGAACAGAAGCACGCGGCCCACCTTCGAGAGTTGCTCCTCAAACAGCGATTGCAGCTCCGCCATGGGCAGCGCTGTGCTCTTCAAATCCTGCGGATCGGAATCGTAGGTGAGGATGTACGCGTCTTTACCGTCTACTGTTCCGTGACCAGCCACCAGAATGATAACGGTGTCGGCTTTTGTCGCCCGGCGCTTCAGGAAGTCCTGAAATCCCAAGCGCACGGCCGCGGTGGTGGCCTTGTCGTCGGTAAGCAGCAGCACGTTGTTCAGTGCCAGACCCCCCGCGCGCGGGCTCTTCAAGAAATCGGCGAACGTGCTGGCATCGCGCTCGGCGAACTGCAACGACAATTCCGGTTTTTGGTATTTCGAGATGCCGATCAACAAGGCATAAGTGGTCCCGCCCGCCACTGCGGCGGCCGTTTTGGCTGCTGCTTGATCGGCCAGCATCTGCTCCAGCTCGAAAATCTTGCTCTTCACCCAAACTGCATCCGGCCATTGCTCGCGCAGCTTGTAGTACATCTCGAGCGAGTTGGCGGGCAGTTTGTGATTCTCAAAAATGGTGGCTTCGCTCACCAGCGCGGCTTGATCCTTCGGATCGTTCTTCAGAGCCGCGTCGTAGGGAGCCAACTCTGCAACTACGTCGGCGGTGAGTTGATCGCGCGGGGTGGGCGGAATCGCGGGCTTGTCGCCGCCGCGGGTCATGGTGACGCCGTAATGTTGTTGGCTGGCGGCTCCGATGCGAAGCGTGGGAGGCAGCGTGCAAGCGCGCGCGGGCTGCTCGGTGATCTTGCCGGCCTTCACCTTAGTTTGTTTCGTATCCAATCGGACTTCGCCGGCAGGCCCCAGCGTATCGATAGTTTTGGCGGGACAAAAGAGGAAGGACGCCGGCGAGGTTTCGGTTCGAAGGCCGTCGCCAGAGAAAAGCAGATCGCCAGGCTTGGCCGCGAGCGGCGTCTCGGTGTCCGCGCGCAGCACCTTGCCGCCAGCGCCGGTAAGCACCAGGCCCACGGCGGTTTCCTTCTGGTCCGCCGCAAATAATCGGGCCGCAATCAGAAACGCCAGGAGGAAACGCGACCGTAAGTGAGCTCCAATGGACCCGCGGCTCACCAAAGGTGTGTGGCGCACGCACTCTTGCGTGCTGCGCCGAGACTCATCTCGGCGTTGGGCGGACATCGACTTGAGTGTCGATGCAGCACGCAAGAGTGCGTGCGCCACGCGTTTTTGAGCTTTATGCATTCACCACAGCCTTCGCCACCAGCGACGCCACCGTATAAAGACTGATTGGCAGCGCTTTCCCTCGCACCGGCGCATCGGATAAATAAACGGTTTCCACCTGATTTCCGAGCTTGCTCTGCGTGGCGCCGCTCATCAGTAATTTCGTATGGTGCTCCTTATTCAGACTTTCCAGCCGAGACGCCAGGTTGACGGTGTCCCCGAGAACCGTATATTCCATTTTATCGGCTGAACCCACGTTGCCCACAACCGCGGGTCCCGTATGAATGCCGGCCCCGGTTTCAAACCGCCCGGGCATCGTCACAATCTCAGTGGCGCATTGCACGGCCCGGATCGCGTGGTCACCCGGGAGGGAGCCTTCGTCATCGTCGGAAAAAATCGCCAAAATGCCGTCGCCGATGAATTTATTGGGATGGCCGCGATAAGCCACGATAATCGCCACCATGATGGCCAGGTATTGGTTCAGGATCTGGACCACGGCTTCCGGTCCCTGCTTGTTCGATACGTCTTCAGTGAAAGCCGTGAAACTTCGAATGTCCGTGAAAAGAATGGTCACCTCCAGCCGCTTCCCCGACAAAGCGATGGCTTCCGTTTCGTCGATGGACGTGGCCGCCTTCGATCCGACAAACAGGGCCACGGCTCGGCGGAACAGGTTACCCCGCTTCTCTTCGGTAGCGAAGCGGTAGACGATGGAGAAAACCAGGCAGATGGAAGTGGCCAACAAGAGTTCGGAAGTGGACAGGATGCGGCCGGATTCGAACAGCAAATGCGTATAAATGAGAATCGCAATGATCTCGAGCACGATCAGCGGTGCGGCCCGGCTGCCTGAAGTCGAGGTAGATACCAGAACGGTGATGGTGGTGGCGAGAATCAAAGAGAACAGCCGCAACCATTGTGAAACGTTCACCAGATATCGGCCCCTGAGCAGCGTCCACACGGTGTTCGCGTGTATTTCCACGCCCGCGGTGTCCGAATGCTTGACGTTAAGTGGGTTGAAGAACGGAGTATCGTAGCGATCCTGTACAAAATCGCTGCCCACCAGAACGATCTTGCCTTGAACCCACTCGCGTAGCTTGGCTTTGTCTCCCGCCTTGGCGGCGGCCTCGAAATCGAACAGCGATACTCTGGGGAACGTTCCGGGACCGCCGGCATAGTTGATAGTGACAGCTCGATTCTGTGTAGGTATAGGACGCCTTTGCAACGCGATTTTGCCATTCCGAATCTCAGCATCCGCGCCCAGATATTTCTCGACGATGCGCATTGCGAGACAGCGTGCGGGTGGAGGATCATCCGGGTTCGGGGACGGCGCTTCTATCAATTCCTGCCTGCGGGAAAAGCCGTCCGGATCAGAAGTCAAGTTGGCCCAAGCCGCCAACCCGAGGGCTGCGGCGACCATATTAATGGGGATGGTCTGGGCCGCCTTGTTGGATTGCAGCCGTTCCACGTATCCCACTACCACCGGAACCGGTGATGAACTCACCGCGCCGGCCAGCCGTTCGTCAGCATCACCACCGACATACTCGTCGATCGGAATGCCGAATGCCACGTCTAAGCCGATTACCTTGGCGCCGGCTTCCCCAGCGGCCGTGATGGCGGCCGCATAGTGATCGTTCCAGAAATCCTGTAATTCCGGAAAATTGTCCATGGCTTTCTGGTCGGCCGTGAGCAGAACGATGTTGGGGATTGGAGGCGGTCCAAACAGATAATTGCGCACTACGAAATGCGCATCATAAGCTTTGAGATTGAGGGTCTGAAAGAAGCTAACTTCGTCGAGCGACCAGGCCGCCAGCACGCTCCCGATGGCAAGTACGACGCAGAGGGCCCAGTGCCTCCACTTCCTAGTCATGTTAACCTGCATCTTACTACGGCGGGACTCGGACTGTGACGTTTCGATGGTTTTGGCATAAATTGGCAGCCTTTCGGGACGCTGCGCGCGTGAGCGTTTGCGCCGTTCTGCTATGTGTGGTGCCGGCATTTTCCCAAACCACGCAAGGCCTGATTTCAGGCCGTCTGGTGAGCTCCGTGACCGGTCAACCCATCGCGGGCGCCAGCGTTACCTATAACAGTTCCATCAGCAATTTGGCCGGAGCCGCCCAGAGCGACGCTTCCGGCTACTACTACCTGCCTCTACTCTCGCCCGGTTTCTACAGGTTGCGCGTAACGGATCCGGCTTATCAATCGCAGGAAGTGCAGGAGCTGGAGCTGACCGTGGCAGCCAGGATCGAGTTGGATTTCCGGCTGCGCCCATTGAATGACGTATGGGAGAGCGGTCAATATAACAGCGTGTTTCTGCCCGGATCGAAGACTATCGTTACGTTTTTCGGTCCTGACGTGGACCCCAGCAAATCCGGATCTTTTGAAGCGCAAAAAGGCCGCCGCGAGACGCTGGAATCCACGATTTCGGAAGTGATCGATTCCGGCGAGATCACCAATATCCCACTCGAAGGCCGGGACGTTTACACTATGCTGGTAACGCAGCCGGGCGTTACTTCGGACGCCGCTACAGGCCGCGGATTGGGACTCGCAATCAACGGCCAGAGGCCCTCCGCTTCGAATTTCCTGCTGGACGGTCTAGAAAATAATAACTACCTCATCACCGGGCCGCTGGTAATTCTTGCGCCGGAAGCCATCCAGGAGTACCGCGTCTCAACCAACAATTTTTCGGCTGAATACGGCAGAACATCCGGTTTTGTGGCGAACGCCATCACCAAATCCGGTGGCGATCAGTTTCATGGAGTGGCTTATTTCTACGTGAAGAACGATGTGCTGAACGCGAACGATTTTCAGCAGAATCTAATCGGTGCGGCGCGCCCGCCCGACAAAGAGATCCAACCGGGGTATCAAGTGGGTGGGCCTGTGCTCAAAGACCGGCTGTTCTTCTCGAGCGCCTATGAATACTTTCGAAGCCGCAGCCAGCAGGCTCCCTTCACTTTTCAATTTCCAACGGCGAATTTCGCTTCCACATACACCCTGCCGAACTCTCCGTCGCGGCAATTGTTGACCGAGTTTCCAGCGCCTGTTGTTACGAACGGAAACTTTCCAACCGGTACATTGACGCTTGCGCCTCCGGTTGCGGTGAATCGGACGCTAGCCATCGAGCGGCTGGACTATACGCGTCCCGGAGGCAAGGATCGAGTCTTGGGACGCCTCATGATCAATCGCTTTGAGGAACCCGATTTCATTTGGTCCCCCTACCCGGCCTTCATCTCAGTGCTGAACGAAAACACCTGGGCTCTGGGAGGGAGTTATATCCATTCGTTCAAACCCGATCTCATCAATGAAGCGCGCCTCGGTTACAGCAGTGACGATCTGCATTGGAACCGGCCGCATCCCGAAATCCCGACGCTGATCTCGCTCGATGGCACCGCGCTCCCGGGGAGCCCCGCCTTCTACGCGTACAAGAACGTCAACAATAGCTGGGAGATGCTGGATAACCTGACTTGGACACACGGCCGTCATCTGGTGACCTCGGGCGCGGGCCTGTTGCTCCGGTCGTCGAATGGCTACCTTACCGCCGGCCAGGATGGCGAGTATTCTTTCGAGCAGGTTCTCGCGTTCGCATTTGAGGACCCCAACGGCTTTCGCACATCCATCGATAGAGCGGCGCTACCCAACTTTCAACAACCCGACTTCAACCGGAATTACCAATATCGCCAATATTTCCTGTTCGGTCAGGACACTTACAAAGTCACTTCGCGACTTACTGTGAATTACGGCCTGCGCTACGAGTTTTACGGCGGCCCGCAAAATATCGGGGCCGTTAAAGATGCGCTGGTGCAACTCGGCTCGGGGAGCAACTTACCGCAGCAGTTAGCGACGGCCACGCTAGTAACGCCGGCAAACGGAGGGAATGAACAGCTTTTCGGTTCCGACAAAACTGACGTTGCGGTTCGCGCCGGTGCGGCTTACGACCTGTTTGGAACCGGCCGCACGCTGCTCCGCGGTGGCTACGGGATCTTCTACGACCGGCCCTTTGACAACCTGTGGGAAAACTTGCGAAACAACAACCTTACCGTGCCGGAGTCCTTCAAGCTGCCGTCCAGCGTGTTCAACTTTCTGACACCAATCCCCACGGTTTTGGCTTCACTTTCCCCCCAAGCAGTCAGTAACGATTTTCCAAATCTGACATTAGTCAATCCTGGCTTGCGCAATGGATATGCCCACAGTTACTTCGCCGGCGTACAACATCGGATCACGGATAATTTTACAGTCGAAGTAAATGGCTTAGGCACTTACGGACGCCGGCTAATCACCACCGACATTATCAATCGCGACTTTTCGGTCAATCGCGGCATCGGGAACCCGACCAGTATCAATCCGGATCTGCCGGAAATCTCCTATCGCGGTAATCAGGGATTCTCGGATTACAACGCGCTAACTGCTGTGGTCCGGTACCGAACCAGCCGAGGGGTAGTGCAAGGTTCCTATACCTGGAGCCACACCATCGACAATCAGAGCGATCCGTTGTTGGGCGATTTTTTCAATCTGGATTTTGCCAGCATCCAGGGCGGATCGGGCACCACCGGCCACGCCGCTTTCACTCAGCAATTCAATCCGAACGTGGATCGCGGCAATTCCGATTTCGATCAACGCCAGAACTTGGTTATATTTTCCTACTGGAATCTGCCGTCGCCGTTTCAGAACTCAAAGGCAGCCACTGTGTTTCGCGGCTGGGTAGTTTCCGAATTAGCGGCGTTTCGTTCGGGATTGCCCTACAGCGTGTTCGGTACATCCAATGCGGTCGCCGGACAAGGTCAGCTTCTGGACAACCGCGCCAATATCGTGAATCCGAGCCAGGCTGTGCTAGCGAATCCAGTACCGGTACCGGGCGGAGAGCGCTTGCTGAATTATTCGGCTTTTTCCGAAGCCGCTCCGAGCGTGCTGGGCAATTCCGGACGGAATGCGTTCATCGGGCCGGGATTTTACAGCCTGGATCTGTCGCTGGCCCGTTCATTTGGCCTACGCTGGCTGGGCGAAGGCGGACGGCTCACGTTTCGCGCGGATGCGTATAACTTCCTGAATCACGCCAACCTGGGTAATCCGAATTCAGAGTTCACTGACCCGAGTGTCACTAATCCGTTGACCACGAATTTCGGGATCGCGACGTTCGGGCGGCAGGGGACGCCGTCAGGGTTCCCGGCGGTAAGCCCGTTGAATGAGACGGCGCGGCAGATTCAGCTTAGTGTGCGGGTTCTGTTCTAATCACCAACTTCCCCCCAGCCTCTACAACGATTTCCTCTTCCAGTACCAGCGCGTCGCCATCGCGGTGATGCGCGCACGGTTGGCCTTCCAGCGCGATTGACGTTTTTCGTCCGGCGGTTTGCGCCAGGCGAATTGATTTCAGCGGCAGCGTGCCTTCAGTCACGGCTAGTTCCACTCGACCCTTTGCAAAGGAAAACAACCCCCAGCCAAAACCAGTGGAAAAGAACGATGTGAATTCAGGCGGCAGGGCCTTAGGCAACAGACTTATCTCCTTCCGAGCACCGTGATAATCGAAGCCGCTGAATGCAATCACGCTCGACCACGCCGACATCGCTCGCGCGTAATGATGGCCGCACTCCGGCTCATCCCAAGGATTACGGCGCTCGCCGTCGTAGCGCCGGCGCACGTTCTCGATCGTTTCGAGACCCTCCTTCAGCATACCGGCATGCATGAATTGCGCCGCCACCAGATATTCAATTCCCGTCCAGGCCTCCTGGAAATAAGGAAAGGGGATCTTGGGCCGTCCGCCCTTGGTGTAATCGCAAACCAGCAGCGCCGCTTCGTCGTTCAACACATAAACACGCTGCACCGAATCGTGCTCGTAGAGTTGCGCGCGATAGTTGTACTTGCGGATGGATTCGAGCGTCTTCCGAATGTGGGCCGCATCCAGCAGCGGCCCCAGCCCCGCGACATCCGCCAGGTACTGCCCGATCAATTGGTCGGCCAGGCAGCCGTCTCCCAACTGAAACTCGGGTTGCTCCGGATTATCCGCTCCCATATCGCCGACAGTGGCAGGCGCGATCTGGCTCTTCGGAATTCCGCGTACTTTTTGAATGTAGTAATCGCCGTTGAAAAGATTCTGATCCGTCCAGGCGCTGCCTTTGGCGAACAGCGCGTGATAATTTGCCGCAGCCGCGGTATCGCCCAACGCCAGCGCCATCTCTTCGGCGGCGCGCAATGCTCCCAGATAGTAAACCGTGCCGAGCGGATTGGGACCGTAGAATTCGACGTCATAAGTATTGTGCTGGACGCCTTCCAGCACGCCGTTGCGGCGAGGATCCCAGCCACCGGGAATCCATGCGAAGGATATGCCGCGCTGGATCCTCGGCCACAAGCCGCGTAGCCATTCTGTGTCGCCGCACAGCTTCCAATCCAGATACGCCTTGATAATCTGGCCCATCTGTCCATCGGCCGCGGCATAGCCGAACCGATCGAGACCGTCCGGCAGCATCTGGCGGAATCGCATGCCGCCCTGATCGTCTTGCGAAAATCCGAATGCGGCTTTGCGTAGCGATCGTGCCAGGCTGGGGAAAACGAACTGCGTGGAGGTTTCGTAATTCCAAACGTGCGTGCAGTTCCCGAAGCAGCATCCGCGCTGATCGTCGCAGCCTTCGAATCCATGGAACTCGCCATCCGCGGTGCGGAAGCACGTCTGCGTGACCAGCGTGGATAAGTTGGACATGGCCGCGTCCCGCAAGGCGGCCGGCAATGTGCTGCGACGCATGGCGTCTACGAACTGGCGAGTCCGCCGTTCGGTTTCCGGAAGCTCCCGCGCGGCATACTGAGCAGCCCCCCACGCATCGTCAAAGCGCGTGCAATAGTAATTGCCGATGATGTCATGCTCGTGGCCTTTTGGCGCGGTCCAGCCGGACCACGCGGGCGTGCGGTTCGGAAAATGCCAGGCCAGCAGAAAAGTGTAGCTGGCCTCGGCGCCGCCAGCGATCTCGCGTTCGAGGCATAGCGCACCGGTGGAAGTTTGCTTCTCGGCTTCCGGACCAAGCTGGCCATCCGTGGTGAAATCGTCCCAGAACAGCATCGGACTGGCCCACCATTTCGCCTCCGGCCAGCCGCGCAGATAACTTACTCCGCCGTCGCCTGGATCCAGCACGCAAAGTGCCAACGATCCTCTGAGCGGGTCAGCCTCCTTCAGCTTCGGATTGCTCATGTACAGACCCTGAAGGCTTGCCCCGGCTCCGGCGATTCGAAATTCGTTGATGCGGCCGTCACCACCCACTGGGCTATCGATCGAGAAAGCGATCGAAACTTGCGCCGCGCCAGGTCCGGGATTGTGAACGCGATAACGCATAACTGCAACTGGAAGACCGGAAGCATCAGGATCGAGCGGGATGAACGGGCTGAAGGCTTCGAGTGTCACCTGCACGGGAAAAGTGGCATCCTGGAACGCGATGTGAGCAAGTGGAAACTCGCCGGTGAACGTTGCGCCCGCCAGACGGCTCAGCCCAGGTGCGTTGTCCGAACCAAGCCCGGATGAGCCGGCATAGGGCGGCATCAGGCGCGCTTCCAGCACTCGCGCGACTGGCTTCGAGTTGCCGCGCTTGGCCCAGATGGAAGGGAACGCGTACTTGGGTGAGCGGCCTTTATCCGGGCGATTGAAGATTTCCCAATCGCGTAGTTGACCGCGTCCACCCAGGCTGATGCTGCCGGTGCCGATGCCGCCGAGCGGAAACGCAATCATCGCAAGTTGGCGCCCGGAATACGTTCGCGGATAACGGATGCGTTCGCCAGACTCGGCCGCGGCGGCGCGTTGGGCTTGGGCGGCCGCGAGCGGCGGAACACCCGGTAAAGCAGCTCCCGCAACGATGCCTTTGATGAAACCGCGCCGGCCAGTGCCGGAATTGTCACTCATAGTTGGATTCTTTCCGCGGCTACCGACGCCATTCGATGCTCCGGCTTGGGAGGCGCGGGGCTGAAGCACTGCATGTTTCCGAGCTCGATTTCTCCGGGGAGTTTCGCTAGTTCTTCTTCCACGATTCGTCGCAGTGTTGCTGGATCGCCTTCCGCGCGCACGTTCAACAACAGTTCGTGGAACTCGGCCGGTGACGCGTCCAGCATCCCATGCACCAGAGGCTCCTCGGCATTATTGATCATAGAAGCTTTCAAATAGCCGGAGGGCGAATCGTCGGAAAGCTTCAGGTGGACGATGCGCAAACCTTTGCCGGTCAAGGCGCGCTGCATTTCGTCAAGCAGCGGGCCGATCAACTGTGCTGGAGAAAGCGGCGCATCCAGCTTCACCGTGACGCTACAGTTGAGCCAAGCCAACGCCGCCTCGGCGCGGGCGTAGCGCTCGTAGTCGATATCCAGGATTCTGCCGCCCGCGGGAACTTCGCCGGCCAGCACTTCATCCAGCCACTCGGCTACTCCCTGCCCGGTGAGCGCGCTGATGTATCGCACCGGAGCGCCCACGATATTCGGAAATTCGCTGTGCCGGTCCACTTTGTTGAAGCAGAGCAAATCGGCTTCGTCGACCTGCGTTCGAAATAAGAAAGACATATCCGCACTGGCGTCGTCCACGTCAAGCTCACCCACGCGCTGCGGGTCAACTAAAACCGTGTAGGGCGCGAGGCGAAATTGCCGGCTGTAATATAGCTTCAGCGGTTGCAAGGTGGTGGATGAAATATCGGTGCAGCTACCCACCGCTTCGGCGAAGATGACGTCTGGAGAATGAGCTCGAAGACGCTCCGCGGCGTCGACCAGTTCCGAGAAACGGCAACAGAAACATCCACCGGTAACCTGATCGGCTGCGATTCCGTTCGCCCCGACGAATTCGGTGTCAACCAGACTGTGCCCCTGATCGTTCAATATGGCCGCCGCCCGCAGGCCGCGCTCTTTTAAGACCCGGGAGGCGGCCAGAATCAGCGTGGTTTTTCCAGAGCCAAGGAATCCGCCCAGTGGAACTATTATCGGGCGCTCGCTCATTGGGGCTTTTTACGGCGGCAGTATTCTTCCATGGCCTGGGTGTGGTCGCTCGATCGCAAGGATAGCTCCTGGTACTCAAGATACTTCGAAAAAGCTTCATCGTACTCCGATTCAAACGACGACGTGAGCAGTTTCTTGGTGAACCTGCGGGCCGTGGCGCCGCCCTTTAACATAGTCGCGATCAATGAGTCGATTGTTTCCGTGAGCTCTTCTTCCCTCACCACCCAATCTACCAATCCGATGCGCAGCGCTTCTTCCGCGGAAATCAATTCGCCGGTGAGAGCCATGCGGCGCGCTCGGCCCAGGCCGATGAAGCGCGGCAACCGATAAGTACCCATGCCTGGGATCAGCGCTTCCAGCACTGCCGGAAGTCCAAAGCGTGCATCGGGAGTTGCCACGCGAAGATCGCAGGCCAGCGTTAGTTGAAGTCCGCCGCCGATGGCGTGACCACGAATCTTGGCCACCGTCAGCGCATCCAACTGCTCGATGCGGCGCATGGCCTGGTCGAAACTGCGGAACCAATCGATCTTCAATTCTCCGCGAGACAGCGCGTTCAGGTCCACGCCGGATGAGAAGGAACGTCCAGCGCCCGACAAAATTACGGCGCTGATGTCATCGGCTTTCTCCAGCTCGTCCAGCGCGGTATGCAAATCATGCGCCATTGGCCAGTTTTCGGCATTTAGCACCTCAGGCCTGTTTAATGTCAGTGCAGCGATGCTTCCTTGCTTTTCGAGACACACTGCAGCGGTGCGCGCCATCAGTAGCTGAGTCTATGCCGAACGGGAGGTTTGCCGCAAGCCGGTCATTTGCGATTGGGCGGTGGGGCAGGGCCATGCCCTGCCGGGACTTTCCGGCACGCCGCAAACCATCGGGCTCGTCCGCAGCTCGCGGCCACCGGCTCACAGTACACTTGGCAGGGCGTGGCCCTGCCCCACCAGGACGTGAATCAGGGGCGTTCGTGCAGAAGCCGCTCCAACAAATCTGCGATCCCCCAGGCGCGGCGCCCAGGTGTTCAGGTAGGCGAGATCGAGACGCGCTCCGCTGACTCGCAGAATCCCCCGCAGGTCGTTCCATTGACGCTCGGACGTCTCGCCACCGGTGCGATACCAGCGGAGCTTGTTCAGAATGGTGTCCTCAGCCGTGGCAACGGCGCATTCGATCGGATCGCCCAGCGACGTTGTCTCGGCGAACTGGCGGCGTGCGAACTGAGTTTGGCTGAACTCGTCTTTTTGGAGGGGGGAAGATATCGAATTTGAAGGAACTGGCCAAGTGGATGAGATTGAACGAGCGGCCACGCGCCAGAGCTTCTTTGGTCATCTCCGCATCGGCATAGAAGTCGGCTTTCAATTTCGCTACAAATTCTTCGATCTGATCTGCGTGAAGGTCCGCCACAAAATCGAAATTCATGGTGGCGCGTGGGATTCCGTGCAGGGAACTAGCCAACGATCCAACCACCTGGTAAGGGATTTCAAGCAAGTCCAAGACTTCGAGGATGCGCTTAAATCCGTCCGCTTGAGTCTTCATCGGTGCCGGGGTCCCATCCGTAAACCCTTATCATAAGGTCACGGCTGAGACGCCGGGAAGCGGCGCGGAGAAAGACCTCGCGTTCGCCGGCGTTGGGATAAGCCATTCGCACGCCCGCCTCCGAGAATTGGATGGCCATGCGATTGAGCGAGAACACGGACTCAATCTTTTTGCCGGGCGGCATACGTCGCAGCAGATCCAACCATACTTCCATCGCACGTGGATCGGTGTCGGTGTATGGCTCGGGATGTTCCATCCGATCTCTATGGTACCCCGTACTTCTACCTCTTGACATTCGACAAGAGAGGCTTTAGGCTACTTGTAGAGATTCTACAAGGAAACCGTGAGCCACTCGAAAACGGATCTGCTGCAAGGCACGCTCGACCTGTTGATCCTGAAAGTGCTGGCGCTCGAACCCATGCACGGTTGGGGGATCTCGCAGCGCATCCAGCAAATTTCGAAGGACGTGCTGCGCGTGAATCAAGGCTCGCTGTATCCCGCGCTGCACCGGCTGGAACAACAAGCGTGGATACGGTCGAAGTGGGGCGCGTCGGAAGCGAACCGGAAGGCCAAGTATTACGAGCTCACCGCGGCAGGTCGCAAGCAACTCCAAGCCGAAGTCTCGGGCTGGGAGCGGTACGCAGCCGCGATAGCCCGGGTGATCGAAACGAATTCTTGAAGAGGCACAAGTGCGCTGGCATCAGAAACTCATTCTTCGCATCCGGTCGCTGTTTCGTAAGGACGCCGTGGATTCGGAGTTGGATTCCGAACTCCAATTTCATATCGATATGCAGACGCGCGAAAATATCGCCCAGGGCATGCGCGCCGAAGAAGCCCGCTACGCTGCCCGGCGATCGTTCGGCCCCGTGGATCAGATAAAGGAAGAGTGCCGCGACCAGCGCCGCGTGAATCTGATTGAAACGTTCGCAGCGGATGTCCGCCACGGTCTTCGGCTACTGGCCAAGAATCCCGGATCTACGGTAACTGCTGTAACTACGCTGGCGCTGGGAATTGGCACCTGCACCGCCATTTTCAGCGTGGTGAATGCGGCGCTGCTGCGGCCATTGCCATTCGCCGATCCGGATCGCGTAGTGCTGGTCTGGGAGACGCGCGTGAAAAATAATGCGAACGCCATTCCGGCCGCGCCCGGCAATTTCGCGGATTGGCGCGTCCAAGCCCAGGCACTCCGGACACTCGCGGCCATCGCCGATACCGAGATGAACATGACCAGCCAGGGCGAACCGGAACGCGTGCCGTCTATGTCTCGGCGAATTACTTCGATCTGCTGGGCGTGCGGCCCATGTTGGGCCGTGGTTTTCGCAAGGCTGAGGATCTTCCTGGCGCGTCTCCAGTTGTTATCCTCGCCAACGGCTTCTGGAAGCGTCGATTTGGCGGCGACCCGGCCATAGTCGGCGAGAGCGTTACGCTGGATGCGGATCGACACACCATCATCGGCGTTCTCCCGCCTTCGTCCTATGTCGGCTACGAACAACTGTACGTGCCATTTGTATTGCCACCGGATCATAGAGACGATCGTTATGCCCATTGGCTGAGAGTGGTTGGCCGCTTGAATCCTGCGTACACGCTGGAACAGGCGCAATCGGAAATGGACGTTCTCGCCCGGCGAATCGCGAAAGATCATCCGCAGACCAACACCGGATGGGGCATCCGTCTAGTTCGCTTGCATGACCAACTAGCCGCATCCTCGCGGCCGGCGCTGCTGTTGTTGCTGGCAGCAGTGGGCCTGGTGCTCGCGATCGCGTGCGCCAATGTCTCGAACCTGCTGCTGGCCCGTTCCGTTCCCCGTCAACGCGAACTCGCCATTCGAGCGGCCTTGGGCGCCGGCCGGTGGAGACTGATTGGCCAGCTTCTGACGGAGACTCTGCTGCTCTGCATAGCCGCCGCCGGATTGGGTCTTGGAGCCGCACATGCTGGATTAATGTCTCTCACGGCTGCCTTGCCCGAGGAGATCATGAACCGGTTTCCCTACTTGGAGTCGATTCCGATCGACTCGAATGTCCTGGGTTTCACCATCCTGATTTGCATGCTGGCGATGATTGTGTGCAGCTTGGCGCCGGCGCTCTACGCGGCGCGCCGCGATCCCCAAACTGCTCTGCAATCCGGGAGTCGCGGATCGAGCATTGGCCGCGCCGGCGGCCGTCTGCGCGCCGCGCTGGTGGCTGCCGAAGTGGCCCTCTCCGTCATCCTTCTGGTGGGCTCCGGATTGGCCCTCCGCAGTCTCATGCACGTATTGGAGGTGCGGCCCGGTTTCAATCCGCGAAATCTACTGACCATGCACCTGGCCGTTTCTCCAATTACGCACAAAGAACCGCGCCAGGTAATCGCGTTCCACAACGAACTGCAGCGTAAGTTGAAATCATTCCCAGGGGTGTTGGACGTCAGCACTGTCACGGTACTCCCTTTGAGTGGACGCAGCTATCCCACTTCGTTCGCCATCGTGGATCGCAACATGCCGGCCTGGAAAGCTCCCACCACGGAATGTCTCGCCATCGGGAAAGATTATTTCGTGGCTATGGGAGTGCCGATGTTGGCAGGCCGATCTTTTGCCGAATCGGACAACGAGCGGAGCCCCAAAGTTGCCGTCATCAATGAGACGCTTAGAAACACGTTCTTCCCGGGCGAAAATCCCATCGGCAAGAAGATTATCGTGTGGCGTGAATCCACCGATCCGCGCGAGATCGTCGGAGTGGCTGCCGACGTACGCAACGTTGGATTGGATCTGCCGCCGGGACCGGATGTGTATGTTCCTTTCGCACAGGATCCGCAGCTGGAAATGAGCCTGGTGGTGCACGCGGCGCTGTATCCCACAGGCTTGATCGCGGGAACGCGCCGCGTGATTCACTCACTCGACGCGGACACGCCGGTGGATGCCGTAATGACCATGGAAGCCGTGATAGCGGCGTCTCCCACGCTGGTGTGGCGTCGTGTTCCGTCTATTCTGATGGCCGTGCTGGCGCTCACGGCACTGATTCTGGCGTCGGTGGGAATCGGGGGTGTCATGTCGTCCACGGTGGGTCAGAGGACGCAGGAAATCGGGATACGCATGGCTCTCGGCGCGCACATGCGCGACGTGCTTCGGATCGTCCTCGGCCAAAGCATTCAGCTTCTCCTGATCGGATTGTGCATCGGGCTGCCGGTTTCGTTTGCGCTGACGCGGTTGCTGGCTCAATGGCTGTTCGGAGTGACGCCGCTCGATGCTGTCACCTACGCAAGTGTAGCGTTGATACTGATCGTGGTAGCGCTAGCGGCCAGTTATGCGCCGGCGCGGCGGGCTGCGCAAGTGGATCCCACAACGGCGCTGCGGTATGAATAAAAACACCGTCTCCCTTACGGTCGCGGCTCGGTAGCGCATTACCGAACCGCGAGCGTAAGCGACCGGTGCCTTTTGATTTTCCGGTGACTATTCGGTTTTCCCCGCGCTCAGGAAATTCGCGAAGATTCGATACGCGCCCGGGACACCTGCCGGCAATTCGCGGAACCAAGAGAACGCCGTGAAGATATAAACACCTTTTCCATAGCGCGCGTACAAAGTGCCGCCGCGCAGAGGCTTCTCGCCGGGATCGTGTGTTTCGAACAGAGCCTGGTAATGCGGATCCCATTCGGATGCAAAATAAAGGCCGCGCTCCTGCACCCAACCTTCAAAATCCTTCGAAGTGATTTCGTTGGGCTTGTGCAGCACGGGATTGTCCACCAACGGTTCCACGGGCGCTTCTTCCACGGTCACGCGATCGCGGCCGATCTTGATGGGATAAGGGCCTAGGCTCGCGACGCTCGAAGCATCGCCTCCCGCGAAACCACCTTCCAGGACGTTGTACTCCACCACCATGGTGCCGCCGTTCTTCACATATTCGAGCAGCCGTTCCTGGTTCGACCGAAGATCAGGCCGCGTATTGTAGGCGCGAACACCGGTCACTACCGCATCGAAACGCGAAAGATCGCCGCGTGCCAGGTCGTCCGCGCTTAGCGGGATTACGTCGGCCCCCAGTTGCCTAAGCGAGTCGGGCACTTCGTCGCCCGCCCCCATCACATAACCTATGACTTTTGCCAACAATCGCACATCAGTCCGCACCAGATCGGTTTTCGCCGCCGGGAACAACACCTGGGGAGGGATGTGCGGATAATTGATAACCTGCATCCCTACGGCAATCTTGCTGTCGCCAACCATGGCACTGGCTACCAGGGCACTGGCTTCGAGAGCTCCTTTGGAGTCGTGCGCCGGCGGCGTAATGCGGAAGGAAACGGGTGTTTCCTGGCCGGCGCCAGTTAGCTTGAAATCCTGCTCGCGCGGCTCCACGCTCCATTCGGCTGGGACTTTGATTTGCACGTGGCCCGACGCGTCGGGAACATTCGCTTCCACTTGAAGGTGAATGCTTCTCGGCGCCTGGCTCGGAAACACTCGCGCGCCTTCGGAAAGTTGCAAGGCAAC
>DASYNU010000191.1:0-4703 GCA_036008345.1 Bryobacteraceae bacterium
AGCAGGTTTTCAACTTCTTCCTTACCGAGATAATGGTCGATGCGAAAAATGGAAGATTCGGGAAAGACGGAGTGCAGTGTGGCATCGAGTTCCTGAGCCGATGCGAGATCGCGGCCAAAGGGCTTCTCCAGGATCACACGAGCATTCTTCGCGCAGCCCGAGGTGCCCAGGCCTTCCACAACAGCGGAAAACATGCTCGGAGGAATGGCCAGATAGTGCGTTGGAAGCTGCGCCTTGCCCAGCAGTTCGCGAAGCTTATTGAACGTGGCCGGATCGCGGTAGTCACCGTCGATATAATTCAGCAGCTCCATCAATTTGGGAAAAGCGGCCTGGTCGATGCCTCCGTGCTTCTCCAGGCTGTCGCGTGCTCGTGCTCGAAGCTGTTCGAGCGACCATCCGGCTTTCGCCACTCCGATCACGGGCACATTGAGATTGCCGTGCCGGATCATCTGTTGGAGCGAGGGAAAAACTTGCTTATAAGCGAGATCGCCGGTCGCACCAAAGAAGACGAGCGCGTCAGAGAGTGCAGGCCCTTTAGGTGAACGGTGCTGCTCGGAAACGCCAGCCGTCAGAGTCGCACTCATTTCGGAATCTCCTAGCCTCTGGATGAGAGCCGTCCCGTTTGATGCAAGACAAAGGTCAGTTTGCTCGGAAATAGCGCAATTAAGGCGCTTTCTCCAGGTCTTCTTCTCAGGCTTTTTTCTCCAGATGGCCGCCGAATTCAAAGCGCATGGCCGAGAGCAGCTTATTGGCGAAATCGCTTTCGCCTCGCGAGGTGAATCGCTCGTAGAGAGCCGCGCTCAAAACCGGCGCCGGAGCGCCTTCTTCGACTGCAGCCAGGATCGTCCATCGCCCTTCGCCGGAATCCGAGACGCGGCCGGAGAAGCCCGCAAGGTCCGGGCTTTTTAGCAGGGCGCTGGCGGTCAAATCCAAAAGCCAGGAGGCAACCACGCTGCCGCGCCGCCATACCTCGGTCACATCCGAAAGGTTGAAGTCGTATTGGTAGTGTTCGGGATCACGCAGCGGCGCCGTCTCCGCATCACTGCGGCCGGTGGATTTGCCCACGTTGGCGTGCTTCAGAATGTTCAGTCCCTCCGCATAAGCCGCCATAAGCCCATACTCGATGCCGTTATGCACCATTTTCACGAAATGCCCGGCTCCAGACGGACCACAATGCAGATATCCCTCTTCTGCCGTACCCCCAACTTTTTCGCGCCCGGCAGTTCGCGGCGCATCGCCCCGCCCGGGAGCGAGCGCTTTGAAGATGGGGTCGAGATGCTCCACGATTTCCCGAGGCCCTCCGATCATCTGACAGTACCCGCGCTCCAAGCCCCAAACACCGCCGCTTGTGCCCACATCCACATAATGGATTCCGCGCTGCTGGAGCTGCTTGGAACGCCGGATATCGTCAATGTAATAGGAATTTCCACCATCGATCAGGATGTCGCCTCGTTGCATTTGGGGAACGAGTTTTTCGATGGTGGCATCAACGCCGGCCGCGGGCACCATCATCCATACGGCCCGTGGTGGCGTCATTTTCTGAATAAGCTCTTCGAGTGAGGCCGTTCCTTTGCCCCCCTCATCGGACACTTTCTTAACATTCTCCGGATGACGGTCAAATACCACGCACTGATGCTTGGCCCGCAGCAGGCGCAGGCTCATATTGCCGCCCATGCGCCCGAGGCCGATCATTCCGATCTGCATGTGTCTGTGCTCCTGGTGTGGGATTACCCTTCTTTTGGAGTTCTATCTTGGGATATTGGGTATATCGGACCTACAACCGCGAGGCTGTTGCTTCTCGTATCAGGAGCGCGACACCGGCAAAGACGCCGGAGGTTCGCCCGCGCCCACTCCCTGGGCTAGGATCAACTGCTGGGCCACACCCCGCATAGCCGGCAAGCGCCGCGCAAAGATGGCGCCGCCGGTCAAACAGGTCACTCCGCCAATGGCCACGGTCCAGGGAGCACCGATTCTCGCTGCAACCGCGCCGCCTATCAGGGCGCCAATGGGGCCCATGCCGATAAACATCATAGAGTAAAGCGACATTACGCGCCCGCGGAGGCGATCTGGAACCATGACTTGCAAAAGCGTGTTGGTTGCCCCCATCTGAACCATCATGCCGAATCCGGTGGGAACGAGGAATGCCAGCGAGAGCCATAGGTGCCGCGAGAATGCAAACAGGATGAGGCTCGTGCCGAATCCGGTTGCCGCCATCCAGACCCACTTCCCGAGCCCGCGGACGCCGGGCTTGGAAGCGAGCGTTAGAGCCCCAAGCAGGGCACCAATGCCCGTCGCCCCCATCAGCATGCTGTACTGACCCGCGCCGCCATGCAGAATGCTACCCGCGAAAATTGGCATGAGCACCGTATAGGGCATCGCGGCGAGGCTGACAAAGCCGATCAGGAGCAGCAAAGCCCGCACGGGAGCCGTGTGACGCGCGAAGCGAAAGCCTTCGACCATGTTCTCCAGCGCCGAACCGTGCATCTGCAGTTCCCCCCGCTTGGTGAGCCGCATCAACAATAGCCCCGTAATCACCGCGATATAACTGATGCCATTAGCGAAAAAACACCAGCCTTCGCCGACCGAGGCCACCAAGATGCCGGCGACGGCCGGTCCGATGATGCGCGCACTGTTGAACATCGAGGAGTTCAGGGCGATGGCATTCAACAGATCGTCGCGACCGACCATGTCGATCAGGAAGGCCTGACGAGCGGGAATATCGAACGCGTTGACCACGCCCAGCAACGACGCTATAACCATGATCTCCCAGATACGAATCCTTCCACTCAGCGTCAGCGTGGCTAGCGTCAGCGCCAGTACCATGGAAGCCGATTGCGTGGCGATGACGATCCGGTGGCGGTTCCACCGGTCGGCTACGATGCCAGCCACAGGCGCCAGCAGAAAAATGGGAATCTGGCTCGCGAACGCGACCGTGCCCAGCAACAGCGACGATCCAGTCAGCCGATAGACGAGCCAGTCCTGGGCAATATTCTGCATCCAGGTGCCAATGAGAGAAATGAGCTGGCCGCCAAAAAAGAGCTGAAAATTCCGATGGCGCAATGCGCGGAGGGTCGTCCGCAGCCCTACACGAGGTTTTTCGGTGCTGGTATTGCCTGCGTTACGCAACTCCGATGAGGTCGCTGTTTCCGCCATGATCTTTTTATTTGATGCAGAGATATTGTAGCTCAGGCGCATGGCGCTTTTTCCCTGAATCGTTGGCCAATTTGCGAAACGGAACGGAATTGTGCCCAATTTGCCTGCAGCGATTTGACATGCGGCGAAGCCCAATCAAAGATGGGCCTATCAGTCGATGAGGGATCGCGCCATTTCGAAGGACGACACCATTTCGCTGTTGCGCGTGGGTGCGGCTCGATTACGCCGCGGTGCGCTTTGGGTGATCTTCGGCCTGATTCTCATGATTCCAAAGGTGAACCGATTGCGGCGCCAGAAGAAATTGTGGAATTTCATTCGCGTCCTCGTTGCATTTGCAGGCGCCGGAATGCTGGCTCTTGGCGCATTTAGCGGGCATTCGTACGCGCTGCTCGCGGCCGGTGCTCTGATGTTGCTGTTTGCGCTGGTTATGAACGCCACGGGCGCTCATTTGTCTGTCGACGCACGCGCGAGGGAATTGGGAGCTTTGATCGTGGTGGACGGCGGCAGCTACATTGATTCGGCCGGCAGCCGCCACCGCGCCCGGCTCTTCCTTGCTCCCGATCGGTTGTGGGTGCTGGATTCTGCCCTTCAGGTCTTACTCGAGATTCCGTTGGAGCAAATTCGCTCACTGTCCGTGCGGCCTGCTGGCATTGACTGGAATCTTCGCATAGAGGGCGCCGACAGCGCGGCGGAGTTCACCTACGAAGGCAGCTTCGCGGAACACCTGGCACGCGTGGCCGACGCGATGGTGCGTAGCCGCCTCTCTCATGAACTCCCGGTCTTCCGCTAATCCGCATTCGATACGGCGCAAGCCGCAGACATCAAGATGGGGTCGCCGCCAAGCTCTAACTTTCAAGTCTGAATCTAGTGGATGCCAAGGTATACAGCCGACGCCACACCAGCCGGTTGATCGCTAGAACAATGGCCGCCATGAGCATCGTCGCGACAAGAAGGACAGGATAATTTCCTGTATCGGCCGCGGCGCTGACTATGGCACCCAAGCCGGTAGTGGAGAAGGTCTGGCCGTTCAGGTGGAAATATTCCGCGAGGATACTGGCGTTCCAGGCTCCCCCGGAAGCCGTCACAAAACCTGTAATCAAGTAAGGAAAGATTCCAGGGAGAATTAGCTCCCGCCATCGTTCCCATCGCCCAAACCGAAAGACGCCGCAGACTTCCCTCAAATCCGTCGGCAGAGCGGTGGCGCCGGCGATGACGTTGAACAGGATGTACCACTGTGTTCCCAGAAGCATGAGCACAATCGATCCAATCGCCAGCCCGCTGCCAACTCGGGTCAAAAGAAGAACGATGATCGGAAACAGAGCTGTTGCAGGTACCGAAGCCACAACTTGGACGATCGGCTGGATCGCGCCCGAAAGCTTGGCATTCAAGCCGATTGCTACGCCCGCAGGAACGGTCCACAGCGCAGCGATCAGCAGCGTCAATTCGACGCGCAGGAAAGTTGCGCCGCCTCCGACAAAAATGCTGCGCAACTCGGAACGGGTTACCGAAGCAGCGAGCCCGCTCATCTTCACGACGGCATACGCGATGCT
>DASYNU010000192.1:0-70816 GCA_036008345.1 Bryobacteraceae bacterium
CGGACCATGTAGAGGCGCGCCTTGTCCCAAGTCACTACATGCTGGAGAGCTTGGGGAACGTCAATAACTTTGTGGATCGCGGCGTCCCCGATTTGGAGCAGTACGTCGTCCTTGTGAATGCCAGCGTTATCCGCCCCACTCCCGGGTGTTACATACAGCGCTACTACGGAGTTTTGGCCGCTCGCATCCGGACGGTCCACCCAAATTACGCCATCATCCGGCAGCCGGTACATGCTCTGCTGCCGGAAATTGACAATAGCGCAGCAGACCGCTGCCACCGTCAAGATGAACAGCAGTGCGCTGACGAACTGGGTCTTGAGATCCCTCAAAGCGCTTCCCTTGAATCCCGTCCTAGGGCAGACTGATCCTAACTACACCTTTCCCGTGCTTCCGAACCAGCACTTAAGATGCCACCCCCCAAGACTGTAGCTCACTATGAGAATACAGGATTTTCCGAAAGAAAACAAATGACTTGATCTGAAATATCCCGTTTTTGGGATATGACACTATTGAAAAGTGTATTCAGTACAAAAAAGCGGAAGTGATTGAGATTATAGTCGCGTTTGTCGAGCGCACCAAAGCAATGCCATTGCGATTCTGAGAAGCGGCAGAGTGGCGGGCTCCAGGGCGGAGCCGGATCCACGCATGTCGTCGTCTCCACACATGTGTTAGATACATCGCGTATTGGTTTTCATCCAGCTAAGTCCTTGATTTACTATTTGAAAGCAGGTTCAAGCAATGGTTCGCGTTAAATTCTGTTGACAAGGTCAGAACTTAGGCTTAACATCGTGCTTCTGGATTCTAGAGTTGGGCAGCCAACAAGGTGACCTAAACAGAGTTCCAAAGTAGCTTCGGTCTCCGTATGACCTTGTTGTTTCAAATTGGTGAGAAGGTTGTCTATCCCAACCACGGGATAGGCACCGTTGAGAACATCAGCACCCGATCCTTTGGCGCACAGGCGGAAAGATTCTATCTCCTGCGCTTAACCTACACCAGCATGACCGTAATGGTTCCGTTCTCGCATGTTTCCGAGATTGGACTGCGAAAGGTAACGCGGAACGGCGAAGTCGCGCGAGTGCTTGGGTACTTGGCCGAGGGAAGCTCCAAGCGCAAGTGCGACTGGAAGGATCGTTTCAAGGAAAACTCGGACAGAATGCGCAAGGGCACTCTGCTCGAGATTGCTGAAGTTTTGAAGACCCTGCTGGTGCTGCAGATTGAGAAGCCTCTCTCGTTCCGCGAGAAGAAGATGCTGGACCGGGCCCGCCACATGTTGATCACCGAGCTGACCATTTCCCGTGGATTGAGGGAATCCGAGGTGGTGGAGTTGATCGAGAAGGCCCTGGGCAGGGCTTCGTTGACGTTGCCGGCTCCGCTGTAACGACCAATCCCCTACCCCTAGTTACCCATAGGGCTACACTTTCCAGTAATACCCGACGATTCACCAGATAACAATGCATTGGTTTGGACCTTTGCCAGGCAGCCGCGAAGCTCGCGCTTTGAGCTTTATGGCGATCGTGGTGGCACTCATCGTGTGCGGGCTTTCGATCATCCGAGGGTTCCAGGGCCAGACGTTCATGGGCCGGCCGCTGGGCGGGGATTTCGTGCAGTTCTACGTGGCCGGGAAGATCCTCAACCAGTACGAACCAGCGCGTCTCTACGATCTCGCTCTAGAAGTGCCGTTGCAGCAGCAGGCCGCACCTGGCGCACCCAAAGATCAGATGTTGGTATTCGCCAGCGCTCCCTATGCCGCGCTCATCTACCGTCCCTTTGCGTGGCTCTCCTACCCCTGGGCTTATGTCGCGTGGTTGATCTTCTCCGCGGCTCTCTACGCAACCGCGGTAGCTCTGCTGATCCGTTCATTTGAGCTTTCCGAGCAACAGAAGAAGACTGGATTCCTACTTGCGGTCGGGAGCATGCCGTTCCTCATGGAAAGCTGGATTGGCGGGCAAATTTCCGTACTCGGTTTCTTTGCGATCGCGCTCTTTGTATTTTGCCGCTCCAGGAATCGCAGATTTTTCGCTGGCCTCGCGCTGGCGCTGGCGCTGTTCAAGCCGACCCTGGTCGCAATCCCGGTTCTGATGCTGATCTCGGGGCGGCGCTGGCGGATGCTGGGCGGAGTTATAACCGGAGCAATCGCGCTCGGGTTAGCTTCGGTTGCAACAGTGGAAATTAATGGTTGTGGGGCATGGCTCGACACGTTGAAGTTCTACGGGCATCTGGCAACGGGCGGGGCCGGGGCGCTACGCCGCGACAAATATGTAGATTTGGGTTCGTTTTTTCATTTGTTGCTGGGAAATGCGTCCACGGTGGCGGAGGTTCTGGCGGTGGTGGTTGGCCTGGCTGGCCTGGCGATCCTGGCGGCTGCCTGGTGGCGGTCGTCCGAATGGAGCAGGCCGTCACGCGACCTCTTGTGGGCAGCTACATTTTCCGCAGCGCTGGTCTGCAATGTGTACACGCCGATTTACGACACTATCCTCATTGGGCCGGCGGGGGCGCTGGCAGCCGGAGTGATGCTGATGAGGGGAGGGCGGGAGCGTGAGGTATTTGCGGGATGGCTGGTTCTGCTGTACATCGTGCCTTGGGTGACGCAATCGTTCGCCGAGTTCTTGCGATTCCAGCCCTTTACGCTGATACTGGCTGGATTTGCTTGGTGGACGCTCAGTTTGGCACGGGGTTCTTCCGGGGCCGCGGGTTCGGCTTACCACCAATCGCTAAGGGTAAAG
Source organism: Bryobacteraceae bacterium (assembly GCA_036008345.1). Lineage (GTDB taxonomy): Bacteria > Acidobacteriota > Terriglobia > Bryobacterales > Bryobacteraceae > Palsa-89. Next base: position 2,724 of record DASYNU010000192.1, read on the forward strand.
TCCTACGCCGTGTCCTGCCTTACGAGGAATTTCGGGCTGTGCTTAAGTGTTTTCCTGCGTAGCTATTCCCCCGCTTCGGCCATATTATGGGGACGAGATAGGTAGGCCCAATGAAGTGCCGGTACTGTAATATCGCGCTTGCGCCGCTCCGCACCCTGACGGACGGTGAATTCTGCTGCGACGAACATCGCATCGCATTCGCCGAGCTAGGAGGTGAACAGGCTGTATCGCTGCCGGAAGGCGGCTGGGTCCCCTTCAACGCTAAATTGTCTGGTATCGCTGGCGAGGCACTGGCCCCTCACCTCAAGCAACCTGTACCGCTGGAGTTCCGGCCCAAGACCATGGCTGCGCCGGCCTTTTCGGCACCGGTGGAGGCTCCTGGCGCAAGAAAGTGGTTCGGGTTGCCGGAGCGATTACTCGCGCTGAAATTCGGAACCCAACTTTTCAACACGGCCAGCCGTCGTAACGTAGCCCAATCCAAGTTTGAGCCGCAATTCCCGGCTGCTCCGCTTTTGCCGGGCGCGCCAGCTGAACCGCGGGCGTTTACGGCCCGAGTGGAACGGTCCGCGCCAGAAGACGAAGTTTCCACAGAAATCGCCGAGAGCAGCGAAGAATTGAGCCAGCCCCGTTTCCACGTGGCTATGGATCATCTGGCGACGGACGCCGCACGCTCCTGGCGCTGGCTGGTGGATGTATGGCAAAAGGCCCCCTCGGAACTGAGAATCATGACGGTGCTGCTGCCAGTTCTGTTGGCACTGGCCGTTAGCCCCTCCATGCCGAAAGTGAGAATCGGGAGCGGAGCGGGCAAGGGCGTCCAAAAGATGGTGGCGGACAACCTAAGCACCCTGAATAAGAGTATCTCGGACCGTGCGGCCATCGCCTACACGGATGACTTTCGATCTGGCCTGGATGGGTGGGAGAGCCGCTCTAATTTGACCACCCGCTGGTCTTACGATGCGTCGGGGTTTGTGCAGCCTGGGCCGTTGGCCGTTTTCCGGCCCACGGTAGAGCTCACCGATTATCGTTTCGAGTTTCTAGGAGAGATCGATCAAAAGGGTATGGGCTGGGCTTTCCGGGCGTCCAATCTGGACAATTATTACGCTGTGAAGCTTACAGTTGTGAAGCCGGGTCCGGTGCCGATAGTGCACCTGGTGCGCTACGCCGTGATTGGGGGCAAGGAAGGGCCGCGAGTGGAGAAGCCTCTGCCGTTCATTACGCGCTCCGACATGCTATACCGCATTCGCGTGGACGTGCAGGGCAGTGACTTTGCCGTTCGCGCTCAAGACCAGATCGTGGATTTCTGGTCGGATGATCGTATTCCGCGCGGCGGCGTTGGCTTGTTCTGCGGCCGCGGCGAAAAGGCGCGCGTCCGGTGGCTGGAGGTCTCGCATCAATACGACACGTTGGGCAGACTGTGTGCATATCTTGCGCCCTATGGATTCGAGGGCAGAAATGGAAACCTTAACTGAGCATGAGTCAAAGCAAATCGCGATCATCTTCGTCTAATGGCGCGGCGTCCAACGGACAAACCCAGGAGAACGGCTCGAACAAAGCCGGGGCCCGGGTGCCGGCGTTGGCCAAAGCGGTTTCTCTGCATCTAGAAGGCAATCTGCAGGAAGCGCTGGATGAGATCAACGGCGCGCTCGCCGCAGGCGAAGAGAGCCTGGAAATCTACTCAGCGAAAGCTCAGTTGCAATATGACCTGGAGCAGTACGAAGACGCCTCCAAGAGTTATGCAAAAGTGTTGAGCCTGAATCCCAAGCACTCGGCCGCCAACTTCCATATGGCGGTGTGTCTGGAGAAGCTGGGACGCTGGCAGGAAGCCGCCGAATTCTTCGAAAAGGCCGCTCAGACAGATCCCGGCCGCATCGACGCCCGGCTGGGCCTGGGAATTTGCCAATTGCATCTCGACAAAGCCGAGGCTGCGGCCGAGAGTTTCGATCGAGTGCTCGCGGAAGAGCCGGAACATTCCACTGCGTTGTTTGGAAAAGCAGTGACGCTGCAGTTGCAATGGAATTTCGACGAGGCGGCACGCATATATCAACAGCTTCTGGCTGCCAATCCAAAATCGGAAGAATGCCTGGTGAATATGGTCACCATCGGCATGGCTCGCAAGGATCAAGCCATGATCGCCGACTATTCAGCCGCCCTGCTGAGTCTGCGGCCGAATTCGCAAACGGCACTCGAGGGGTTGGCGACATCCGCATTCGCCTCCAACGATTACGAAGCCGCCCGGCATTACTGCGAGAAGCTAGTGGAATACACGCCGGATAACTTCGATCGCTGGTTCAATCTGGGCGTGGCCTTTCAGAAAACGGGCAAGCTGGAAGAGGCTTCCAAAGCATATTCAGAAGCCACTCGCGTCCGTCCGGACGCCAAGCAGGCCTACGTGAACCTGGGTGTCGTGCATCAGGAATCCGGCGACTTGGCCGCTGCCCGCACGGCCTATGAAAAAGCCCTCGAGATCGCCCCGGACCTGGTGGACGTACTGCACAATCTCGCCTCGGTCTTGGACAAGCAAGGCGCCAAAGAAGAAGCCGAGAAGGTTTACGTTAAGTTGCTCAGCCGGAATGCGGAGCTGGAGGATGTGTGGTTCCGTCTCGGCTACTTGCGACTGGAACGAAACGACTATCAGGGAGCTAGCGAAGCTTTCGAGGCCTGCGTCCAGAAGCGGCAGGATTGGCCGGAGGCACACCTGAATCTTGGAATCGCTTGCTGGAACGTCGGCGATCAGGAAAGAGCCACCAAGGCCTTCGAAGTAATCCTCTCGTCCAATCCCAACTCCATAGATGCGCTGCGCGGTCTTGCGGCGCTGGCCGTGGAACGTGAAAACTTCGACCAAGCGCTGGATTATCAGGCCCGTTTGATCGATAAGGGCGAACGCAGTCCCGAACTGTTCTACAATACCGGCCTGCTATTACAGAAATCCGGCCAACTAGACGACGCCGAGCGCCTGTACAAAGAAGCCTTGCAGGAGCGCCCTTCGTTCCCTGAAGCCCTTCTCAACCTCGGCCACGTGCTCAAGAGCCAAGGCAAGCAGGACGAAGCCCGCGACTGCTGGAAGCAAGCGCTAGAGCAGAAGCCGGAGTTGGCGCAAGGCTATTTCGAACAACCCAGCTGACGGACAGGCGGCAGGCGGCAGAAGGCAGGCGGCAGCACCCCGTCGCGGCCATCGTGTATCCTTCGGCCTGCTTACTGCCACCTGCTTACTGCCACCTGCCGCCTGCTTCCTGCCACCTGCAGCCTGCTTCCTGCCACCTGCAGCCTGCCGCCCGCCGCCTGGAGACGGCCGCCTAAAGCTCTTCCCACTTCACTACCCGCTTCTCATAAATCGCCTTGCGTCCTAGCATGGCTACCATGGTCGACATGGCGGCTGACTCGGCGTTGTTCAGGGGGGTCTTGTGGCCGCGTGCGTTGTCGATGAAGGCGGCGAGCGAAAGATAGGTTGAGTCCTCGGCTGCGTCGGGGACTTCCAGCTTGATTTCTCCCTTCTTATCGCGCTCCATCCAGGTTGCGGTGGCGAGGTCGATGGCGCCTTTTGCGCCATACACTCGTTCCTTCACGCCAGAAAAACCGGGGGGGTCGAAATAGATGTGGCTAAACTCGAGGCGCAGGTCGTCCGGGAATTCGTAGATCACCGCGTAGTTGTCCATAGTGGTGCGGCCGGGCGGATCGTTCTTGAAAAAGTTGATACCGCCTGAACCGTAGGCTCTCACCGGATGCTTGCCCGCGGTCCAGGTAAACAGATCCAGGATGTGGCACGCCTGCTCCACAATGTTATCGCCGGAACGGTTGCGGTCGAAATACCAGGCTGTCTCATGTGGCAGATCGCCGGTGTGCCGATAGCCCTGCAGAAAAAGAACGTCCCCAATTCCACCTGAATGGATGAACTCGATGGAGCGTTTGCGCCGGGGATCGTGCCGGAGTTGGAAGCCTGCTTGAAAGATACCTTTGGCGCTTCTGGCTGCCGCCACCATGAGCTTGACGTCCTCGGGCGTGGTGGCCATCGGCTTCTCGCAATACACGCTGTTACCGACTTCCAATGCATCGATTGCGATCGTCTTATGCGTGTCCACCGGTGTCGCGATGATGGTTACGTCGATATCCTTGCGCTCGTCCAGCATCTTTCGGAAATCGGTATATGTTGCCGGTTCGGACCCGGTGGCGCTAACGACAGCCTTGGCTTTGTCCAGACGCTCGGTATCCAGGTCGCACAGGGCGACCACTTTGACGCCAGGCACTTTCAGTATATTTTTGAGATCGTACGATCCTCGGTTCCCCACGCCGATCACCGCCACGCGAACCGTGTCGTTGGGGGATTGAGCTTCTAAAAGCGCCGGCATCGCCACTGCAGTTTTCAGAACATCTCTTCGCGAAAGCATGTTGTCAGTATGCTGCATCTGCGAGCGGCATTACAATGACAGCATGGAGTTCCGGCTGAACGATACCTTGCGGATTCTGAGATCGACGCCGCGTGTGTTCACCGCGCTTTTTGCGGATCTGCCCAGGGAGTGGCTGGACGCGCGCGACTCGCGGGAATCGTTCAGCGCTATCGACGTGCTCGGGCATTTGATTTACGGCGAGCAGACGGATTGGATTCCGCGAACCAAAATCATTTTGGAATGCGGCGAGTCGCGCCCGTTCGATCCATTTGACCGGCGCGGTTTCGCGTCCTTGATCGAAGGACGAAGCACCGAGGATCTGCTGAACATGTTTCAGGAGGCGCGCGAGCAGAGTTTGAACGCCCTCGGAAGCTTGGAGATCGGGCCCGGCGAGCTGGCGTTGACGGGGATGCATCCCGGGCTCGGCAAAGTAACTATGCAGAATCTTCTGGCGGCCTGGGCGGTGCACGATCTCGGCCATACCAGCCAGGTGTCGCGGGCATTGGCCAGCCAGTATCGCGGCGAAGTGGGTCCGTGGGTGGCCTATATGTCGATCCTGGATGCGCCCAAGCCGTAGGCGGCCGGTGATACGCATCCGAAAATTTGAAATCTCCGATCTTGATCGTATTCTCGCCATCGAGCGGGCCTCTTTCGGAGAGGACGCCTGGGATGAGAAATTATTTTCCGCATTTTATCGCAAGTGTCCGGACTTGTTTCTAGTCGCGACGGTGCGCCGCCGCGTAGCCGGCTACATCATCACCTGCGCTGGTTCCAGGAACGCAGAGCTGGCATCCATCGCGGTAGACCCGCGCGACCGGCATCACGGCGTGGGGCAAGCCATGCTCAATCACGCGCTCCAGGAATTGCGCGCGCTTCGCGTGAAAGCGTGGTGGCTGATGGTCTCGATTGAAAACGAATCGGCCATTCGATTCTACGAACAGTATGGCTTCGGTCGGCAAAAAGTAGTGAAGCGTTATTACGGGCCTGGAAGAAGCGCCTGGCGCATGCGCCGGCTCACGGCCACAGCAGCAAACTCAAAAACAGCCCCAGCCACAACAACGTCAAGAAATGCCAATAGAGCGCGGTAACCGCGGCCCGTGTTCTTTGCCTACGGAAATCCAGCAGCACGGATTCCGGCCGCAGCGAGGCACGCAACAGTAGATAGCACATAGCTGCCATGCCGCCTAGCAAATGAATCCCGTGCGCGCCGGTTACCACATAGAAAAGCGAGCTATGCGGATTGTGGCGAAGGTAAATCCCCTGCGACACCAGTTCGCGGAGCGCCAGAAGCTGTGTTGCAAGAAAGGCCAGACCGATTCCGAGCGTGAGTTCCAGCCAGCGTGCATAGCGATGGCTGTTCTTGCGCTCCAGGAAAGCGCGCGCGCATTCCAGCGTCCAACTGCTGGATAGAATCAGTGCCGTACTCACCCACAGCAGCCGCGGAACCTGGATGTGCTGCCAGTTGAACCCCGTGCGCGAGCGCGCGAAGTAGGCCACGCCGAGGGTGATGAACAGCGTGGCGATGGACAGCAGGACGAACCGCATGGCGAACAGGCCGGCGTCCGGAATGTAACGCGACGATCCGCCGTCTCCTGCGCCATCATCCCCGCCGCCCCCTCCCGGGTCATCCGGCCACAAATCGCGCGGCCCACCACCCCGAGAGCCAGCCAGCTTAGGTTGCGCGGCATCAGTCACCGTCGGCATTATCTTTTTAAGATAACGCCGACGGCGGCAGGAGGCAGGGGGCAGGCGGCAGGCGGCAGGAAGCAAGCGGCGGGCGGCAGGCTGCAGGAAGCAGGCACCCACGGAGCGTTCGTTCGGGCTGCCGCCTGCCGCCTGGTGCCTGCCGCCCGGTGCCTGCCGCCTGGCCTACCAGCTCATCCGATCGCGCAATCCCCGGATATGAGCCACATGATGCCGTCCGTGCCAGGCGTACAGGGCTGCGTTTTTTTCCAGACTTACGGGACCTAGCTCCGGATGACGGAAGGTGCGCTTCCAATCCTGATCGCTCAGGGAACTGAGTAGAGCGCCCCACCGGGCGTGCAGTGATTCCAGCAGCGCGAGCGAAACATCCACTGGCGCGGTGCGTGCATCTGAAAGTTCCGCCCAACGGTCTTCGTGATAGGCCTTAATGACGGGGACATCCTCAGTTAGGGCCCACCGGAATCGAACATAACTGTTCAGATGACTGTCGGGCACGTGATGCACCACTTGCCGGACGGTCCAACCGCCGGGCCGGTAAGGAATATCGAGTTGCTCGTCGGACAGGCCGGCGACCGCAGCTTTCATTCGCGCCGGCGCTTCTGCAATCTGTTCTATGAACCTCAGGCGATCCTCTGGAGTGACCGCCTCTGGAAACGCGAACTTGCCCACGGGATAACGCAGGTCAGGAGTATCCATGCAAGAAAGATTCACCACGCCCGCTCTCGGATTCAGCGCATTTTTGCCCGTGCTATGCTGTTTCCGGAGTGTTCAGCAGGCATTACAGAAAAGTCAAGGCAATCTTCGGCCTTACCGACGTACTGCTTATTTCCTTAGCTTTCTTCGCCGCGTACCAGACCCGTATCCGTCTGCAATTCGAAAAGCTTTTCTATCTCGATTTCCTGTTGGCCACGCTGCTGCTGATCATTTCGATTTTGTGCTGGACGGCCATCGGTTACTGGTTCAACATTTACGAGAAGCTGGATTCCGCGCATCCTCGAGTGGTTCTACGTGACACGTTCCGGCAATGCGCCCTGGGCGCCATCTCGCTGGTGGTGGCCGAGTACATGCTGCGGCTGGACCTCAGCCGCTCTTTCGTCGCCTTGTTTGCTATCTACGCCTGGGTGCTGCTGTGCTTGTTCCGCATTAACTTCGCGCGTGCCATCGGACGGGTGCGCAGGGAGTTTGGTACGGCCCACTACGTAATGGTGGTTGGGTCAGGCGCAAGCGCACTGCACCTGGGGGCGGCGCTGGAGCAATCCGCCGATTACGGCGTCCGGCTGATGGGATTCCTGGACGACGAGCCGGGGCAAGTTCAACTGGCCGGCATCTACCAGCAGCATCCGCTATCCCAACTGCCTGAGCTACTGCGCCAGCAGGTGATCGACGAGATCATTTTTGCCGTGGATAGCGGCAAGCTGGCGGCGATGGAAGAAGTTTTCCTGCTGTGCGACGAGGAGGGGGTGCGTACGCGAGTGGTGGTGGATTTCTTCCCGCACGTGAACAGTCAAGTGTACCTGGACCGTTTGGGCAGCACGCCGCTGCTGACATTTTCGGCCGCGCCTCACGATGAAATCCGGCTGCTTTTAAAGCGCGTAACGGACATCCTGTTGGCGGCCGCCGCCTTGATACTGATGCTGCCTTTCATGCTAATGATCGCGCTGCTGATCCCGCTCACTTCGCCTGGACCAGCTATTTTCCGCCAGGAACGCTGCGGGCTGAACGGGCGCCGCTTTGTGTTCTATAAATTCCGCTCCATGTGCGACAACGCCGAAGAGTTGAAAGCCTCGCTGGCGCACCTCAGCCAAAGATCCACGGCGTTCAAGATTCCGAATGACCCGCGGCTCACGCGCCTGGGTTGGTTCTTGCGCAAGTTCTCGATCGACGAGTGGCCGCAATTGTGGAATGTACTGAAAGGCGATATGTCGCTAGTGGGTCCGCGGCCGGCCGTTCCCGAAGAAGTGGAGATGTACCAGCGCTGGCAGCGCCGCCGGCTCCGCATGCGGCCGGGACTCACCTGTCTATGGGCGCTGGCTGGCCGCGATGCTCTGGATTTCGATACCTGGATGAAGATGGACATGCAATACATCGATACCTGGTCGTTGGCGCTAGACTGGAAGATAATCGTGCGCACAATTCCGCGCGTGCTAACGGGGCGGGGAGCGAGTTGAGAATCGGTTGGCAGGCGAAAGCGCCTGCCCCACATAGGTGGAGCAGGCGCTTTCGCCTGCTAACCCACAAGATGGGGAGATTATGCACTTAGTACCAACTCAAGACGAAGTAGTCAGCCTGTTGCGGCGTACTGGGGCCATCCGCGACGGCCATTTCGAATATCCCAATGGTCTGCACGCCACCGAATATATGCAGGTACAGTTGGCGATGCGATATTTTCAGCACGCCAAGGTATTGAGCGTGGGGCTGAGCCGATTGCTGCGCGCCAATTCCGAGATCCGCGCCATCATTCCGGAGCTATCCATCGTATGTCCGGATACCGGTGGGTTGCCGGTGGCGTACGGCGTTTGCGAAGCGTTGCGCGCGCACCAGGTTTACTGGGCGGAGCGCGAGACAGAAAATGGGCCGATGCGTTTCCGCCAATATCTGGAGCAAGTGCCGGGCGAGAAGGTACTACTCGTGGACGACATTCTGCGCTCCGGCCGGAACCTGGCGGAGTTGAAGCGGCTGGTGGAATCGAACGGCGCCCAAGTGGTGGGGCTGGCGGTAATCATTTACCAGCCCACGCCGAAGACCATCGACTTCAGTCCTCTGCCCTTCTATTCGCTGGCCAAGCTGGATGCCACTTACTACAAAGATGCTGGATCGTGCGATCTGTGTAAGCGCGGAGTGCCGGCGGAGAAGGTTTGGATTTAAGAAGAATTCAGAAGCCAGAATGCAGGAGTCAGAATGGTGGCGACAGTGGTGCGGCGCCGTGCGCCGCTACTTATTCCGGATTCTGCTCAGGGACTATCTTCGATTCCGCCGTAAATTTCTGATAATTGCTGAAATCGATCGTCTTCCGGCTGCACTCCTGGCGATCTCGAATGCAAACACGCGTCTCAGCCTGTAAAGGCAGCAGGTAGGTATCAGAAGACCCTAATCGGACCTCCCCGAAGGTCACACCGCCCTCTACGCTGCGGAGCGGGAAAGCGGACGGAATTCCTTCCGCCGTTCTTTCGATTCGCAACACGCGGTTTGACGACCGGTCGAACCAGATGCGGCCGCTGTACTGCGCAACGATGAATTGATAATCAGAGAGAATTTTCCAGTCCGACTGTGCGTGGCTGATGTGAAAGCCGTACTCCTCGGCAGCCACGCCGTTCACCTGATCTTCCTTGATGAACTGAAAGTCTGAATCCGGATTCCGAAGAAGGCTTCGGAGTAAGCTTCCAAACTCTCCCGTGGAAACGTCGCCGCCTAACTCCGCCCACGATTTTGGGGTCGGCTGACCGTTCAGCCGGATTTCGCGATAGTCTTCGCCCGTTTTGCCACTATAGGAGACGGCGGCCGAGAGGGTGTTTTGAACTCCGTTCCCAGATCGCGCCACCACCTCTTTGCAAAGGAAATCCGGCAGCGTGTGAAGCATTAGCGCCGCCGTTTCCCGAGCCTTCAGGAGCCACGGGTCCGATGCCGCTGGAGTGTTGGCCGGCTCCGTCGGCGCCACACCCGCCTGTTCCAGGGGCTGCAGCAGACTCCACGATTTCGCCACCATACCGTGCCCGTCATATTGATTGCTCCGCACGCTCGCACGGTCTCCTCTACTTAGATTCACCTTCGCATTTCGGTCGAAATCAATCACGACGAACCTTGCATCGTCCAACTCCAAAACCATGCTCTGGCCCTTCATGGAATGCACCAATCCCACGAATGTGTACGCGGGCTCCCGCGGAAGTACCTGGGTAGTGGACACCGGTGAGGACACTTTCGGCGGTTCCTTAATCGCGTTGGCCGGATAAATCTGTTGGCTGAGAACTCGTACTCCTTTGCGAGTGCTGGATAGACGCACTGTGTGGAATGAGCCTTCGGCCTTGCTTGCCTGCGACGGGCTGTAATCGAGCAGATAAGTGGCAGAGGTATCCGTTCCCATTTGTTTCAGGGCCATCTTGAGATCACTGCTGCCAAATGTCCGGCCTCCGGTGGCTGCCGACAGCACCTCCAGACCATCCCGATTCAGAGTGCCAAGCAACAGACCCGGATCGAGTGTATAGACCGCAATGTCGCCTCGATCGAAGAGCGCTGCCAGTTGGAGCAAGCGCGGCTTCAAGTCCACCCAGCCCTCAACCATTTTCATACTGCTCGGAATCCCGTAGGTGATCCAAAGCAACTGCTTGGGACCCGGAAACCGCGCCAACTCTTGGCTCAACGAATCCAGGCCGGAATAAACTGTCTTGAAACGCTCTACTGGGTCGGTCTTGAGGTCCGCGCGCCGCGCTCCATTCACTTTTTGCAACGCTTGATCCAGCTGTTTTCCGATGCCTTGTACCGGATACAAACCGCCATCGACCGTCAAAAGGTAGAGATGTAGCCGGGAAGTAGCTTCCGCGCCAGCCAGGGACTCCCGCATTTGATTTACCTCAGCGTTGCGCTCCTGGAAACTCAAATCCAGCAAGTCCAGCAGGATGACAATCGTCGGTACTGTTTTGCTCTGATCCAGGCGGAGCGAGGTGATGGATTGAGGCGATCCGTCGTAAATGACTTTCAGGTCGGCCGGCTGAAGATCTGTAACAGGATGGCCGGCGTGGTCGGTGGCTACAACCTTCAACTCGACCTGCGCATACGCGATCCAGATGAAGAACGGAAGGGTCCAAAACGCTTTCATGGCGTAAGACCTCCAGCAACGAGACGCGCCCTTGGGGTGAAGGGTTACGTCACACCACGTTTTCGACGTGTAGCGCCTGGATCTCGGCGTTCGAATATCCCAACTCTCCGAGAATTTCGTCCGTGTGTTCTCCTAACGTCGGGGCGCGCCGGCGGATGCTGCCCGGTGTTTCCGATAAGCGCACCGCGGGATTCGCTAGCGGGACTGGTTTTGGCGCGCCCGGGTAGTCCAGATAGTGCAGCAGCTCGCGCGCTTTTAGCTGGGGATCTTCGAGGATTTGAGCCACATCCAGCACGGGACCAGCGGGCAGTCGCGCACCTTCCAGTTCCGCCAAAGCGTCGGCGGTGGTGCGATTCGCGAGCCACGCTTCCATTGCATGCGTGATTGTTTCGCGATTGTCAGCGCGCAGCAGGTCGTGCGCAAAGCGTGGATCTTCGATCAGTTCTTGACGTCCCACCAATTTTGCCCAGCGGGCGAACATGTCGCTTCCGATCGTTTGAACCGTGATCCAACCGTCGACCGTGCGGTATGTGTCGGCAGGCGCAGTGAAGAATCCCGCATTGCCTCGGGACTGCCGCTCGATTCCGGTCACAGATCGCTCAGCCAGTAGCGCTTGCATAAATGTGACTCCGGTGGCGAGCAGCGATCCATCCACCACTTGCCCCTTCCCCGTTTGAGCGCGATGATACAGCGCCACCATGATCCCGAAGGCTGTGTGCAGCGCGGTGCCGTAATCTTCGAAAGAAACCACGGAGCGAATCGGAGCGTCCGGAAATCCCGTTAGGCTCATAGCGCCGGACATGGCTTGCGCGATGGTATCGAAGCCGGGCCGGTGCGCGTAAGGACCATCGGGGCCGAAGGCGGAAATTCGGGCGAGGATGATATCGGGTTTGAGAGCGCGCAAAGCATCGTAGTCCAAGCCCATCTTTCGCAACACGCTGATTGGGAGATTGGCCACCACCACATCGGCGCTCTTTGCCAAGCGCCGGATGATTTCGGCCGCGGCGGGCGGGGAGCTATCCAGCGTCAAGCTGCGCTTGTTGCGATTCAGCGAGAGAAAAGCCCCGCCCTCGCCACCTTCGGTAACCGGCCCGGTATAGCGGTCTTCGCTGCCACGCCGGCGGTCCACGCGGATCACGTCGGCGCCCAGGTCGGCCAGCAGCATGGCGCAGTAAGGTCCGGCAATGAAGCGTCCGAAATCGATGACGCGGATTCCGGCGAGTGGGAGAGGAGCATCGGGAGAAGCCATTCCCTAACTTTCGCATCTCACGTGCCAATCGACGCACGCTCAGGCGGGTTAACAACCCGCTGCAGATTACTAACCTGCCCTACAACTGAACGTCTGAGTTATAAGGGGGAGAACCATGCTGTCAGATCTTCGCTTTGCGCTACGAACTTTTCTAAAGAGCCCCGGATTCACGGCGGTGGCTATTCTGGCGTTGGCGCTCGGCATCGGCGCGAACGCCGCGCTGTTCAGCGTCATAAACGCGGTGTTGCTCAAGCCTCTACCTTATCCAGACTCTGCGCGCTTGGTTCGGATTTTTGAGACCTTTCTACCGGGTGGTTACGGAACGGTCTCCACGCCCAACTTTCTTGACTGGCACCGGCAGAATCATGTCTTCGACCATCTGGAAGCCTTCGGCAACGGCAGTTTGAATCTGCAAAGTAATGGAGAGCCGGAGCGCATTCCGTCCGTAGTTGCAACCGCCGGTCTTTTCGAGATGCTGGGAGCGAAACCAATGCTGGGACGCACATTCCTCCCCGACGAAGATCAACCGGGCAAGCCTCACGTGGTGGTGGTGAGCGAACGTTTGTGGCGGCGGCGATTTGGTGCCGATCCAAAATTGCTGGGATCGCAAATAACGCTGGACGGCCAGTCCACGACGGTGATCGGAATCATGCCGGCCAGCTTCCAGTTTCCTCCCGGGAGCTTGACCCGCACGCTGTGGATGCCACTCGTATTCTCTCCGGATCAATTGAAGGAGCGTGGTTCGCACTGGATGTCGGTGATTGGCCGGCTCAAGTCTGGAATCACTCTGCCAGGCGCCGACGCGGAGATGAAGCAGATCGCCGCGCGTCTCGCGCAACAGTTTCCAGATGAGCAAAAGGGCCGCAGCATATGGATGCGGACAGTACAAGACGTGCTGGTTGGAGATCTGCGGCCTGCGCTGTTGGTATTGATGGGGTCGGTGGGATTCGTTCTGCTGATTGCCTGCGCCAATGTCGCGAATCTGTTGTTGGCTCGCGCGGCATCGCGGACCCGGGAAGTCGCGGTGCGGGCGGCGTTGGGCGCCAGCCGCGCGCGGTTAATCCGCCAGTTCCTGACAGAGAGCATCTTGCTGGCCTTGGCGGGCGGAGCAGTGGGAGCGTTTCTGGCCGACGAAGGAGTGAAGGCTCTGGTGGCGCTAGCCTCCGACCAAATCCCGCTCTCTTCTAATATCCATTTGGACGCCACGGTGTTTCTGTTCCTGCTGGCAGTGTGTCTAGTTGCTGGAGTTATTTTCGGGCTGGTTCCTGCGTTCCAGAGTACCGGCCGCGACCTGCAGGAAGGGTTGCGAGAAGGCGGAAGGAGCGGAGGCGCTGGGATGCGGAGCGCCGGTCTTCGAAATGCTTTGGTGATTTCAGAATTCGCCCTTGCGCTGGTTTTATTAATCGGAGCTGGACTGCTGATGCGTACGTTCCTGGCGCTCAATGCCACCGATCCGGGATTAGTTACACGTGGAGTTCTCACCATGAGCGTTTCGGTTCCGGAAGAAAAATATCCGAAAGGAGCCATGTGGCAGCGGTTTTATCAACCGGCGCTCGAACGCATTCAGGGTCTGCCTGGGATTCGCGCAGCCGGCATCATCTCCCTACTGCCTTTGCAAAGCTGGGGCTGGAATGGCGAGTTTTCTATTGCAGGCCGCCCGCCGGAAGAGCCCGGTCACCAGCCGTTCGCGGAGTTTCGGCAAATCAGTCCGGGTTACTTTCACGCGATGGGGATTCGAATTCTTAAGGGACGCGATGCCGGCCGTGAGGACTCAGCCAACGCGCCACCCGTTGCCTTGATCAACGATGCTTTAGCCAAACGTTATTTCGCGGGGCAGGACCCAGTGGGCCAGAAGATCAATTGGGACGGCTGGAAAACAATTGTTGGAGTGGCGGCGAATACCCGGCAATCAGGGCTAGGCGAAGAGCCGCTGCCTGAGATCTATTGTCCCGCTGCGCAGCTCGATTCCATTTCCGGCATGACATTCGTCATCAGCACCAACGTCGATCCGAGTAGCGTCGCTCACGCGGTGACTGCAGCGATCCAATCAGTGGACCCGAGTCAACCCGTCTTTGGCGTGAAAACAATGACGCAGGTAGTCTCGGACTCGCTATCCAACCAACGCTTGTACGCCTGGCTGCTAGGTGTCTTCGCGGTTCTGGCTTTGACGCTGGCATCAGCCGGCATCTACGGCGTGATGTCGTATCTGGTAACTCAGCGGACCCAGGAATTTGGTGTGCGCATGGCGCTAGGCGCAAGCACGAACAACGTTCTCGGGATGGTTCTGCGCCAAGCGCTGCTGCTCATCGGCGCTGGGCTCGCAATCGGACTCGGGGGCGCATTAGCGGTGACCCGAGTGTTGACTAATTTTCTCTTCAGCGTAAAACCGGTGGATCCGGTAACTTTCGCGGGAGTATCGCTGCTACTGACGGCTGTCGCTCTGTTGGCCACTTACTTACCCGCCCTGCGCGCCACTCGAGTGGACCCCATGGTCGCGCTGCGGTACGAATAAGAACCGAATAACCGAACAACCGAATAACCGATGAACGTGGCCGGGCGAACGCCCGAGCCGCTCCTCTGTTAGTCTGTTAGTGCGTGGCTACTTCCGCTGTGAGTAGAGGGCTGCTTCGGCAAATTGAATCCGCGCGGGCGCGTACCGACGAGTTATTCAGGTTGCTCAGACCCGGCGCTCTTTATTCACGGCCCATCCCGGAACGGCATCGGCTCATTTTCTACCTGGGCCATCTGGAAGCCTTCGATTGGAACCAGATCTGCCGCAACGCCTTGGACATCCCTAGCTTCCATCCGGATTTCGATCGGCTCTTCGAATTCGGCATCGATCCGCCCCTTGGAAAAGCTGCCGAGGACCAGCCCTCGGATTGGCCCTCCGAAGTTGAGATCCAGAAATACAACCAACGCGCCCGCGCCATTATCGACCAGGTTCTGGAGCAAGCGCCGGAGCAAATCGCAAATGTGGCCCTGGAGCACCGTCTGATGCATGCCGAGACGCTGGCTTATCTTTTCCACAATTTGCCGTACGATCAGAAAGTTCCGTTGGACGCGGAACCGGTCCGCCGTGCCGAGAAGCCATCAGCCGAGATGATCGAAATTCCCTCGGGTTACGCGACTCTTGGCCAAAAGGCCGGTGAATTTGGGTGGGACAATGAATTCGACCAACAGCAGGTAAACGTGCCTGCTTTCGCGATCAACAAGTACAAAGTCACAAATGGCGAATATCTGGATTTTGTGCGAGATGGCGCCAAGCCTCCACATTTTTGGATCGAACGGGATGGCGAATGGATCTACAGAGGCATGTTCGCCGAATCTCCGCTACCCGTGTACGCACCTGTGTTTGTGACATACGCGGAAGCCGGCGCCTACGCGCGGTGGGCCGGCAAGGTGCTGCCCATCGAAGCTCAATTTCACAGAGCCGCGTTCGGAACGCCTTCGGGCGATGAGCGCAACTATCCCTGGGGCGATGCCGCTCCCGAAATCACGCATGGGAATTTTGATTTCCACTTGTGGGATCCGATCGACGTCACGCGAAACCCAGCTGGAGACAGTGCATTCGGGGTTTCACAACTCGTTGGCAACGGGTGGGAGTGGACATCAACGCTGTTCGGTCCGTTTCCGGGGTTCGAACCCTTTGCGTTTTATCCCGGCTACTCCAAGAATTTCTTCGACGAAGAGCATTATGTGCTGAAAGGCGGATCGCCGCGGACCGCGGCTTGCTTCCTGCGGCGCTCATTCCGGAATTGGTTCCGTCCCGATTACCCTTATGTCTACGCCGGCTTCCGCCTGGTCGAAAACTGACGCCCTGAGCGACGCTCATCTTCGGGAATTCGCCGCCGAGGCGCGTGCCGATTTAAGCAAACCCCAAAAAGAGCTGCACTCGAAATATCTTTACGACGAACTCGGTAGCGCGCTTTTTGAAGCCATCACCCGGCTTCCCGAATATGGGCTGACCCGCGCCGATGAGCGGCTGCTATGTTCGCACGCGCGAGACATTGCTCAATTAATCGGCACTCCCGAGGGGGTAATCGAGTTGGGCAGCGGCACGGGTGAAAAGACGCGGCATATTCTCGAAGCGTTCAGCGCGGCCGGCTCCAAGCTACATTACATTCCCATCGATGTCTCACCGAAAGCTCTGGCACGCTGCCAGCGCGACCTGGCTGATGTGGCCAATGTCCACGCGCTGGCCCACTCCTATCTGGATGGAATGGCTAGCGCCGTTGGCAGACGGTGCAGCGATGCGCCCTTGCTGGTCCTGTTCCTTGGAAGCACCATCGGAAATTTCGAGCGCCGGCGCGCCGTGGATTTTCTACACGCCCTACGGCGCTCGCTGCGGCCCGGCGACGCGCTTCTCCTAGGAGCCGACCTGGTCAAGGATCGAGATCAAATGTTACGCGCCTATGACGACGCGATTGGTTTGACCGCGGCCTTCAACCTGAACCTGTTGGGACGCATCAATCGCGAGCTGGGCGGTAATTTCGAGCTGCGCAACTTCGAGCACCTAGCCCGCTGGAACGAAACTGAGCGGCGCATCGAGATGCATCTGCGCTCGCGGGTAAATCAAACGGCGTTCGTAATAGAAGGCGATTTCACGGTTCACTTTCAGGCAGGCGAAAGCATCTGGACGGAATCCTCTCACAAGTTCCAAATCGAAGAGCTATGCGAGACGGCCGCACAAACGGGCTTTCGTGTGGAGGCGCAATGGGTGGACCGGGAGTGGCCGTTCGTCGAGAGCTTGTGGATAGCGCGTTGACACCGGCGGCCGGCTCTGCGGCTGTTGAGTTTCGCGAGGTTTCCTTTCGTATTTGCGATTGCCTGATCCTGGATAAACTCAGCTTGCGAGTGGAACCCGGCGAGACGCTGGTGCTATTGGGGCGCAGCGGCTCCGGAAAAACCACAGCGCTGAAGTTGGTCAACGGACTGCATTTTCCTACGACTGGCGAGGTCCTGGTGGACGGCCGGCCCACCACCGCCTGCAATGTCATCGCTCTGCGCCGCAGCATTGGCTACGTGATTCAGGAAGTGGGTTTGTTCCCGCATTTCACTATCGCGGAAAACGTCGGCCTGGTTCCGCGCCTGGAAGGATGGCCGCAGGATAGAATCGCTGCGCGCACCACAGAACTGTTGCGCCAGGTTGGTCTCGATCCGGAAAAATTCAAGGATCGGCGCCCGCGTGAGTTGTCGGGCGGCCAGCGCCAGAGAGTGGGTGTGGCTCGCGCACTGGCAGCCAATCCGCGCCTATTGTTGTTTGACGAACCTTTTGGCGCGCTGGATCCAGTGACCCGCCGCGAGCTACAGGACCAATTTCTGGACTTGCGCAACACGTTGCAGAAAACCTCCATTTTCGTTACTCATGACGTAGGCGAGGCATTGAGGCTCGGGACTCGCATCGCGTTACTGGATCGTGGGAGACTGGAGATCTTGGCGACACCCGAGGAGTTTCTGAAATCGCAGGCGCCTGAGACGTGCGCGTTCTTAGAAGTGCTAAATTTTAGGCCGCGAATGAACGCAAATGAACGCGAATAAGGCAATCTGGTTTATTTGCGTGCATTCGCGTTTATTCGCGGCGAGGAATGGTTTTGGCCGATGAGCAGGCCGGGTCTCTTTGACGACATCCTCAACCTCACCGCGGAGCACTCCGTGCTGGTTCTTATCTCCATGGCATTCGCACTGGCTATCGGAATCCCGCTTGGGATATTGCTCACCCGCCGAGTAGCCCCGCGTAGATGGGTGCTAGGTTTTGCGAACGTCATGCAAACGGTTCCGAGCCTCGCGCTGTTTGGGTTTCTCATACCAATTCCGCTCATTGGCGGCATCGGTAAGCGCACCGCCATCGTGGCGCTGGTACTCTACGCGCTGCTGCCCATTCTCCGCAACACGCTGGCCGGCATTCTCGGAGTGGATAGCGCAGTGCGCGAATCCGCCATCGCTATGGGGATGACCGGGCGTCAATTGTTGTGGCAGGTGGAGCTTCCGCTTGCCGCGCCCATAATTCTGGCTGGCGTGCGCGTTGCCACCGTCACTACTATCGGTACGGCTACCATTGCCGCTGCCATTGGAGGCGGAGGGTTGGGCGTGTTCATCTTTCGAGGGATTGCATCTGTCGATTCCACCGAGATACTAGCGGGGGCCGTGCCCGCTGCCCTGCTGGCTTTGCTGTCGGACGGAGGATTAAGTTGGATCGAAAAACGATTTTCGCCGGCCTAGCCGCAGTACTGCTCTTCACAGGCTGTTCTTCGAAACACCGTATTTCAGTAGGCTCCAAGAACTTTACAGAACAGGTGATTCTGGGGGAAATTCTCGCGCAGCATCTTGAGAACAGGCTGCATCAGCCAGTGGATCGTAAACTGAATCTGGGCGGAACGCTGCTGGCTCACCAAGCGCTGCTCTCGGGCGACATCGATATGTATCCGGAATATACCGGCACTGCATTTACCAACATCCTCAAGCGCAGTGGCGTCACCGATCCAGCGGTGGTTCTGGATCGCGTACGCACCGAATATGCATCCGGCCTGCGCCTGGACGTGTTAGATCCTCTGGGCTTCAACAGTTCATTCGCCATGACGGTGCGTGGAGAAGACGCGCGCGCGCGGCATCTTGAAACGTTGAGCGACGCTGTGCGCGATCCCGCCGGCTTTGCGCTGGGCGCGGGCTATGAGTTCATGACGCGGCCCGACGGATATCCTGCCGTGAACGGAACATATTCCATCAAATGGACCGCTGCGCCTAAGAGCATGGATCTCGGATTGCTCTATACCGCGCTGCTCGGCAAGCAAGTGGACATGGTGGCGGCCAACACAACCGATGGAGCACTTACTAAGTTGGACGTCAAGGTCCTCAAAGACGACAAGCGGGCTTTTCCTCCTTATCAGGCTTGCATCGTGGTCCGTTCCGAACTCGTGACCGCGAATCCCGATGTCCGGAAGGATCTTTCTGAGTTATCCGGCAAGATCTCAGATGACGCCATGCGCGCCATGAATTACGCCGTGGACGGCGAGCACAAACAAGTCCGCGAAGTAGCCCGAGACTTTCTCCAAAAAGCCGGCTTGGCGCAGTAGAAGATAAAATAATCTTCAGGAGCGCAGGCCATGCTGCACATCACCAACGGAGAATCCGTCTCGCTTCCACAAACCGGCCTTCCCGGCCAAATAATTTACTGGAATGACATTCTTCACGACGGTCCTGTTCCGCGCGGATTGCCGCTCCAGGAATTGAGCCGCATCCGATCGCGGTTCATCGCTGAATTTTGTGGGATGCCGCTCGGGGACGTCTCATTCGTCCAACGCGACGAAGCGATTGCCCGTTTCCGCGATCACGAAGAAGTGGTGCTTTGGTTCGAGCACGATCTTTACGACCAGTTGCAACTGATCCAGATTCTGGATTGGTTTTCGCACCAGGATCTCCGGCGCACGCGGGTTTCGCTCATTTGCCGGAACCACTATCTGGGACACATGCATCCGGAGCAACTGGCGACGCTCTTTCATACGCGGCATCCGGTGACCAACTCCGAGTTCAAGACGGCAGAAGCGGCGTGGGACGCGTTTTGTTCTCCCGAACCAACCGGACTAGCCGCGCTAGTGAATTCCGGCACGTCCGCGTTGCCATTTTTGCACGACGCTCTGCTGCGTCATCTGGAACAGTTCCCTGCCCTGCGCAACGGTATCTCGCGGGCCGAGCGTCAAATTCTGCAACTCACCGGGTCGGGCCTCTCAGAATTTCGCGACCTGTTTCCGGCCGCTCAGAAAATGGAGGAAAGCATCTGGATGGGCGATTCCACTTTCCAGCAATATCTACGGAGGTTGATTGGCGGGAAGCGTCCGTTGCTTGACTCTGTCGATTCCGGCTATGGGCCCACGGCTTTCGGCCAGCAGGTTTACCTCGGCCGGGAGGACCATGTTCGCTCGAACGGAATTAATCGCTGGCTAGGCGGCGTCCACTTGTGTGAAGGCGCGCCCGTGTGGCGCTGGGATTGGGGAGCGCGCAGCATCCGGCCCTAAAGGAAGCAAATGCGAAGGTACCGACTCCCTCAGAAGCCGCGAAAAAGCTCGGCGTGAACACGGGGTTGGCAGACGAAAGCGTCTGCCCCACGTTGACGCACAAGGATTTGCGACTGGGTGGCGCAGGCGCTTTCGTCTGCGAACCGATTTTTTCACGGTCCCTCACGGTCGCGGTTCGATGGGTTGCTCACCCTTCTGCCGGACTCGCGAAATGGCGCGAACCAGTTTGCGATAAGGCATTTGAGCGAGGTCATGAAAACCAATCCACTCGCCGTCGCTCCACGTCGAGTAATGCCAGCGCGCCAGCAGCGCAAGGTGCTCCTGTTTTTCCACCAGCGTCGCCGCCACGGGTTCAAGCGATGCCACCAACTCGCGTAGACGATGGTCGAGCGAGATGTGGGAGGTCAAAGGAAACTCGATCGGCGCTTGCCACGAGCCTTGGCACAGGAACCAAAGAAGAACGCCGTCGGGCGCTGCCGATGGCGCCACGGCCACGCCATAAAGCCGATCAATATCACACACCAGATCGTCACGCAGCGCCAGCACCTGCTGAATGCTTTCCAAGCGCTTATGCTGGCGCGCGGCTTCCTCAAAGTTCATTTCGTGGCTCAAGCGCTCGCGAGCCGCCGAAGTTACGCTCACTAGCGACGTTCCGTCGCCCGACAGAAACTCGCGCACTCGCTCTACCTCACTCATGTATTCTTCGCGTCCCACCACTTGCTGGCAGGGCCGCAGGCACATATTCATTTCGCCGTAGATGCAGCCGGGATGCTGGGGGCTGGGCTCTAGATTCTCCTGGCAGCGGCGCACCTGGAATAGATCCAGAAACTGGTTTTCGAACAGCTCCGCCGCGGCGCGAGTTCGGAACGGCCCGTAGTAAAGTGCCGCTCCTCCACCGAGACGCGTGGTCACTTGCGAGCGGGGAAATTCGTTAGCCAGGACCAGTTTCACGTAGGCCGGCAAGCGCAGCTTCACCAGCCGCAGATAGTCATCCGGAAAATGGCGCTTGGCAAGCGCGTAGTGCAGCAGCATGGATTCAAAGCGCGAGGCCGTGAGCCAATATTCCACCCGCGTGACAACTTCACGCAGATTCAGGGACCGCCGCAGCGGGCCGGCTGGTTTCAAGATCCGCAACAGCCTGCGGCGCAGCATGCTGGTCTTGGCGAGATACGCGGATTGATCTCCAGCCGAGACCAGAAATACTGCGCCGCTGTTGGGGAGCGCATTCATCGCCTCGTCGAGCGAGGCGATGTCGAGGAGCTGCGGGTCGGGCACTACCATCCTTCTCTAGTTTCTCGCGTTGGCAGGCGCTTGTTCCGAGGCACCGGCTCCCTCACGGTCGCGGTTCGGTTTCCGGGCCATCCGCGCTAACATGGAGTAACTCCGGTTCAGATTTAGGGCACGGGAAAGAGCGCGGTTTAGACGGCGGCATGGTCGGCACGACTGTCCAGAACTATCGGATCGTAGAAATATTAGGTCAAGGCGGGATGGGGACCGTTTACAAAGCCCTGGATCTGCGCTTGAACCGGTTTCTCGCTCTCAAGTTCCTGGTGCCGGAGCGCGTCACCGCGGACCGCAAGCGCCGTTTCTTCCAAGAAGCCAAAGCGGCATCCGCGTTGAATCATCCGAGCATCGTACATATCTACGACATCGGCCAATGGGAAGGCGCGGATTTCATCGCCATGGAGTACGTGGAAGGCGGCACGCTACAGCAAATGCTGCGCGACGGGCCCATGCAGATCGACGACGCCCTGCGCTATGCAATTCAAGTGGCCGACGCCATGTCGGTGGCGCACGCGGCCAACATCGTGCATCGCGATCTCAAGCCAGCCAACGTTATGGTGACGTCGCGAGGCCTGGTAAAGATTTTGGATTTCGGCGTTGCGAAGCTCAACGATCCAGTTGCGGCGGCTCCAACGGAGCCCCAGCCGCGGTCAGCCGAAACAGAAACGTTCGCGAATGCGAACCAAACCATCGAAGGCATGGTGGTGGGCAGCCCGGCCTACATGTCGCCCGAACAGGCCACCGGCAAGCCAGTGGATGCACGCTCCGATATTTTCGAATTCGGTTTGCTGCTGCACGAAATGCTTACCGGCCATGCCGCTTTCGGTGGTAGTACGAAACTAGAGATACTCTCGGCGATCCTCAAGACAGATCCACCGAAGCCCAGCAGCATCAATCCAGCCGTGCCTCCGGAATTGGAATGGGTGATCGCGCATTGCCTGCGCAAGGATCGCGAGCGGCGCTTTCAGAACATGTCCGAGGTCAAGATCGCCCTAGACGATTTGCGCACCGAGACCAGTGCGTCCGGCCTTCGCGCCCCGGTGCTTCCCTCGCCCGCGATGCCGGCTTCGCCACCAGCAGGTCCTGCGCATCGAAAGATCTGGATTTGGGGGATTGCAACCGCGTTCGCACTGGGTCTCGCAACCGCAGCGGCGTTCCTGATGCTGCGAACGCGGCAGCCTTCGGTCACAACCAATGCGCTGCCGGAAATCAGCAGGCTGACTATGGAAGGCGGGGTGGGAATCGATCCGGCGATTTCACCGGACGGCAAGTTGCTGGCCTATGCCTCCGACCGCAGCGGCGATGGCAATTTTGATATCTGGATCCGGCAGATCGGTGGCGGCGATGCCATGCGCCTTACGCGAAACCCCGCGGACGACGTGGAGCCAAACTTTTCGCCGGACGGGACGAAAATTGTCTTTCGATCCACGCGGGATGGCGGTGGGCTCTATATCATTCCAGCGCTGGGCGGGGAGGAGCGCAAAGTAGCGGACGGCGGACGCCAGCCGCAGTTTTCCGCCGATGGTACCAAAATCGCTTATTGGAATGGCCCCGCGGATCCGCTCCCGTTGCGCAACGGCAGCGCGCATGCATTCATCCTGGATCTCGCAACGTCCGCCATACGCAGGTTACGGCCGGATTTTGCGGCAACCGCGCATCCAGTGTGGAATCCGGATGGAAAGCACATCGGATTCCTCGGCTTAAAGGATGCTCACAATCCGGATACCTACAACTGGTGGATCGCGCCCGCGGAGGGGGCGTCGCCAGCCGTCAAATGCGAAATTGTTGGTGAGTACTTCTCCATCATTCCTTTCGCGTGGAAAGGCGATCGAGTTTACTTCAACAAGAATGACGGAGACCGAATCACCATTGGAGAAGTTCGGATCGACCCTAAGAAGTGGATGCCCATTGGTGAGCTACGGACGCTGACCGCCGGCACCACGAACGAATATTCTCCGTCCGTATCCAAGGACGGCAAACTGGTGTTCGCCAGCATTACCGAGAATACGCATCTTTACAGTCTTCCGCTGGACGCCAATCGCGGTGAGGCACGCGGCGCTCTGGAGCGTTTGACGGGTGATGCCGGCGTGGATACAGCTCGCTCGATCTCTCGCGACGGCAATAGAATCGCGTTCACTTCCAGCAGGAACGGCTCGGCGCAAATTTGGGCGAAGGATCTGGTTTCGGGCATCGAGCGAGCCTTAACCACTGGTACGGAAAAAACTCAACCAGTGATCAGCCCAGATGGCAAGTTCGTGGCCTGGACTGAAAACATTCTAGAACACAACCAGACTTTCGTGACACCGTTCGACGGTGGCCCCGCAAAAGAGGTGTGCGCAGAGTGCGGCGGACCCAAAGCTTGGTCACCAGATGGGCACTATTTGACGTACAGTAGGTCGCCGATGAGCTTCGTGGGCCTGCTGGATGCCGCTATCGGCAAACAGACCGAGTACCTCAAGAGTCCAACGCTTATATTCGGAGAGAATGCTATCTCGCCGAACGGGATCTGGATGGTGTTCGCCGCTCATCGCGATACCCGTAATTTTACAGTCTATGCCGCTCCGTTTTCCGTGCTCCAGCCACCAGCGCCGTCTCAATGGATGGAGATCGTGCGGTCCCCGGAAACGGACCCAAGCGGTGCCTGGTCGCCCGACGGGAATCTGCTCTACTTCAGCTCCGATCGCGACGGTTATGCGTGTTTGTGGGCCCAGCGGCTGGATCCATTTACGAAACATCCCCGGGGCCCGTTGTTCGCGGTGCGGCACTTCCATGCGCCGTCCCAAACCATGTACGCTCCATCGTTCTATTACCCGCCCGCCCTGGCCGAAGACAAGATCATCGTGAGCCTTAAAGAACGGGCCGGCGGCATATGGATGTTGCAGTTACCAAACTAAAAATTCATGTGGCAGCAAAGTGATAATGTCCCCTTTGAGCAAAGTAGAAATGTCCCCTTGACAGCCCCAAGCTTTGGGGATGCAAGAAGGACAACTACTGATGACCCAAGGCGACCGGGACCGGCTGGTGACGCTAAAGAAAGCCAAGAAGAAGCTGATTACCCAGCGCGAGGCGGCTGAAGAGCTGGGGCTCAGCGTGCGACAGGTGAAGCGGCTCTTACATGCGCTGAAGAAGCGCGGCGACAAAGCCGTGGTCCATGGGCTGCGGGGCAGGCGTTCGAACCGGAGGATCGAGGAGCAGATCGAGCATGAGGCTGTGAGGATCTTGTCGGCGCCGATGTACGAGGGGTTCGGGCCGACGCTGGCGGCGGAGTATTTGAGGAAGAAGCACTCCATCTCAGCCAGCAAGGAGACGGTGCGGCAGTGGATGATGGGTGCCAAACTGTGGCGGGGAAAGAAAGCGCGGGTGCAGCGAGTGCACACCTGGCGGCCGCGGCGGAGCCGGAGCGGCGAGTTGGTGCAATGGGACACCAGCGAACACGACTGGCTGGAAGGGCGGGGAGAGAAGCTGTACCTGATCGCCATGATCGATGACGCGACCAGCCGATTATTCGCGCGCTTCGTGCGGCACGATTCGACGGAAGAGAACATGCGACTGTTGTGGAGTTATGTGGAGAGATTTGGCCGGCCATTGGCATTCTATACCGATAAAGCGAGTCTGTTCCACAGCACGCCGAAGACGCACCGGAAGCAAACGGAGTTGAATCGCGACGAACGTGAGCCTCTGCCGCCGACACAGATCGGACGGGCCTTGCGCGAGCTGGACATAACCTGGATCGCAGCACACAGCCCGCAGGCCAAAGGGCGGGTGGAGAGAAACTTTGGAACGGCGCAAGACCGGCTGGTGAAAGGGATGCGAGTGGCAGGGGTCAACACCATCGAACAAGCCAACGAATATCTGGCCAACGATTACCTGGTGTGGTGGGAACGGGAATTGACGGTCGAGCCAGCCAACGCCGACGATGCGCACCGGCGGCTGGATAAGAATCACCATCTGGCAGCGTCGTTGAGCCACGTGGAGATGCGGCAGGTAAGGTCCGATTACAGCTTGCGCTGGGACGGCAAGCTGTATCAGATCGAGCGTCCAGCAGTCACGACCGGGTTGCGCGGCGCCGACGTGCGCGTGGAGAAACGGCTGGACGGGTCGCTGGCGGTGCGCTACAGAGAACAGTATCTGCCGGTGAAAGAGTGCGCCGCGGCGGACAAGCCTAAAGCCGCTCGCCCGGCAAAAGCGGCGAAGACACTTCGATCCGGTGGACGAGGTAGCGACTGGAATCAGAACTTCGATCTGAAGAAAGCGCCGAAAATCTGGCAAGCGGCGCAAGGGTCGGGACACCGACGCGGAGAAGCTCTCTGATGAGCTCGATCCTGAGGGAGTGGCTGGTCAGGCAAAGTTCGCCCGATACCGGGAAACTCTCCGCACGACCGGCCGGTAAGCCGAGGGATTTCTTACACGTTCTGGAGAATTTGCGACGATCCCTTCCCCGCCACTCCTTGGCCAGACCTA
Organism: Bryobacteraceae bacterium; assembly: GCA_036008345.1. Classification (GTDB taxonomy): domain Bacteria; phylum Acidobacteriota; class Terriglobia; order Bryobacterales; family Bryobacteraceae; genus Palsa-89. Next base: position 28,623 of record DASYNU010000192.1, read on the forward strand.
AGGCTCCGGCGTGCGTTTGGAAGGCATGGCGGAATCTATCTGGTCCGATGTGGTTTGCAAATCAAAACCAAACCCTAAGGCGGAGCCGTGCCGCCTCCCGATGGTCGGCCCCGGGCCCAGGTAGCAGAACGTGTCGGGAGGACCACGCTCCATCTCATCGTCCGCAGATGAGTTCCGGCCGGCTATTCCTCGATCGGGTTGCTCGCCAGCAGTGCCCGTCTCCGCTTCACCGGCACGAGCAGCATAACATGCACTTCTCAGGCGACCAGGCAAAAGGGGACATTTCTACTTTGCCAGCGAGGGGACATTTCTATTTTGCCTTGACACCAAACTAAAAATTCATTGTGATTCGGGTAGGGTTCTGATACGATAGCTCGATACAAAAAAGGAGATGTCGCTCATGACACCAGAGTTTTTCGATGGTCCAATCTCGAGGGAGTATCGCGAGATTCTCGATTCCGAGTCACGTTTTGAAACCGCGCCGGCCAAGAAGTCAGGAACCGGTGGCACCAAATGCAAATCGGCGCCTCTCGTCTGCCCAAAGTCAGGAACGGAAGGGACCAGATGCAAGACCGACCCTACCGCCTGCCCAGGGAAGCTTGGAACCGGCGGGACAAGGTGCAAGACGGACCCGCACATTTGTCCCAAAAAGGGCGCCATCGCCCAAAGCGTGCCAGGCTGGTCTCTTCCGCCCGCGCCTCTTTCTTAGGCCCGGCGAAATTGATCGAATCGGCGAATGACTCCCTGAGAATCAGCAAAAACTAAGGCACCGGCTTCCTCACGGTCGCGGTTCGGTAGCGCCCTGGAGAACATGGGACATCCTTTTCGAACCGCGAGCGTAAGCGACCGGTGTTGAATTCAAAACGGTCGTGGCTCGCACCAACGGCGAGGCAAGAACTTCATCAGAATTTAAAAATTACATCCATCGCCAACTGGAACTGGCCCTGCCGCGTCCCATTGTCGTAAGCTCGACGATCGAAAGCGCGATCAAACCGGATTTCCGGACGCAGCAGAATGGTGCTTCCCACCCAGTGTCCCCACATGAGAGTTTCTTCCGCGTAGCGGTTCTTGAAGCCGGTGCGCTGGCCCTTCATATCATCCAGGAAGTCAGTGCGAATCGAAATGTAGTTTTTCGCCGAAAGCTCCTTTTCAACGTAGTTGACCGCCGCCCACTCTGGAGCCAGACAGCGAATCTCTCCGGTGAAACAGTACGCGCCGTTGGTGCCCTTTTCCGGCGCTAGCGGACCAAAAACGCTCGGCACATCGCGCTGATACATGTACCAGGCTTCGCTCGCCATATGCCACGACTTATTGTATTTGTGGTACCAGGTGATATCGAACATCTGGAGGTTGTTGTACGCGTATCTACCGCGATTGATTCCGTTCGCACACGGATACAGATTATCGTTGCCCTGATGGAATGTGTAGCTGATGCAGGCCGTTGCGGAGGGCTTTGCGTCCTTCGTCCAGGGAGCTACATCATGGCTTGCGGTGATTCCTAGCTGCAGCAGTAATTTTTCATTCAGCCGGACGGTACCGAGTATACCGGTGTCGGTAAATGGGTCAACCGCGTATAGCAGCGAGTGCGTGTAGACGTAGTTATTGGGAGCCAATTGCGCTTCGATACCTGGAATCGATATGAAGCGGCCCACGCGAATGTTGAGTCCCTCGGCGGCTTGAGGAAAATAAAAATCAATGTATTCGAGCGCCGGATCAAAACCGTATACGCGATGTTCATCCAGCAATTGTTGGCTGAAATAGCCCAGGTTGGTGGTGAAACGATAGCTGGTTCCGTATAGCGCCGTGAGGTGGAATCCCCAATCGAAGTGATCGGTCTGGACCGAATCGGGAATGCGTTCGACATACAGGACGCCCTGGTCGAATTCGATCCGATTGGCGAAGATATCGTAGGCAGAAGGATAGTTCGAATCGTGCGACGTGCTGAGGTTGAAGCTGCCTTCCACCCAGCCGTACACTTTCACCCGGCTCTGCTCCCAGGCATCGCCATTCGATCCGCCGTAGAGAGCTTGCATGAGCGGAGGGACATTGGTATCCGGCGCGCCAATTTCAGGCGATCCGCCGTAGGACCAATCGGAATTGGGGAAAGGCGGCGAGTCCAGCGGCGAAGGTAACGCCCGGCGTGGAGGCTCGGGGCCACTCGCTGCGGTGCCGTGCCAATCCTGGGCGTAGGCCTGCGAGAGTCTTCTGAGAAATCCTTGATGCGGTCCGAGCGTGAGATTCAGTGTGAGGTTCCCGCCGGGCGCGAAATCCGCTTCAACTATCGGTGAGTCGGCGAACCCCAGCTTCGTTGCTTTGAACTGGTAGTGGCCCGGCTTGAGGTCAGCGATGCTGAACCGTCCGTCCGCGGCGCTCGCGAACGCTAGATCCGTGTGGTCTGTCGAGTTGTGCGCCGACACTTGCGCACCGGCCACTGGGGATCCGCCGGCATCCTGAATCTGGCCGTGTACTTGTGCAGGGGCGCGAACAGTGAAGCAAAGGATGAATGCAAAAATCGCGCCCGGCCGCGCGCGAGCAGAGCAGAAAGGATTCAATGCCAATTTTCTCACAGCCCGCCAATTCGGAAGTGTTACCGTGAGGAATGCCTCGCATTACCCGGCGCGATTTTGCGAAATTGGCCGCCTCCATGGGCGCTACGGCGGCGTTGGGAGAGCCTGCTGCAAAACAATCGCGCATCCAATGGCATGAGCGCCCGGCCGCATATCCCGAAGGCGTGGCATCGGCAGATCCGGATAGCGATAGCGTTCTGTTGTGGACCCGGCATCCGTTCCCTGTGGAGCACGATCAGACTCTGACGGTTGAGGTTTCTGAAGACTCCAGCTTTCAACGCGTGGTGGCGACGGCGCGAGCGGTGGTTTCCAAAGAATCCGACTGGACCTGTCGCGTATTGGTGGGAGATTTGAAGCCGGCGAGTGTTTATTGGTACCGCTTCACGGATCGCGAAGGCGCAGGCAGCAGAATCGGGCGAACCATCACCGCTCCCACGCCCGAGGATCCTAGACCCGTCTGCTTTGCTTTCATCAGTTGCCAAAATGCGAATCAGGGCGCGCAGAATGCTTATCGCCGTATGATTTTCGAAGACCAGCGCGCCTCCGAGCAGGATCAGCTTGGGTTCGTTTTGCACCTTGGCGATTTTATTTACGAAATCGTCTGGTATCCCGAAGATCGCCCACAGGGCATGTACGATCGCCGCATACGTGACATTGTCCGGTATGAGCATGGCGAGAAGATCGACGATTTCCACATTCCTACTACGCTGGCGGATTATCGCGCGGTCTATCGGGCGTATCTGAAAGATCCCGACTTGCAGGACGCACGCGCACGCTGGCCATTCGTGAATATGTGGGACAACCACGAATTCAGTTGGCTCGGATATCAAGGCTTGCAGATATTCAAGGGAGTGACCCGGCCGGCGCAGACTCGAAAAGTTGCGGCCAATCAGGCATTTTTCGAATATCAACCCGCCAGGATGTCAAAGCCGAGCGGCCTCGGGATGGATCGCTTCAATCCTCCTAAGGTAGTGGACGCTGCGATTTCTCGTTTCGACCAGAACGGGCTCGGCCAGGAACCGAACAACCTCGCGGCGATCAACAGCCTGAAGGGATATCGGAAACTTCGCTGGGGACGCCATGTCGACCTGATCATCACCGATCAGCATAGCTATCGTTCCGAAGACCCCAGTGGAAGACCGGAAGCCAAGGCTTTTTCGACCAAAGATTTTCCTGAATTTGTTCCGGAAGAGGCCATGGAAATCCTGGACGCGGGGGCGGCCCACGACCAGGGGCACCCGCCAGCTTCCATTCGCTTCGGCGATGTCGAGGTCCCCAACTTCCGCAAAGATCAGCCCGTGCAAACTGTGCTGGGTGCCGAACAGAAGGCTTGGTTTCTCGAGCAACTACGGACATCCACCGCGACCTGGAAGATATGGGGAAATACGGCCGGCACTTTGGACATGCGTGCCGATCCACAAAACCTGCCCGTGGGTTTAACCAAGCCGTGGCCCGGGGCTGGTTATGCAACTTTCGTCATGGGAGATCCCAGCAGCGCTTATATGGAACGCGCCGAAATCTATGAGGCGGTGCTGCAGCATGGAATCAGCGGATTCGTCACAGTAGCAGGCGATCGGCACAGCTTCTGGGCGGGCTTCGCGGCCAAATCGCTACCTCCGAAATCGTTTCAGCCGGTTGGAATCGCGTTTATCACCGGTTCAATTTCCGCTCCTGGGCTGGTGGAAGCGTTTGAGCACCGTTTTCCGAAAGAGCATCCGTTGCGGAGTCTATTCGTTGGCCAGGCTCCCGCAGATAGCGGTCCGCAGCCCACCATAAATCTTCTGTTACGGCATGGTGTGCGAACCTGCCTGGAATATTCGAAGAGCGGAGATCTCGCTCGGGCACGCGCACTTTCGAATCCGGATTTGGCGCCGCATCTCAAGTTCGTGGATATGGGCGGGCACGGTTATTCGGTTGTTCGCGCGACTGGCGAATGGATAGAAACGGAGTTCGTCTGTATTCCGCGGCCGTTGGAGCGCAGCCATCAAGAGGACGGAGGCCCATTGGCGTATCGAGTCCGATATCGCGCGAAGCCATGGCGCTTGGGCGAGCAGCCGGAGCTTGTGGGGAAAGTCTTAGAGGGCGATCCGCGTTTTTCGGTGTGACGCTTTTGCCGGATTGGCCGCGAATGAACGCGAATAAACGCGCATAAGAGTCTTGCGTTCATTTGCGTTTATTCGCGGCAAAAGCCTTTGGCCTCAATGCCCCAAATGCAGCCAGCGTTTGATATCCGGCGCGAACTCGTGAAGGACGTTGATGCCCGCGTCGACGAGAATCGTGTCCGATCCGGCAATGAATATCGAGGAGCCTGTGTGATAATGCTGCGGCCACCACATGCGCGATACCGCCGCTGCGCCGTAGTCGCCTAGAAATTCACTGTAGGCGGGCATCATGCCGCCGCTGTCGCTGTGGCGCCAGATGGTGTGCAGGAACGCATCTCCTACGCGGCCCTGGAGACTTGTCCTCTTTGACCGAAAATAGCGAGTGTCCTCATGGTCAATCGCTTGCACCGGAAACATGATGCTTCGCTGGATGAGATAGTAGCCAATGTGCGAGGCGTAGCGTTCCCCAAATGGCCCCCAGCCTTCACCCCACTCGCTGGGGCGATCGCGCAACTGATCGAACGCCGCACCGATGCCGGCGTAAATCACGTTGTCGACATCGAATAAGTGCCGGCCGTCGTATTCCAGCTTCTCCTTCACACTGAGAGCGTGCCATTCGGGGGATTGCGGTCCTGTCTTAGGGTCTGATTGCTGGGCCAGCGTGAGAATTGAAGCACTTAGCGCCAATAAGGTGGCTCGAACCATCATGCATAAAAGGACGTTTCTCTAATGATTCGGTTTCAAGATCGAAAACCCTGCGTAGAAGACGTTGTTGTCCACTCCGGGGTTCACCGGGCTGGTGAAGGCGTTCGAAATATGGAGCAACTTGTAGCCGAGGCTGAGGGCATGGCGCTCGCCTGTTTTTATGCGGACCCCGCCGCCCAGGTCGATTAGAAAATTCAGAGCTGTCGCACCGGGCACGTTCAGGGGGATGGGCTCGGCGGAAGCAATAATGCCTTCGTTAGTTTGAAGGAACGGATACACCTTGTGACTCCGCCCAAAATCCATGGTGAACCCGAGCGGAGTTACCGCGAAACCGTAGACGGCATTGGGCTGAAATAGCACCGCGGCAGGCATGAGCTCGCCCGAATAAGATATCGAAACATTGGGCCACACCCAGCAGCGGTAGCTGTAGCCGAATCCCGCTATGACGAACCGGCGATCCGTGGTGGTCCCGATCAGGGTGGCTGAGGCCGGCGAGTAACCGGCGAAGAACTCAAAATCGTGACGCGGCTCGGACGGCGAGGGGTCCAAGGAGCAAAAACCGGCCAAGGCGGGCATCGCCAAGCAGAGTAATAGTAGTAGCCACCAGCCGCCCTGCCAGTTGCTTTTAGTACTAAAGAATCGTAACAACCTGGCTGAATTTCCTGTCGTAGAGAGAGATAATTCAAGGGAGGCAGACATGCGTAGACTCGCTGTTGGTATTGTAGGCTTGCTCGGCAGCTTCTGGGCCGTGGGTGGCGTGCCGAACACGGTGACATTTGTCCCGCTGAATCAACCAGCCGCCGGCGCGGCCCCGGTATCATTCGCAATCGGCGACTTTAACGGCGACGGAAAACTGGATCTCGCGGTGGTGGATCAGCGTTCCGCCACGCTGCGGGTGTTGCTCGGCACCGGCAACGGCTATTTCGAACCCTGGGTGGATTATGAAGTGGGAATCGGTCCAGTTGCGGTGGTAACCGCCGATTTCAACCGGGATGGAAAGCTGGATCTGGTGGTAGCTAGCCGGCTCTCAAATACCGTCCAACTCTTCCTTGGGAATGGCAACGGCACTTTTCGGCCTTTCACCACGCTGCCCTCATCCGGACCGACAGCGGTGGCGTTTGGGGACTTCAACGCCGACGGAAACCTGGACCTGGCGGTGACGGATTCAAACTCAAATACAGTTTCGGTATTTCTGGGCGTTGGAGAGGGAGTCTTCCGGCCGGCCTTGAATTTTTACGTTGGGGAGAGCCCCTCTTCTATCGCCGTCGCGGACTTCAATGGCGATGGAAAACTGGACCTGGCCGTCGCAAACCTGGCTTCAAACAATGTTTCAATCCTGCTCGGAACAGGCACGGGGATATTTGAGCCGATCCTGAATTTTGATGCCGGACTTAATCCTGCCTGGATTGGATTGGGCGACTTCAATGGCGACGGCAAGGTTGACTTGGCCGTGGTCAACGCAACTGGTTCTAAGACTACCGGCTTTAAGACAACGGTCTCAATCTTACTCGGCAACGGGAACGGAACTTTCGAGTCACCGCGAACCTCCGTGGCCGGGACGAAGGCGTCCTTTCTGATATCCGCAGATTTGAATGGCGATGGCAAACTGGACCTGGCAGTGGCCGACCCTGGCTCTAACAACGTCGAAATATTGTTGGGACTTGGCAACGGATATTTCTTACCGGCTATCGACGTCACCGCAGGCAACGGACCGGCCTGGATCGGTGCGATCGAGTTTGCTCACACCGCGGTGCCGGATTTGATTGTAGCCAACAGTCTCTCGGACAACCTTTCGGTGCTATCGAATCTCACTGCCGGCAATCGCAAGTGAAGTGGTGCAGGCACTCTTGCCTGCAGCGCCGAGACTCTCCAGAAACCTCGGCGCAAGCCCTTGGAAACACAGGGGCGGCTGCGCCGAAGTTTCTGCCGCTAGAGACGTTCCCCCCTCGGGACCGTCCGTTGCTCATCTCGGCGTCTTGAAGATAGCAGATCCGCCGAGATGAGTCTCGGCGCAGCAGACACGAGTGTCTGCGCCACATTTTTGACCAAGATCCACTACCCCGCGCGGACTTCGATAAAATCGATTGGACGATGGACTCGACTGCGAACTCCGGCGAAATCACACTCTGGTTGGGACAGTGGTCGCAAGGGGATCCGGCGGCGCTGGATCGTCTGGCTCCACTGGTCTATGACCAGCTACGAGCCATCGCCGACAATCTGTTGCGCAACGAGGCCCCAGATCACACGCTGCAGCCCACGGCGCTAGTGAGCGAAACATTCCTGAAGCTACTCGATCTCCACAGGGTGTCTCTGAACGACAGGTCGCATTTTTTTGCATTCGCGGCCCGGCTGATGCGTCGAGTGTTAATCGATCATGCCCGGCGCGAGAAGGCGGCCAAGCGCTCCTCCGGCCTGCGGCTTCCGCTTGATCCGGAGCTGGGCTGGACCGGGTCCATCAACGAAGTTTCACTCGATTTGAGTAGCGCGCTGGATGAGTTGGAATCGCTGGACGCTACCGGCGTCCGTGCCTTGGAGCTGCGCTATTTCCTGGGTTGCACTGGGGAGGAGACCGCAGCGTTGCTGGGGCTTTCAGCCTCCACCGTGGATCGCAGCTTGCGGTTTTCGCTCGCTTGGCTTAATTCTCGTTTGCATCCTAAACTTTGAGGAACTTTCTCCGGGAATTACGCCATACCTAAATATGCCGGCTGTTTCCCAGGAACGCTTCCAGCAATTGGCCGTTTGGTTTGAAGCAGCCCTGCGGATTCCACCGGGACCGGTGCGCGACGAGTACGTAACGCAGGTCTCAGCCGGAGACGAAACGGTGCGTGAGGCGCTGCTCCGCCTGCTGGAATCGGACACGGATGTGCAAGGCCGTGCGTCCAGTGCCCCGGCACGCCTGCCGCGATTCGGCTCCTATCAGGCGCGTGGATTGCTGGGCGTGGGTGGAATGGGCGCGGTGTATCGCGCGACGCGGGAAGACGGCGAACTGCGGCATGAAGTAGCCGTCAAGGTGGTGGCCGGAGTGATGTGGTCGCCAGTCCTCGACGAGCGCTTCCGGCGCGAACGGCAGATTCTCGCCGGATTGCAGCATCCCTACATCGCGCGGTTTTTGGATGGCGGCATCACCGGCGAGGGCGCACCGTATCTGGTGATGGAGTACGTAGAGGGGGAGCGCATCGATGCCTGGTGCGATCACCAGCGACTGACCATCGATGCCAGGCTGGAGTTGTTCCTCAAAGTCGCCGAGGCTGTAAGCTATGCCCACCAGAAGCTGATCGTGCATCGCGACCTAAAACCCAGCAACATTTTGGTAACGTGCGGCGGGGAACCGCGGCTACTGGATTTCGGCGTGGCTCGCACGTTGCAGCCAACCGCCGTGGGTGGCGATGGCCAGTCCACGCTGACACCGGGACTTTTCGCCACCCCACTCTACGCCAGTCCCGAGCTGCTGCGCGGCGAAAATCCGGGCGTGGGCTGCGATGTATATTCGCTCGGAGTATTGCTGTATGAGATGTTGTGCGGCAGGCGGCCCTTCAGCGGCGCGAATCTGCCGCCGGCCGCAATCGTCGAGCAGGTGCTTTTCACAGATGCCCCGCCCCCTAGCGCTGCGGTGCCGGATAATCCTGGGATTGACCAAAGTGTTGGGCAAGGTGTTGCCGAAGCGCGTGGTGTGGATCACGCCCGGGCCCTGCGCCGGCAACTGCAAGGAGATCTGGATGCGATAACTGCAAAAGCTCTCGCAAAGTCTCCGGCAGATCGCTATGCTTCAGTGGAACAGTTTGCTGAGGACGTACGCCGATATCTTGCGGGATATCCGGTGCAGGCGTCGGCCGTGGGAGCGTGGCAGCGAACCAGAAAATTTGTGGCGCGAAACAAAGCTCGCGTTGCCGCCGTCGCCGCTATCGTGCTCGCGCTCATCGCCGGATTAGTAGGGACGACATGGCAAGCGCGCGTGGCGCAACAGGAACGCGTGGCTTCCGACCGGCGCTTCAATCAAGCCCGGGAACTGGCGCGCTATCTGGTTTTCGAATTGCAGACTTCGGTGGGGGATTTGCCTGGCTCCACGCCCGTTCGTGCCGAGATGGTGAGCCGATCGCTCGAGTATCTGGACCGGCTCTCGGCCGAAAGGTCCAACGACGAGAACCTGCGCGTGGAGTTGGCGCGCGGATATCTGCAGTTGGCCGACGTGCTAGGAAACCCGTTCTGGCCTAACATCGGCCAACCCGCGCGAGCCAAGGAGAGCTACCGAAAAGCCATCGCGATTTTGGCGCCGATCACGGCCAAATCCCCGGAGAATCGGGACGCGCGTTTGTCCCTAGCAAGAGGCAAACTGTTTTTGGGCCAGAGTATTGGTTTTAGCGGCGGATCGGCGGAAGGGCGCGAACTGGTGCGCGTCGCTACCGAAGAATTCGGACAATTGGCCGCGCGCTGGCCCTCGGATTTCGCGACGCGCTCTTGGGCTGCCGTTGCTTATTCATCGTACGCCAAGAGCCTGAGCATTCAGCAAGGCTATGTAGCCACCAGCAATGCCGATCAGGCGCTGGCCGCGATTCACGAATCCACCGGGCATGCTCTAGCGGCGCTGCGGCTAAAGCCTGGCGAATTGGTTACAGTCCGCCAGTTGAGTTCCAGCTACAAGACTATCGGCGACTTAACGGAATTGCATGACCGGCCAGGCGCCACCGAATATTTCCGGAAATCGCTGGCCGCCCTGGATCAACTCAGCCCACAGGATCGCGAGTCTGTGGTCGCGCTTGGAGCGCGCAGCTCGGCACTTCTCGGACTCGGCTGGAACCTGGGAAACCTGGGAGATTATCCCGCGTCGCTTCGGTCTTTGGAAGAAGCGCGCCGGATTCGTGAGCGGATGTCCAATCAGGATCCCAAAAACGTTCAGGCGCTCTACTTCCGAACCATTCCGTCGCGCAATCTGGCGATCATCCACGGATTTGCCGGCCACACCGCGGAGAGTCTCGCGAACTTCCTGGATACGGCCGCTATCTATGACCGGCTGCTCGCTCGGAGCCCGTCCAATCCCACGTTTCGCTTTGGAAGGGCGGAAGTGCAATCCAGTGCCGCGAATCTCGCGATGAAGCTGGGGCGTAGCGTGGAAGCAGACCGTCTGGCGAACGCTGCTTTGCCGGTGTTGAAGCAAATCGCGGGCAGCCCGGATGGGAGCGATGTGGAGCTGGCGATTGCGGCGCGCAGCCTGCTTGAAACGGAAGTTCGAAGTTTACGCGATCCAAAACTCGCCCTGTCCTTCGCGCTAAAGTCCAGCCGGATGAATGGCAAGGAAGCCGAAATTCAAGAGATCCTGGCGGAGGCCTACTGGTTCAACCGCGATCGCGAGCACGCTGTTGAATCCATCCAGAAAGCGCTCGCGCTCATCGAGCAGACGCCAACGCCTGCTCGCCAGAACTTCGAGAAGACTCTTCGCAGGTATCAGACCGCCAAGCTCCCCTAGTACTTTTTGCGCCATTCGCTGACGCCGAATCCGGAAGATTCGCGCCGTATCAGGTGAAACAAAAACTGTAGTTCGGAGGATTCAGTGCTTCAAAAAACTTGCCATCTCTTTCTTTCAGGCCTTCTATTCACGGCCTTACCAATAGCTTCTCTGGCCGACTCGGTCACTGTGTTCTCCGGCGGATTTACGATTCCGGAATCAATCGTACCTGTCCCGCAAGGTTTTGGAACCGTGGGTGGCGATCTCATGATTCCGGATAAGGGCCCGAACGCGCTGTATGTGCTCCCCGCGGGCGGCGGCGCGCCGGTCCTATTCGCGAATGGCGTGAGCGGTAACGGAGCCGCTTTCTTGCCTTCGAGCTTTGGCGCCTTCGGTGGGGATCTCCTGATCACCTCCACACCTAGCGGCGGCCCGGGAATTGTTGCGGTAAACGGGAGCGGCGGGCAGACCGTTGTGCCGGTTCCATCATCGGATTCCATAACCGGCGGCGTCGCCGTGGCACCGGCTGGATTCGGATCCGTCGCCGGCGATGCCTTGATCGGAGGCGAGAATGGTGCGGGCCTTGACAACGGCGAGGTCTTCGCTCTCAATCCGGACGGTACTGTTTCGAATTTCGCTTCGCTCGGCACGGGAGGTTCTGCCGGGTTTCTAGCGCCTTTTGCCGTAGGTTTTGCGCCTGTGGGTTTTGGATCGATTGGCGGGGACTTTTTGGTGGCCGACGGAGCCTCCGGAACTATGTACGCGGTTGACTCTTCAGGCAACGTCTCGGTATTTGCCAACGTGGCGGTCCCCACTCTGACTGGCGGTGCAGTCGCCGGACTGCGCCAGTTCGCTTTCGCTCCGGCGGGCTTTGGTAGCTATGGCGGCGATCTTTTTGTGTCCGTCTCCGGCAGCCAGTTCGGCGGCGGAACATCCGGCAGCGTGGATGTCCTGAACAGTTCGGGCGATCTGGTCGCGGTTCTGCTGCAAGGCGCGGTGGGCAGTCCTTTCGATCCACGCGGACTCTACTTCGCGAGCAATAGCCAGCTGCTGATTTCAGATACCGACCCGAGTATTCTCTCAGCTCCGCCATCGGCTTTCACGGCTGCCACGCCTGAGCCATCCACTCTACTTCCACTCGCGCTTGGATTCGCCGGAGTTTTGGCCGCAGCCCGCCGCGCGCGGAAGTCGCAACTGGCGCTCGGGAGCAAAGTGTGAACATAAATCGAATTATTTCGCTGGCCGCACTGGCGGCTGTATCCGTCGCGTTTCCAAGCTTCGCGAAGGCTGACACGTGCTCTAGCATTACTGATACCGGGCCGACGTGCTTTTATAGCAATTATGTGGTCTATCTTTACTACGGGGCATTAACGCTGGATGCCCCTAACGGCACTCCCATTTCGACCACGAACCTTGAAACTGTCGAAAGCGGTCTGGCCGATTTCCACAGTTCCACCGTACTGGATGCACCGACACCGCCCGGCTTCGTCGCACTGTTTCCCACGCTGGTGCCGCAGCTCCAGAGCGATCCGCAAACCACGTTTGCCAATATTCCCTCATGGGCGCTCACCAACCTGACCAATCTGGCGGACGCCAACGGCTTTGGTTTTGTCCAGGATCCGAGCGCCTTCCTCAATGAGCCCCCGGATCCGGCAGTGGTGTCGTTTGAATCGCAGCTAGCCAATGTCGGCGGCCCGTTTATCACGACATCCGACACTGGCTTTCAGACTCAACCATTCTCGCTGGCCGACTGCGAGTACACGAACCAGCAACTGGGAGTCACACTGCCCTGCCTTCCTGGACCGCCCGGCTCAAGTCAATATGTGTTCACCTACCAACTCGGACCGGATCTGAATAACGGCAACACCTATACGGCCTTCGTGAATTTTCAGATTTACTCGCGTGACGTCACCGAGCAATTGCTCGCCACGCCCGAGCCTGGGATGGTTGTGCCGCTCGGTATAGGAATCGTTGCCGTTGGCCTGCTAAGGCGCAGGCGCGCCAAGCGCGCTTGAAGGTTCGCCGCTGTGGGGCAGGATGGTCTCCCAATGTCACTTAGTTTTCCCACCTCAGGGACTGGGCACCTCGTGGGGCAGGGCCATGCCCTGCCAGCCGGTTTTGATCCCGCTGCCGCAACCTGCGGAGGAGCCGGGGCTTACTGCGAACGGAAAGTAACTCGCCCAGGACCCGGCAGGGCATGGCCCTGCCCCACAGGCCCTCTAAGTTTCGATCCTGGGAAAGCTAAGTGGCATTGGGATGGTATCCTGCAGCCTGTTGTTTGACCCGTTTTTTTGCGCCGATTGCCAATCGGCGCCCCACAAACTAATCTGAGCCCTCGCACCTTAACTCCTCCACCACGGATTAGCTCAAAAGAGCCAGTCTTCAGGCTCCTCGTCACGTCGGGTAACTAATGGGATGCTCTGAGCATCATTACATCGACGGGACAAGGGCGCCCGGTTTTGGATCGTCCACTAACCTCCCCTCAGAATCCTCTTCAATGTTGTTGCTAGGATAAATTTGGCTCATGCCCTTTTCGACTAACCAACTAATCCCCAACCCCTGTAGAAGCATCCCCGGTCTCAAAACCGGAAAACAACGTCGCGGAAGTACCCTTAGATCGGGGAACTAACATGTCGGAAGAGCATCCTAAGCAGTCCACGCAGGCCGACAATCAGAACCGGCCTGGCGTCACCAAGCCTAAACGTTCGGCGGTCAAGCGAGTGATAGTGTGGCTCCTGATTCTGCTGGTTTTCGCTGGCCTTTTTGTAGTGGTTTTGCGCCAGAAGAGCACTCCCCTGGCAGCCGCGCAGTCAGGCGGCGGCCGGCGCGGCGCTGCGGGCGGCGGTGGCCCGGTTAGCGTGATGCCGGCCACTGCGAAGAAAGGGGACATCGGCGTTTATCAGGAGGCAATCGGCACCGTTACGCCGGTCTACACCAGTTCCATCACCAGCCAGGTGACCGGGCTGATAGTCACCGTCCATTACACAGAAGGACAGATGGTCCACAAAGGCGACCCGCTGGTAGACATTGATGCGCGTCAATACGAGGCGAATGTGACGCAGGCCCAGGGAACCTTGGAGAAGGACACCCAGGTTCTGGGGCAGGCGAAGATGGACCTGGAGCGGTACCGCACCGCCTGGGCGAAAAACGCCATCGCCAAGCAGATCCTGGACGATCAGGAGAAGACCGTGTCCCAGGATGAGGGCACGGTCAAGGCGGATCAAGGCCAGTTGCAATTCGATCAAGTGCAACTCACCTATTGCCACATCACCGCGCCCTTCACCGGACGCGTCGGGCTGCGGCTGGTAGACCCCGGCAACCTGGCGCAAGCGAACAGCACCACGCCGCTGGTCGTGATCACTCAGGAACAGCCCATAACGGTGATTTTCACAATCGCCGAAGACGCTCTCGGCGATATTCAAATGCAGTACCGGCATGGCGCCACGTTGCGCGTGGACGCCTACGATCGCACGGCGCAGACCAGAATTGCCACAGGCAAGCTGCTGACGATTGACAACCAGATCGACATCACCACCGGTACCGTCAAGCTGCGCGCCATCTTCGACAACAATAACTACGCGCTCTTTCCCAACCAGTTCGTGAACACGCGCTTGCTGGTAAAGACGCTCCACAATATGACCTTGATCCCCACTTCGGCCATCCAGCACAACGGCGAGGTGGCTTTCGTCTACCTGATTCAGAATGGGACGGCGCAGGTGCGCAACATTACGCCGGACGGGGCGGATGGAACAGTAACGTCGGTGGAAGGCATTAATCCGGGAGACGTGGTGGCTAACAGCAGCTTTGAGAAGTTGCAACCCAACTCTAAAGTTGTGATCGCCAAAGGCTCTCAGCCGGCCGGGCAGAGCGGAACTCAACCCACGGGAACTAAGCCCCCAGGAGCCAAGCCTGCGAAGACCGGTAACAAGGCCACGCCGTGAGTCCATCGCGCCCATTCATCCTGCGGCCGGTTGCCACGTCGCTGCTGATGGCCGCGATTCTGCTGGTGGGGGTGGTCTCCTATACGCAGTTGCCGGTTTCTGCGTTGCCGCAGGTGGACTACCCAACCATCCAGGTGCTCACGTTCTATCCAGGCGCATCGCCGGATGTGGTGGCCACTACCGTCACCGCGCCACTCGAACGGCAGTTCGGCCAAATGCAAGGGCTGACCCAGATGACTTCCACCAGCTCGGGCACGGTTTCGGTCATCGTTCTACAATTCAGCCTCAGCCTCAACATCGACGTCGCTGAGGAAGAAGTGCAATCGGCCATCAACGCGTCGCAAAGCTTTTTGCCCAGCGTGCTGCCGGCGCCGCCCATCTATAGCAAGACGAATCCCGCGGACGTGCCGGTTCTTACCCTGGCAATTACCTCTGATTCCATGCCGCTTTCGAGTGTGGAGGATCTGGTGGACACGCGGCTTGCGCCGAAACTCTCGCAACTTAGTGGAGTGGGCCTCGTAAGCATCAGCGGCGGCCAGAAGCCGGCCGTGCGCATTCAGGCCAATCCCGCGGCTCTGGCCTCCTACGGCCTCACTTTGGAACAGCTTCGCACGGCGCTGATCCAGACCAGCGTGAATGCGGCCAAGGGCAACTTCGACGGTCCACGGCAGGACTACCAGATTGACTCCAACGACCAGCTTCAACGCAGCGACGATTACCGGAGTGTAGTGGTGGCGTATCGCAACGGCGCGCCCGTGATGCTGCAGAATGTCGCGAAGATCGTGGACGGCGTCGAGAACAATAACCAGAAGGCGTGGATGAACCAAACGCCGGCAGTCATCTTGAACATCCAGAGGCAGCCGGGCGCCAACACCATCAGCGTGGTCAAGAGCATCAAGGCGATCCTGCCGCAGTTGCAAGCCAATCTGCCGGCCGCCATCAAAGTCACGCAGATGACCGACCTCACCGTTCCCATCCAGGCGTCGGTGGAAGACGTGGAATTCGAGCTGGGGCTGACCGTGGTGCTGGTAGTCCTGGTGATCTTTATCTTCCTGCGAAGCATCCGCGCCACCGTGATTCCCGCCGTGGCCGTTCCCATATCGCTGGTCGGCACGATGGGCGCCATGTACCTGCTGGGCTACAGCCTGGACAATTTATCCATGATGGCGCTCACCATCGCCACCGGATTCGTGGTGGACGACGCCATCGTGATGATCGAAAATATTTCGCGGTACCTGGAAGCGGGCGATCCGCCGATGGAGGCGGCGCTCAAGGGCGCCGAGCAGATCGGCTTCACCATCATGTCGCTGACTATTTCGCTGGTAGCCGTGCTCATTCCCCTGCTGTTCATGGGCGACGTAGTGGGCAGGCTCTTCCGCGAATTCGCCGTGACGCTGGCCGTCACTATCGTCATCTCCGCCGTGGTCTCGCTCACCCTGACGCCGATGATGTGCGCGCGCACCCTGCACCACGATCCGAAGGAACAGCAGACGCGTTTCTATCGCGTTTCCGAGCGCGCCTTTGAGAGCATGATCGCCTTCTACGGGCGGACGCTGAAGTTCGTCCTCCGCTTCCAGACCATCACGTTGCTGGTGGCCTTGGCCACGCTCGTACTCACCATTTACCTGTACATCATCGTCCCCAAGGGATTCTTTCCCGTGCAGGACACCGGCGTAATACAGGGCATTTCACAGGCGCCGCAGACCATCTCGTTTGGAGCCATGGCGCAGGAGCATGAGGAGCTGACGAAGGTGATCCTGGCCGATCCCGCGGTCCAGAGCCTGACCTCGTTCATCGGAGCCGATGGCACCAACACCACACTCAATAGCGGACGTTTCTCTATAAATCTGAAGCCGCTTTCGGATCGCGACCTGAACGCCTCGGACGTCATCCGCCGGCTGCAAGGCAAGTTGCAAAGCGTCAAGGGGATTCAGCTCTTCATGCAGCCGGTGCAGAACATTACCGTGGACGACCGCGCGAGCCGCACCCAGTATCAATACACTTTGGAAGACCCCTCCTCGGACGAGCTGCAACTTTGGACCAACCGCTTCGTGGAACAGCTGAAGAAAGTAAAGGATATCGAGGACGTTGCCACCGACCAGCAGACCAACGGCCTGGCCGTTTCACTGGTGATCGACCGCGTCACAGCCTCGCGGCTGGGCATCGCGCCTTCCACTGTCGACAACACGCTGTACGACGCCTACGGACAGCGGCAGATCAACACCATGTATACGCAGCTGAACCAATACCACGTGATTCTGGAGACGCTGCCGGAGTTCCAGAAGGATCCGAGCAAGCTGGCGAGCCTATACATCCAGGCCAATGCGTCGTCGGGAACATCCGGTCCGGGTGCATCCACCAGCTTCTCCAGCTCGAGCTCTTCCTCCGCCGGCTCCAATGCCGTCACCCAGAGCGCCGCGTACACACCCTCTCCGTCGGTGCTGACCGCGCCTACGAACGCGTTGAGTCCGACCTCCACCACTTCGAATCTGACCACCAGTTCTACTCCGGCCAACGCCATACCACTGAGCGCCTTCACGCATTACGAACGCGTCAACTCGCCGCTTTCCATCAATCACCAGGGACAGTTTCCCGCCGTGACCGTATCCTTCAACTTGTCGCCGGGCGCGTCGCTGGGCAGCGCGATTTCTTCCATCGACAATTTGCAAAAAGAGATGAACATGCCCGCCAGCCTGCAGGCTGCGTTCCAGGGCACGGCGGCCGCGTTCAAGAACTCGCTGTCCAATGAAGCCCTGCTGATCCTGGCCGCGCTGGTTACGGTTTACATCGTGTTGGGCGTGCTGTATGAGAGCTTCATTCACCCGGTTACAATTCTTTCCACGCTGCCGTCGGCCGGCGTGGGCGCGCTGCTGGCGCTCATGCTCTTCAAGCAAGATCTCAGCGTGGTGGCCATCATCGGAATCATTCTCCTGATCGGCATCGTGAAAAAGAACGGCATCATGATCGTCGACTTCGCGCTCGAAGCCGAACGCAACGACGGCAAGAGCTCTACCGACGCGGTTTATGAAGCCAGCCTGCTGCGGTTCCGCCCCATCATGATGACCACTATGGCCGCTCTTCTGGGTGGCATTCCATTGGCAGTGGGAAGCGGCATAGGCTCCGAACTCCGCCGGCCGCTGGGCATCTGCATGGTGGGCGGGCTGCTGCTCAGCCAGGCGCTCACGCTGTACACGACGCCGGTCATTTACATCTTCTTCGATAAATTCGCGCAACGCTTCTCACGCAAGCGGCGGCGTTCGGCGGAACTTGGTCCCGCCCAAGAAAACCCGTCATGAATCCGTCCCGCATTTTCATCGAGCGGCCCGTCGCTACTACGCTGTTGACAGCAGCAGTGGCGCTGGCCGGAGCCCTCGCGTTCACCGTGTTACCGGTTTCTCCATTGCCGCAGGTGGATTACCCGACCATTTCCGTAAACGCGGGCCTACCTGGCGCCAGCGCCGATATCATGGCCGCCTCCGTAGCCACGCCCCTGGAGCGCCAATTGGGCCACATCGCCGGGGTCTCGGAGATGACTTCCAGCAGTTCACTCGGGAGCACCGGCATCACGATACAATTCGACCTCAGCCGCAACATTGACGGCGCGGCGCGGGACGTGGAAGCCGCCATCAATGCGGCGCGGACGTACCTGCCCGCCAACCTCCCCGGCAATCCTACTTATCGCAAGGTAAACCCGGCCGACTCGCCCATTATGGTGATCGGCCTTACCTCGTCGATCTACGACCGCGGAAAACTTTACGACGAAGCCTCCACCATTCTCCAGCAGAAACTTTCGCAGATCCAGGGCGTGGGCCAAGTCAACACCGGCGGAGGCGCGCTGCCTTCCGTTCGCGTGGACGTATTTCCGACACAGCTCAACCAGTACGGAATCTCGCTCGGCGCCGTACAGTCGATATTAAGCCTGCAGAATTCGCACCAGGCGCGCGGCCAGCTTTCTGACGGCATCGTGACCGCGGACATTATCACCAACGACCAGATCCGCTACGCCAACGATTATAAGCCGCTCATCGTCGGATACAGCAATGGCACCGCCGTGCACCTGTCCGATATTGCGAACGTGACTGATTCGGTGCAGAACGTGCGCGCGGCCGGTTATGTCAACGGCAAACCCGGCATCACCATCACGGTCTTTCGCCAGCCCGGCGCCAACATCATTCAGACGGTGGAACAGATCCGCCGCGAGTTACCCTCCATCAAAGCTTCTATCCCGGCGGGAATCGATATCACCATTGTCCTAGACCGCACAACAACGATCCGCGCTTCCGTGAAAGACGTGGAGCGGACACTGGTCATCTCCATCTGCCTTGTCGTCGGCGTGGTATTTCTGTTCCTGCGCAGCCCGCGCGGCACGCTTATCCCGACGGTCGCCGTGCCGGTTTCGCTTATCGGCACGTTCGCGGTGATGTACCTGGCCGGCTACAGCATCGACAACCTCTCGCTGATGGCGCTCACCATTTCGAGCGGTTTCGTGGTGGACGACGCCATCGTAGTTATGGAGAATATTACGCGGCACATCGAGGCTGGCATGGAGCCTTATGCGGCCGCTCTTAAAGGCGCCAGCGAGATCGGCTTCACGGTGTTCTCGATCAGCGTCTCCCTGATCGCTGTTTTCATTCCGATCCTGTTGATGGGCGGCATTGTGGGACGCCTTTTCCGGGAATTCGCTATCGTACTTTCGACGGCCATCGCCGTTTCGATGGTGGTCTCGCTCACCACCACGCCGGCCATGTGCGCGCACCTGCTGAAGCCGCACTCGGAGGACCACGGCTTCCTCTATAAAATGAGTGACCGGTTCTTTGACTGGGTTCTTTCCGTGTACCGTCGATCACTGCATTGGGTGCTGGACAACTCCCTGCTTACGCTGATTGTGCTGCTGATGGTAGTGGCGCTGAATGTGGCGGTCTTCATCAAAATTCCCAAGGGCTTCTTTCCCCAGCAGGACACCGGAGTCATCTTCGGCGGTCTGCAAGGGCCGCAAGACGCTTCTTTCCCGGTAATGGAGGACTCCGTCGAGAAAATAGTTTCGATCATCAAAAGCGATCCCGGCGTGGACAACGTGGTGGCCTTCACCGGCGGCCAAGGCAGCAGCAACGGCGGCTTCATTTTCCTGTCCCTAAAGCCGCTCAACGTGCGCAAAGCCAGCGCAGCGCAAATTTTAGGGCGGCTACGCCCCAAGATGTTGGCGTTGCCGGTGGCGTCAGTCTTCATGCAGCCTGCCCAGGATCTCCGCATCGGAGGACGGCAAAGCAATGCATTGTACCAGTACACGATTCAATCGGACACGTCGACAGATCTGGCTCACTGGGGTCCCATTTTGTTGAGGGAGATGAAAGCACTCCCGGGCTTCCAGGATGTCAATACCGACCAGCAGAATGGGGGCCTGGATCAGTATCTCACCTACGATCGCGCGAGCGCCGCGCGCCTAGGAGTCACGGCGCAGAGCCTGGACTCCACGCTTTACAGCGCCTTTGGCCAATCCGAAGTCTCGATCATCTACACCCAGCTCAATCAGTATTATGTGGTGTTGGAAGTCGCGCCCCAATTCTGGGCGACCCCCGAAGGGCTGAAGTATATCTACGTGAGCTCGTCGAACGCCGGCAACGTGCCGCTCAGCTCGGTGGCCACTGCGCACTCGAACAACATCCCTCTCTCGGTAAACCATACCGGTCTGTTTCCATCGGTCACCGTTTCCTTCAATCTCGCCGCGGGCATGTCGCTGAGCGACGCCACTGAGGAAGTGGCCCAGATGCAGGAGAAGTTGAACATGCCCCAGACCATCCGCGGCTTTTTTGCCGGGACAGCACAGGCTTACCAAACCTCACTGGCGAGCGAGCCGATCCTGATTGCTACCGCTTTGCTGGCGGTTTACATCGTCCTCGGCATTCTCTATGAAAGCCTGATGCATCCGCTGACCATTATCTCCACGCTGCCGTCGGCCAGTGTGGGAGCCATGCTGGCGCTGATGCTGTTCAAAATCGATCTGAACGTGATTTCCATTATCGGCATCGTGCTGTTGATCGGCATCGTGAAGAAGAACGCCATCATGATGATCGATTTCGCCCTGGCCGCTGAACGGAACGAGGGGATGAGCACCGCCGATGCCATTTTCGAAGCTTGCATGTTGCGCTTCCGTCCCATTCTGATGACCACGGTGGCGGCACTTTTCGGCGCTTTACCATTGGCCTTCGGCACCGGCATCGGATCGGAGCTGCGGCGTCCTTTGGGCATCACCATCGTGGGCGGACTCATCATGAGCCAGTTGCTGACTCTCTACACCACGCCAGTGGTTTATCTGTTCTTGGACAAACTGCGCCTCCGCTTCGGCGGCGAGGAGCGAAAAATATTGAGGCCGGAGGAAGCTGTATAGGCGGCGCTACCATGAAAGTGATGCAGCAATCTGGTATGGAGGCTGGTGGGGCAGGGCCATGCCCTGCCAGACTCCTCCCAATGTCGCGAGAGCTGGATAAAAAGACTGCCGGCAGGGCATGGCCCTGCCCCACAATGGGCCCAATCCTAGCGGTGCTTTGCCTCGCGCTCACCACCGGATGCACAGTCGGCCCCAAGTACCATCCGCCTTCGACCGCGCAGGCCCCGCCCACCTATAAGGAGCTGAACCCTCCACCCACTCAGCCGGCGCCAGCCACCGAACCCGCGCCCGATCCTACTCTCGGCGGTCTGGGCGATTGGAAGGCTGCAAATCCACAGGACTCTCTTCCGCGCGGCAAATGGTGGGGAATCTACAATGATCCCGAGCTGAATGCGCTCGAAGAGCAGCTCAACATCGACAACCAGAACATCAAGCAATTCTTCGAGAATTTCATGGCCGCCCGCGCGCTGGTCCGCCAGGCACGCAGCCAGTACTTTCCCACGGCAACGGTCGGCGCCAACTACACGCGCGCGCGCGGCTCCGCCAATCTTGGCAACAATGTTGGAGCCACCGGAACAACATCGGGAAAGGGCAGCACCTCATTGATCGACCTGCCGGCCGACATTAC
The DNA here is from genome assembly GCA_036008345.1 of Bryobacteraceae bacterium. Taxonomy (GTDB): domain Bacteria; phylum Acidobacteriota; class Terriglobia; order Bryobacterales; family Bryobacteraceae; genus Palsa-89. The sequence goes on from DASYNU010000192.1 coordinate 50,391, forward strand.
CTGGGAACCCGATTTGTGGGGCAAGGTCCGCAATACCGTTCGCCAGGCGCAGTATTCCGCGCAAGTGAGCGCCGCGGATCTCGAAAACGAGCGCTTGACCGAACAGGCCAGCCTTGCGACCTTCTTCTTCGAAATACGCGGGCAAGACGCGCTTCAGCAGATCCTGGATGCCACCGTCGTCCAAGATCAAAAAGCTGTCGATTTCACGCGTTCCCAATATGAGTTGGGGCTGACGGACCGTATCGCCGTGGTGCAGGCCGAAAACACGCTGCAGGTGGCCCAATCAGCGGCCACCAATCTGGGCATCGCGCGCGCGCAGTTCGAGCATGCCATCGCCCTGCTGGTCGGCAAGCCCGCATCGGATTTCTCCATTCCCGTAAAACCGCTACTTAGCACACCACCGCCCATTCCCGTGGGTCTGCCTTCGCAGCTTCTCGAGCGACGGCCGGATATCGCAGCTGCCGAACGCACCATGGCCGCCGCAAACGCACAAATCGGTGTCGCTACCGCGGCCTTTTATCCCAACCTGACCATCTCGGCCTCGGCGGGCTTAGAAAGCTCGCTTTGGAAGAGGATTCTCGACTGGCCCAGCCGCTTCTGGTCCGTGGGTCCATCGCTTTCAGAAACGGTCTTCGACGCGGGTCTTCGCCGCGCCACTGTCAATCAGTTCACCGCCGTATATAACGCCGATCTCGCAGCGTATCGGCAATCCGTGCTGACCGCCTTCCAACAGGTAGAGGACGCGCTCGCGGCCGTGCGTATCCTGACACAGCAGATCCAGCAGCAGCATCAGGCCGTGGAATCCGCGCGTGTTGCGCTGGATCTCGAGATGAATCGCTATCAAACCGGCATCGACCCCTATATCAACGTGGTTACCGAGCAGAACAACTTGCTCGGTGCCCAGCAGGGCCTGGCGCAGATCGAAATCCAACGCATGACACAATCTGTCTCGCTGATCGAGGCCCTCGGCGGAGGCTGGGACCGATCGGAACTGGCCACGCCGCAACAAGTCACCGCGAAGCCTGCGAAGGCGGAGACAACCATCCAGCAGTAATCGGCAGCTGCAACTGTACAGACTCCCAACGGGTCTTGTGGCGCGAAAGCCACCAGCAGGGAGGGTTCCAGTCGGAGGCCGCATACTGGGGAAAAAGTGTTCGCGAGCAGCTTTCGTCGGCCGTGCCCAGGTAGTCGAACTCCAGCTTGTTTCCCTTGAGCGGCGTCTTGAGGAACTTTTGCACCGTCACGGTACTCATGGCCGGCCCGCGCAATTCAAACACGCTCCAATCCACCGCGTAGGCGACAGCGGCGCCGATGAGAAGATACCGTGCCGAGCGGCCAAGCTTCCGCATCATCCCCATTCTCAGACCATACCGCATTTTGCTTGTGGAGTAGGCTGGAATCCCAATTAGTTTTACCGGGTGGGGCAGGGCCATGCCCTGCCAGGTGGGTCCTGAGCCGGTTGTCCCAAACGGTGGACGAACCAATGGTTTGCTGGTGCCGGAAAGTCGCGCGAGATCCCGGCAGGGCATGGCCCTGCCCCACCCGGCAAAATTAAGTGACATTGGGATGGAATCCTGCGTGCGGTTGTCAACCACGCTTCTGTGCCGGGGCCACGGGAAGTCAGGGCAGGATGGCCAGCACTGCTAATAGCTCGAAAGAGTTAGTAAGAAGCATGCAACTTATTTTTTTACCGGATACCTTTGGTGTAGTGGGTACGTCCCAACAGGTGTAAGTACCAACTGAACGAGGTCCGAGAATACCACAGCAATAGTATTCTAGGGCGGTTCTTAAAGGCATATGATTTAGACAGGTTTTCGAATTAAAGCCAAGGAGCGGCTCCCATGGGTGCTGCACGAAAATTCGACCTGGACCACCGCCTCGAGGGTTATTTTTCCACCCTCCGGTCTTTGAAACATAGCGCCGGCAACTGGCAGATGTATGCGGCCGTTACCGGTTCCGCCATGGCGATGGCGACCAACACTTCAGCACAGCTTATTGGCAGCGGAATACAGGATATTGCCGACCCGGTCGCGAGTGCGAGGGTTGTGCGGGAATATCTGGCTAATTCCAAGTTTGCCGTGGTGGGAATACCGGGTTCGCAGGCCGAAGCGCCTGCACCACTTTCTGTGCCACTTTCACCGTCGATTGCGCCCGGTGGAATTGTTCCGCTGGACGGCACGGTGAGCATTATCGCACCGGGGGAATTGGTATCGATATTCGGGAGCAATCTTGCCAGCGAAACCGCGGCCTGGAATGGCAATTTTCCCACTGCGCTCGGCGGGAGCAGCGTGGAGATCGACGGCCGGGCTGCATTTTTGATGTATGTCAGCCCGGGGCAAATTAATTTGCAAGTGCCGGACGACGCGGCGAGAGGTTCGGTTTCGGTGGTGGTTAAGACGCAAGGTGGCACAGCCAAATCGACCGTGACTCTGAGCGAGTTTGCGCCGGCGTTTAGCCTGCTCAAGGGAAAGTTTGCCGCCGGGATCATTCTCAGAACGAATGGTTCGGGAGCTTATGGCGGAGGAACCTACGATATCCTCGGGCCGACTGGAACTAAGCTTGGCTATACTACCGTGGCCGCGCGGCCGGGCGACGTTGTTGAACTTTTTGCTGTCGGGTTAGGACCGACTACTCCCTCGGTGCCTGCCGGAAGAGCATTCGCTGGCGCGGCGCCAGTTACCAATCCGATCAGCCTTTACATCAATAATGCTTCCGTGACGCCCACTTTCGTAGGATTGTCGGGCGCGGGTCTTTATCAGATCAACCTGACGGTTCCGAGCGGTCTCGGGCAGGGCGAGGTTCCCATTGTGGCTGTTGCGGGTGGTCTTCAGACACAAATGCACGTGCGTTTTTCCCTCGAGATTTGTTCCAGCGGGAATCTGGTCACGGGCGGATGTTCCAGTGGAACCGTGATTGGTGGAGGCGGGTTCGGCGGCGGATCGGGCGGTGGATCGGGTTTTGGATCGGGCGGCGGAACTGGCGGTGGTGGAACCGGCGGTGGCGGCGGTACCGGTGGCGGCGGAGGCGGAGGCGGGACAGGCGGCGGTGGTGGAGCCGGAGGTGGTGGTGGATCGGGTGGCGGAACTGGCGGCGGTGGAGGGTCAGGCGGCGGATCGGTGGCGGCGCCAATGGGAGGCAAGGCATATCATCCCAGGCTCCGATTTCCACCGAAGTAGAGTCTGCTGAGGAGGGCTTATCGCATGGTCTCGAAACAAACGTTGTGGATGCTGGCAGCCTTTGCGGTTGCCAGCTTTGGCAAGGATGCACCGAGGATAGCACCCGTACCAGGCGATCCTCTGGAAATGGTAACGGGGGAAGTGCAGGTGGTGAGTGCGCCTTCGAGCCGGGCAGCGGCTCTGGAGCTTCTGGCGCGTGCGCGGAGCGCCTATGCGTTGCGGAGTTCCGGCGAAAGCTACCGTCTCAAAGTGACGTTCACGGTGAATTCCGGCGGTCAAACAGAATATGACGGCGCCTGGCAAATGGAGGACATGTCCGATCCCCAACAAGGATTCCGCTGGACGGCGAAGGCCGCGGCCGGATACACAACAACCCAGATTTCCTCGAACGGAGTTTATTACGCGGCCGGAACCTCCAGCGCCATTCCACTGCGCTTGCAGGAAGCGCGCGCGGCTTTGTTTGATCCAATTCCGCCGGCGCAGAACGTAAATCGGGCGCTTATCCGAACGACCACGAGTACATTCAACGGGCGACAACTTACGTGCATTTTGATATCCGGTTCAGGCAGTGCCGCGGCCAGCATGCCAGGGCGAAGCTGGGATGAGACCGAGGAATGTGTCGACCCGCAGTCCGGATTGCTCGCGGTGCATTCGCAGATACCAGGGCGCTACTACGCTTACGATTACTCGAACGCTCCGGAGCTGGATGGTTACGTGTTGCCTCGCAAGGTGACGGTGACCGAAGCCGGCAAAACTGTATCGGAGATCTCGGTGGTGAGTTTCGAGGACCTTCCCACGGCGGACGCGAGTCTGTTTCAACCGAGCGAAGAGATGAAGGCTAATGGGCCGGCAGTAGCGATGGCGGGAGCACAGAAGATCTCGCGTGTGGTCGGCGCGGTGCCGGCTGGCGCGACGGTGCGACCAGTTTGTGTATTTGGATTGGTTACGGCGTCGGGACAATTGGTGGAGGCGCACTCGCTGCAGCCGGCAGATCCGAATAGCGCGGCGGCGGTGGAGGATGCCAGCAAGATAAACTTCTCGCATTCAACGGCGGCGGGGACGAGGCCGCAGCAACATTTTGTATTTATCGTTGAAAAATTCGCGGCGGCGCAATAAGGTGTGCCGTCGCGGTTTCCGAGAACCTCACCCAATCGCTGTGGGATGTTGTCATAGGGCATTGATCGCAGCACGGGCAGAAAGGCACCGACTCCCTCACGGTCGCGGTTCGGTCATATTCTCTGAACATGAGACATTCTTTCTGAGCCACGAGCGTAAGCGACCGGTGCTTTGGATTTTTTCAAGGATTCTCACGGTAGCGGTAAGGTAGCTTCATTATGAGGGTGCTGCTGGTGGGATGGGATGCCGCTGACTGGAAGGTGATCCATCCGCTGATGGATGCCGGCAAGATGCCGAACGTCCAGCGAATGGTGGATAGCGGCGCGATGGCGCAGATCTCGACGCTGCACCCGCCACTCTCCCCGATGCTGTGGACTTCTATCGCCACCGGAAAGCGGCCGTTCAAGCATGGCGTCCACGGCTTTTCTGAGCCGACTCCGGATTGGCGCGGCGTGCAGCCGGTGACTAACCTGTCGCGAAAATCGAAAGCGCTTTGGAACATTCTCAATCAGAGTGATTTGCGCAGCGTCGTGATCGGCTGGTGGCCGAGCCATCCCGCGGAGCCGATCAACGGCGTGATGGTTTCCGATCACTATCATCGCGCGAGCGGGCCGTTGGATAAGGGCTGGCCGCTGCGGGTCAATGCGGTTCATCCTTTGGAGTTGGCTGAAACGCTGGCCGGGCTGCGAGTGCATCCGGATCTTCTGACACCTGAGATGGTGGAACCGTTTATTCCGTTGGCCGCGGAAATCGATCAGGACCTGGACAAGCGGCTGGCGGGGTTTCTGCGGACGCTCGCGGAATGCATGAGTGTGCAGGCGGCGGCAATGTGGCTGGTGGAAAATCAGCCCTGGGATTTTTTTGCGGTTTACTTCGACGCGATCGATCATTTCTGTCACGCCTTCATGCGGTACTATCCGCCGCGGCAGAGCTGGATTGGGGAACGCGATTTCGAGCTGTATCACAATGTGGTCTCGATGGCCTATCAGTTCCACGATCAGATGTTGGGTAAGCTGCTTGAGAAAGCCGGTAATGACACTACCGTGATTCTGATGTCCGATCACGGTTTCCATCCGGATCATCTGCGGCCGGCATCGATTCCGGACATCCCGGCCGGGCCTGCGATTGAGCATCGTGACTTTGGGATTCTGGCCATCAGCGGGCCGCGCATAAAGAAGGATGAATTGTTGCATGGGCCGTCATTGCTGGACATTGCGCCGACCATCCTGACACTTTACGGATTGCCGGTGGGTGAGGATATGGACGGCAAGGTGCTGACGCAGGCGTTTGTCGAAACGCCGGAGGTGCGGTTCATTCCGAGCTGGGAAAATGTTGCGGGCGCGGATGGACGCCATCCTCCACATATGCGGCTGGATCCAGTGGCGGCGCATGAAGCGCTGGAGCAGATGATCGCGCTGGGGTACATCGAGCGGCCGGATGAGAATCGCGAAGTAGCGGTTCGGAAGACAATTCGCGAGCTGCGCTATAACCTGGGCGAGGCTTATCAGGATGCGGACCGCCACATGGAGGCACACGACATTTTCGCGGAGTTGCATGCGGCTGATCCGGATGAGCAGCGATTTGCCGTGCGGTTGTTTGTATCGGCGCAGGCGCTCAAGATGCATCCTGAGATGCGGCGGATTGTGGACGACCTGGATGGCCGGCGGCGTGCGCTGTTCGAAGAAGCGAAGCGGAGGGTAGCCGAGGGCGGGCCGGACTTGGGGCGCTGGCGGAATTTGACACGCTATCAGCCGGCGGTGATCGATTATCTAAAGGCGCAGGTATTGACGGCGGAGAAGCGGTATCCCGAAGCGCTGGCGGCGCTGGAACTGGTGACGGGAGCGCATCTGGTGCGGCCGGGATTGTTCCTACAGACGGCCGATCTCTATCTGCGGCTGGGCCGGTGGAGTGATGCGCAACGGGTTTATGAGAAGGCGCTCGAGATTGATCCCGACAATGCCTATGCACATCTGGGCACCTGCCGGATGGCGTTGCGGCGAAGGAAATTCGGTATTGCCGCGCAATCGGCCCTGGATGCGCTGCAGAGAATTTATCATTATCCGCAGGCGCATTTCATGCTGGGGCAGGCGCTGACGGGAATGAAGGAATACGAACGGGCCGCCGAGGCGTTTCGCGCGGCTATTTCTTTTAATCCCAATTATCCGGAGGCGCATGTTCGATTGGCGGAATTGCTGGAGAAGCATCTGGGGGACGCGGTGTGCGCACGGGAGCATCGAGAGCTAGCGCGTGTCATGCGGAGCCGCAAGGCCGTCGTTTCGGAGGGTCCGGCAGAGATTGAAGTTACCGAGCGCGTTAGTTACGCACCGCCGGGGAATATGCCGCCGCTTGAGAAATCGCTCATCGTTGTGACTGGCTTGCCGCGATCGGGAACATCCATGCTGATGCAGATGCTGGCGGCGGGTGGAATGAGTATCCTTTCGGATGGATTGCGGGAAGCGGATGCAGATAATCCACGCGGTTATCTCGAATACCAGCCGGTGAAGAATTTGCTGAAGGATTCCAAGTGGCTGATCGAAGGGCGCGGAAAAGTGCTCAAGATCGTGGCTCCATTATTGGTTGCGCTGCCGGAGGGCCTGGCGTGCCGGGTGATCCTGAGCGAACGAGATCTCGAAGAGCTAATGGATTCCCAAGACCGCATGCTGGTGCGGCGCAATCACCCGCCAGCCACCACGCCGGAGCGCCGGCGGATGCTGAAGCAGGAGTACTCGCGGACGCTGGGCCGGGTGAAAGCGATGCTGGTGCGGCGTCCGCAGACCGAGCTGCTGGTCGTAGAGCACGCCGACATTATTTCAGATCCGTGGGCGAGTGCCCAGAAGGTGAACGAGTTCCTGGGCGGCGGGCTGGATGTGGGAAAGATGGCGGCGGTGGTTGATCCCGCGCTGCATCGGGTTAGGAATCTTTCAGGGGCGGAACGCTAGTTTTTCGGAAAATTTGTCTTGGAGGAACTGGCCGTTGCTGATTAAGGCTTCGGCATCTCCGGCGAACGCGCTCTTCGCGATGTCCTTCAGTGACGAGTCCAGCACTTGCAATTGTTGCAGTAATGTTTGCGAGGCTGTGCGGCCATCGGCCAGCGTCTGCATTTGAGCGTAGAACTTGGGAAGACGCAAATAGGCCGCGAGCGTGTCGGGTAGATAGCGGCGAACGGTTTCGACTACCGTGAAAGAATCCTTGGCTGAGATGATGCCACGGTCGCGCAGTTCCTGCAAACGAGGGAGTAGTTCACTCAGCGTGCCTTGAATGCTGCGGAGAAATTCCAGAGCCTCCTTGGGCAAACCCTGGGCAACGCTATCTATTAATTTGCGTACTTGTTGCGCCAACATCTCGGTGGAGAGTTCGGTTCGCTCGGCCATTTTCGCTAGGTCGTTGCGAGGCCACACCAGCACGCCCGCGCCATAAAGACCCGCCACAATGGCCCACCAATAGGCATGGATGATGCCTCCAAAAAAAAGACCGAGACCACTCATCGCCAGCAGAGACCCGGCGATATTTCCGTTGCTGTAGAGGAACAGCTGCAGGCGCCGGGGGAAGCTATTGGTATCCACGAATTTCCTTGAACACTCCCGCCAACGAATTAGACCGGGAGTCAAACATCCGGCCTCCAGTAAGGGCGGCCAGATCCTCTAATTCTCTCGCGTTGCCCTCGCCGAACAAAATTGGAAAAACAGGAATGGCGTGGATGTTTTCGCCGCGCGTTTTGTACCACTCGTAAAAGTCGGCCCGCGTGAGTCCGGTGTTGCTTTGGCCGTCCGTCATCAGCACGACGGTATAGTAGCGCTTTTCCCGGGCGCGGATTCGTTCCTGGGCCAATTCGATGATGGCGCGCTGCACAGCGGAATAAATGGCGGTGCCGCCGCCGGCCGATAATCCGTTAACAAAATCTGTTATCCTGGCGCGGGTTCGGGAATTTTGTTCGGGCGTTGAACCCATCTGAAACCAGACCGTAGGCGCTGGCTCGGAGGAAAACCTGATGATGCCCACCTCTTCTCTATTTTGAAACCGGGCGTAACGTTCGGACGGGACGGCGGCGCCTGAGGCCAGCATCAGCATTGCGCGCCTGAGAGCGTCGATACGATCGCCTTGCATGGAACCGGAAAGATCCAGGAGATAGCGCGAGGAGCCGGGGATGCGGACTTCCGCCAGGAAGTTATCCAAAAGAGCAGTGATGAGCGAGGCTTGACCAGGGAACGGGAGTTCGATCAAGGTACGCTTCGGAATAGACGCAGCCATTGCGGCATCGGCATTCACGGGACGGCGCAAGGTTCGCTCGGACATTTTAGTTTGGAAATCCTTGCTGCGCAGGTAGGCCACTAGTTTGTCGTAGTCGGATCGCCGTGCGCCGTTGAGGAGCATCAGAGGATAGTCGGCGGTGATGATGCCTTCCTTGGGATAGACCAAAGTGAGAGGTTCGGCGATTCTGCCGCGCGCGTTCAGGGATAGCAGCACGGATTCATAGTTGATGATGCCGTCTACTCGAGATTGGTCACGCTCATAGGTTTCCGCCAGCCATCCGGAAGAGCCGGAGGTGAGCCTCTGGCCGTTGAAGAAATCCGAAAGCTGGGGATTTTTCAAATCCTCATTGGTAAGCGCGTCGGGATTCTTCGCGAGCGCGGCTGCCAGACCGATGGTCGCTGTCAGTCCGGTATTGCTCGAGGTTGGATTGGTCATGCCGAACGTGAATTTGCCGGCTTTGGCGGCGTCGGCGATGTCTTTCCATGTCGGCTCTTCGGCGTCCCAGCCGAGCGAGTGGGCCTTGGATGCTTTCAGTCCCAACAGAACGGGCGAGAGCATAGTTTTTTCCTGCGCCAGGATGCGGCCTTTTAGCGCGTCGTTCATGGCTAGGTATTTTCCATGCGACACCCAAAGGGCGTCGGATCGGTCGCCCGCGGCGATGCGGTCAATGGCGTCAAGCGTTCCTGAATAAGAAAAGGTGAGGTCGAGCCCGGTGGCTTCGCGTATGTCGTTTTTGAGTCCGGACTCGACGTCTTTTAGTTCGGAGCCGGCGAGCAAGCCGAAGGTATTTGTGGAAGCAGTGGTGGTACGCTTCGACGGCTTTCGGCAGGAACCGAGCGTGGTGATGGCAACCGCTGCGACAAACACCATCACTCGGGAGAGGCGCCGGTTCATGGCGGTGTGCTCACAAGCTTACGGGGCCGGTGGGAGCGCTGGTGGTTGCGTCGGAAATTGCTTTTACGGCGGTCTGCTCGCGCTGCATCCGGGATTCTCCTTCGGCTAGCAGGCCTTTAAGCAGCGTGATGTTGGCGCCCATCGATTCGATGCTTTTCGACCGGAATTCATCCAGCTTGTCGAGGCCGGCGAAGACCGTATCAAAGGAGCTCTTGAGCGTCTGCACGCCGATCAATGGGTTGCTTTGGAATTCCACCAGGCGGTCCACATGATCGCCGAACATTTTCGCCGTGGACGCCATCAGGCCTTCGATTGCAGCTGAGCCTTGTTTCAGCGCGTCCATCACTTTCATCTGATAGCCTTGCGCGCGAGCCAAAGTCACGGCTATGGACAGGCTGGACATTCCGATGGTGGCCATGCGATCGCAGCCATTGCGCAGCTCGCGTCCGGTTTTTCGCAATCCTTCCAGCATTTTGTAGCCGTTGATGCAAACCAGCATCTGGGTCTTCACATCCATGCTGGCTTGGCGAGCGTAGAACAAAACTTCTTGCTCGATGGCTTTGGCGCGGGCGGGGTCCGGCGTTTTCAGCTTCGCTACGGTTTCCGTCAGCTTGTGATCCAGGTGGTCGATGAAGATGTCGACGGCCTTCAATTTGGTCATGGCGTCGAGCAGCTTGTTCATGGTGGCGAAAAGTTCCTGATCGTCGCGAGCCAGCTCGTCCTCGACGCCATAGATGTTGTCGATCAGTTTGCGGAGCGAGCCACTGGCGCTATCGAAGCGCTGCAAATAGGCCTGCAGCCGATTGCCGTATGGAATTACTCCAAGAATCTTGTGCGAAGAAAACAGGTCGCCTTCCTTGCCCGGGTCCAGCGTTTCAAACAGTCCACGCATTTCGTTCATGACTTTGAAGGCGGGATTGTCGGCATCGCTCACGAAATTCTTTTCCATGAATTTGCCGGTGAGCAAGGCGCTGTCGCCGATTTCTTTGCGGCCCAAGCGGAAGGCGCTGTCGAGGCGGGCGCGGAAATCTCCGGAAGTGACATCCATGTGAAGCAGGTCGGCGATGAATTGATCCGCCTGGCTGACTGCCGAGACGCGGGTTTCTTCCTTCAAGGGGACCAGCGCGAAAGCGGCGTCGGGTGCTTTAACCGGCGTAACGGGCTCCGGCATGGCGAGCGCGAGGGGCGCGTCGGGCGCAGTGAGTACTTCGGGCTGCTGATTCGGATCTGGGGTGGTCATTAGGACTCCTTATTTAGTAAGCGATGCATCGATTCGGTTAATCAATTTTTCGAGAATGTCGTAGCTGGGTGGATCGATGACATCCACCACTGTGTGCGGGATGACCAGCTTCTTGGCTTCCACAGCTGCGAAAAGTTCGCTGCTGTCCTGAGTGCGAAAACCGTAGCGCTGCGCGATGGAACTGACTTTCGGATTTGAAGTCATCACTTGCGCGAATCGCGCTCCGTTGTCGGAGAGCGCGACCAGCGTGTGTTTCGAGAGAATGGTCGGCGTCGGGTAGAGCAACACCATGTCGGGATTTGGATGCGGGTGCGACAAAATATATTCAAGGAACTGCTGCTCGTAGATCATCACGAGCGGTGCTTTGCCGATGCCCATGGCCGTATAGTCTTCAAAGGGTCCAGCGGAACTGGACTCCTGAAATCCTTGGCGGGAGAATAATCCCACCATGCCGGGCGCCACTTTATCCGCATCTTTTTCGTTGTCCACAACGTTGTTGCCATTGGCGAGGTAGGCGGCTAGCGCCAGGTACATTCCACCCGAATTTGATTTCCGAACGTCCGTGGAACTAACCAGGACCGATTTGCCGACTGCATAAGCTGTATTGCCGGGCAGATCCTTCCAGCGCGTTCCTTTCTGCATCATGTCGACCAACTGGGCCATGCCGGAAAGGTAAAATGTGCCGTCCTTGCGGGAAACCAGACCGGAACTCTCAAGCACCGGAATTAGCGTCTTCCAACTTGCCACAGCCATGGGAGTGTAAAACGTCGCATAGGTGCGCTTGGAGCCGGTATTCTGCGCGATCTTCACGGCGGCATGTGCGCCGGCGGGATATGCGACGTCGAAGGTTTTGAGATCGGGCCGCGTGGCGATTTCGCGGGAACCGGCTTTCTGAACGCTTAGAACAATGCCTTCTTCGGCCAGCACCTTGCCCAAATCGGCGTCGGTGAGGAACTTTTCTTTTTCGGAGCCGGTGAGAATCTTGACGGTGATGGCGGTTTTCGCGCGCTGGGCGGCAAGCTGCGTTTCCTTACGGTCACGCATGGAATTGCGGATGGCAAACCCAACGCCGATCAACAGGAAAACCGCGAGGACGGGTCCAATGGCTTTTCTGAGATTCATGGGTCTGCGGCCTCCGGCGCGAAGTCGAGGCTTGAGACTTCAGATAGAACTACGCAAAATGACAAGATGAAGATCGATTCATGATATCCCATAGCAGGAAAAGGCGTGTTTCAACTGTGTGACAGGTTAGTTCAGTGGTTGGTCACGGACGACCGACTTTGAAAACACCAATTGTTCCGCCCACATCATAAGGCCACTTAATAAGGCCGCCGGTGGACGGCCGGTGCTAACGTCGATCAAGCATGCGGTTCCGAGCGCTTCTTCAACCGTCTCCCCTCTAGAAGATGCGCTATGGTAGACTATCTGCCAGAGCACATGGCCAAGCGCGAACCCTATCGAAACCGCGTCGAACTTGTTCAAGGAACTCTCGACATGCTGATTCTTGGGACGCTGCAGTGGGGCCCCCAGCACGGCCACGGCATTGGCCAAGCCCTACTCCGGAGATCGGAGAATGCATTGCAGATCGAGCACGGTTCCTTATACCCGGCCTTGCATCGGTTGGAACGAGCAGGATGGCTCACTTCCGAATGGAAGCAGTCTGAAGAAAACCGGCGCGCGAAATATTACCGGCTAACCGCCGCCGGGAAACGGCAGCTTTCCAAAGAGCGATCAACGTGGGAAGAAGCGGTCCGCACCATTGCCCGCGTCATGCGTCCGGCTGAGGAGAGTTGAAACATGCGCTGGCCTCTACGCCGCCGATCGAAAGAAGAAGAGCTCGACGAAGAGATTCTGACGCATCTTGCGATTGAGGCGAAACAGAGGGTGGAAGCCGGTGAGACAAGGGAGCAGGCGGAGCGCTCAGCCCGGCGTGAATTCGGAAATGTGGCGATCGTAAAGGAGGTCACGCGCGATATGTGGGGATACGGCCAACTGGAAGTCTTAACTCAAGATCTGAGCTATGCGGCTAAGACTATGCGCAGGACGCCCGGATTTACCTTGGTCGCCATCTTGATACTAGCCCTGGGCATTGGCGCCAACACCGTGATTTTCAGCATGGTGGATGCGGCGCTGCTCCGGCCGCTCCCATTTCCCGAATCCGGGCGGCTGGTGCGAGTGTGGTCCACCAAGCACGGAGCGCCCGAGGGCGGCCCCTCGCCGATGGATATGCGGGATTTTGTTGCCGGCGCTCGCAATTTCGAGGGAATGGTCGTATACGACCACTGGCGCAAGAATGTCAGTGGAATTCTGGGCTCCAATGAGGCTGAAGAGATGGTCATCGGCCTGGTGCCGGGAAAATACTTTGAGCTACTCAGAATCCGCCCCATTCTTGGGCGAGTCTTTTCCGAGGCGGAAAACGTGTATGGCAGACACTACGCCGCTATTATCAGCCGACGTTTTTGGCAAACACGTTTTGGGGCCGATCCAGGAATCCTCGCGAGGACAATACGGATCAACGGGGAGACCTATTCGATTGTAGGGGTGGTTCCGGATGTAGTTCCTGGATGGATGGATCAAACAACTGCTCCGATCTCTGTTTGGACGCCTTTTGCGTTCGAGAACATGTGGTCCGAAGCCGAGCGCGGCGGGCGGGGCTACTCCGCGCTGGGGCGTCTGAAGCCCCGTGTCTCGTACCAGCAGGCCGGGACGGAGCTGGCCACACTGGCTGCAAGATTGGCAGAGGAGCACGCTGTCGATCAGGGAATCGGAGCGTCGGTTGAACCTCTCGCCGATACGCGCGCGGGTCCTGCCGGGCCGATTCTCTGGATGCTGAGCGGCGCCGTGGGAATGGTTTTGGTGATCGCGTGCGCGAACCTAGCCAGTCTGTTGCTGGCGCGCAACTCGTCCCGGTCCCATGAAATGGCGATCCGCGCAGCGCTTGGGGCAGGAAGATCGAGATTGGTGCGGTTGCTGTTCGTTGAGGCGCTGGTTCTTTCTCTGGCCGGCAGTCTGGCAGGCCTGGGGCTGGCTTCAGCGGCGGGCTGGGCGTTGAAGAGGATGAACGGGTCCGGAATGCTGCCCTATACGGCCACCACTAACGTTCTCGGGCAGTTCTCGCCGGCTGCTCCCGAACCTCGGATATTGCTTTTTGCTCTAGGAATTTCGCTAATCACGGCAGTGTTGTTCGGCTTAGCGCCTGCGTTCACGGGCGCGCGCGTATCCCTGGCAGACACGCTGAGAGAAGCAGGCAGAAGTGGCGCCGTTGGGGTGGGCAGACAGCGGTTCCGGCGCATGCTGGTGATCGCGGAGATAGCGCTCTCCCTGATTCTGGTATGCGGAGCGGGCCTTCTGGCGCAAGCCATGGCTCGCTTCGAGCGGCAGGATCCGGGATTTCGTCCCGATCATTTGCTAATCGCGCATGTCTATATTCCGCCCGTGCGCTATCCCGATTCAGACGCGATTACCAGGTTATGCGATTCGTTCGGGGAGCGCGTGCGCGCGCTTCCCGGTGTGCTGGATGCAAGCGTCGCCACCGGATATCCGCCCATGATTGGTTGGCAGCAAATGTTCACGATTCCTGGGGTGCCCTTCTCGCGAGTAGCGGACGTGCCCATGACTCGATTCGTGGGCGTGGACGCACGCTACCTGCGGACATTGGGTTTTCCACTGCTGAACGGCCGTGATTTTGCTGAATCGGATACTTCCACCAGTCCGCCGGTTGCTATTGTCAACCAGGCGTTCGTGCGGCGGTACTTTGCGAATCAAGACCCCATCGGGCGACAGATCCACCCAGGGCCTCCGCCGGGAGTGGCGGCGGTTCCATTGCAGGATTTCGGAGCGAGTTCCCGGAACATCACGATCGCCGGCGTAGTGCGGGATTTCATGAATCGTGGCATGGCGCAGCCGCCGGAGCCGCAGATCTTCACTCTGTTCCGCCAAATGCCCGGATTGAATTTCGGGTTCAAGGATATCTTGGTGCGCACCGCGACGGATCCTCAAAGCCTGGTGCCCGCGGTGGCGCGAGAGTTGAAATTGTTGGATGCGGACATTCCGTTAGGCGAGGTTCGGAATATGGAGACGCACATGCGCAGCCAGACTGCGGACACGCGATTCACAACCGTTCTGTTGGGGCTCTTTGCGGGTCTTGGGACCATTCTCGCGGTAGTTGGCGCATACGGTGTTGTCGCCTATATGGTGGCGCAGCGGACTCAGGAAATAGGCGTCAGGCTGGCTCTCGGCGCCGACTCGACAGATATTGTCTGGCTGGTCTTGCAAAGCGGTCTTTTCATGGGTCTGGCTGGAGTGGCGCTGGGCCTTGCCGGCGCGATGCTGGGCCGCGCGCTCCTAGCCAACTTTGTATTTGGAGTTTCCACGTCAGGTCCGCTGACCCTATTGGGAGCCGCAGTTTTGCTGCTTCTTATCGTCGTTGTAGCAAGCGCTATTCCGGCGAGCCGCGCCCTAAGAATCGATCCCGTACAAGCTCTTCGTGGTGAATAGCCGGCGGATCTGAAGGACAATCACCTCCGCACCGGCACGACGCCGTTGGTTTTTGTGGCGCGAAGCAAGTTGTATAGGCGGGCGAGACCATACACATGCCTGCGAACGCGCCGTATCAATTTCACAATGCGTCCTCGCAGCCGGTGAGGATGCTGTGTATCTGTTCGCCGGCCGGTCAGAAGGAATCCTTCCGGGAGGTCGGTGTGCCTGTGGAATTCGCCGGGCTGGCGTCCGGGCTCGCAGGGATTTATCCAGTGGACATTAAAGCGCTGGCCGGTTTTCCGGCGGACGGGAGGCTTATTTGCACCGTTACAGATTCGTCGGGAGTGGCGTACGTGGCGCAGGCGCAGTTGCCTTGAACTAAACGCGGTATATTATAGAGGTAAGCGGCGGGGAATTTTCCGGCCACTCGGACGCAGGCCAAGTGTCTGCAGCCACAATCCTTTACTTTCAAACAGATAAGGTGGTACGCTGAAGGACTTATAATGCGAACTGTCGATTTGATTCAACGCAAACGCGATGGGGAAGAATTGTCGCCGCAAGAGATCGCCGCTTTGGTGGACGGATACACCCGGAATGAAATTCCGGATTACCAGATGTCCGCCTTCTTGATGGCTGTGTTTTTCTCCGGGATGACGGATCGCGAGGTCAGCGCACTCACTGAGTGCATGATTAAATCCGGCGAGACCGTCGACCTCAGCGGAATTCCTGGAATGAAGGTGGACAAACATTCCACGGGCGGCGTGGGCGATAAAACCAGCTTGATTTCCGCGCCACTCGCAGCTTCCGCCGGCGTGGTGGTGCCGATGATTTCAGGCCGCGGCCTGGGTCACACCGGCGGTACGCTGGACAAACTGGAATCCATCCCCGGCTTCCGTACCGACCTCACCATCGAGGAACTCAAGGAACAACTAGCCAAGCACCAACTGGCTTTCATCGGCCAGACACCCGAGATCGCGCCGGCGGACGGCAAGATATATTCGCTGCGTGATGCCACGGCAACGGTGGAATCCATCGCGCTGATTGCGTCGTCCATCATGTCGAAGAAGCTGGCGGTTGGTTTAGATGCAGTGGTGCTGGACGTGAAGGTGGGAACGGGCGCTTTCATGAAGCGGCAGGTGGACGCGCGCCGGCTGGCACAGATGATGGTGGGCATCGGCCGCCGCATGGACAAGCGCGTACAGGCGCTGATCACGGATATGAACCAACCCCTGGGTTACGCGGTCGGCAATGCACTGGAAGTGATGGAAGTTTCGCAGACTCTTCAAAATGCCGGGCCGACGGATCTGACGCGTATTTCGCTCGAGCTTGCCGCGCGCATGATCTTCCTCGCGAAGATCACAACCACGCTGGACGAAGCGCGCGAGCTGGCGCAGCAGAAATTGCTGGATGGTTCTGGTTACAAGAAATTCAAGGATGTGATCGAGGCGCAGGGAGGCAATCCCCAAGTACTGGACCGGTTTGAGCTGTTACCGAACGCCACCGGAGTGCGGGAAATCAGTTCACCGCGTGCCGGGTACATCAGCGCGATTGATGCGGAAGGAATCGGCAAGGCTTCTTCACTGATCGGCGCCGGAAGGAACACCAAGGAAGACGTCATCGATCCGGCGGTGGGTGTGATTCTGGAAGTGAAGGTTGGCCAGAAGATAGAAGGCGGCGCAGTGCTCTGCCGTCTCTATTACACCGGCGAAGAAAATGTAGAGGAGGCGTCCCAGCAGATCGAGGATGCGTTCCGTATTTCGGCTTCAGCGCCGGAGGAACGTGAGTTGATCCTGGAAGTGGTAAGCTGATCCGCACATGGATCGTTTCACCGGGATATTAGGAATCCTCGCGATTCTCCTGGTCAGCGTCCTTTTTTCCAAACACAGACGATCGATTCGTCCCTCGGTAGTGATGTGGGGCGTGGGCCTGCAGCTCACATTCGCTTTCATTGTGCTGCGGACGCCCGCCGGATTTGTCTTCAAGGCAGCCAGCGATAAAGTGAACTCGCTGATCGGCTATTCGTTCGCGGGCAGCCGGTTCGTTTTCGGCGATCAACTGGGCGGCAGCCAGCCGGTGATCTTCGCGTTTCAAGTGCTGCCCATCATCATCTTCATATCCAGCCTGTTCAGCATCCTTTATTACTTGGGCGTGATGCAGGTGCTGGTACGCGGGATGGCCATTGTGATGCAACGGGTGATGGGCGCAAGCGGCGCGGAATCCACCAATGTCGCAGCCAGCATTTTCATGGGGCAGACGGAAGCTCCGCTGACCATTCGGCCGTTTCTCGCGGGACTGACGGAATCAGAATTGTTCACCATCATGACCAGCGGCATGGCGCATGTTTCGGGTGCGGTAATGGCTGCCTACGTCTTGATGGCGCACGTGGAGATCCGGCATTTACTGACCGCGGTAATCATGACGGCGCCGGCTACTATTATGTTGGCGAAGATCCTGGTGCCGGAGGTTGACAAGCCGGCCACTATGGGCGACGTGAAAATCGAGGTGGAAAAGCCGGGGGTGAATATCATCGATGCGGCCGCGCGCGGAGCCGGCGACGGGCTGCAACTTGCGCTGAATATCGCCGGGATGCTGATCGCTTTCCTGGCGTTGATCGCGATGTTGAATGGAATCCTCAGCTATTTTCATATCACACTGCAGGAGATCTTCGGATATGTTTTCTCGCCGATCGCGTGGCTGCTGGGCGTGAAATTCAACGACTGCCAGACTATAGGGAATCTGCTGGGGACTCGCCTGGTGCTGAACGAATTTATCGCGTTTCAGCAATTGGGGCCGCTGCAGCCGAAGCTTGATCCACGCTCTTTCACTATCGCAACCTATGCGCTGTGCGGGTTTGCGAACTTCAGCTCCATTGCGATCCAGATTGGCGGAATCGGGGCGCTGGCGCCTACGCGCAAGTCCGATCTGGCGCGGCTGGGATTGAAGGCAGTGGCCGCGGGGACCATGGCGAATTTCATGTCGGCATGTATCGCTGGAATTCTGCTTTAGTGAGATGCTGATAGTGAAATGGTAATGCAAGCTTCACTCGATTACATTCTTTCCCGAACGAAACTGTCGCCCCGCGTGGCGGTGGTGCTGGGCAGCGGGCTGGGCGCGTTCGCCGATGAGCTGACAGATTCCACCGATGTGCCGTATTCCGAGATCCCCGGCTGGCCGAAATGCACGTGCATCGGACACGCGGGAAAACTGGTGTTCGGTAAGCTGGGCGAACTGGAAATTGCGGTTATGGCCGGACGCAGTCACCTTTATGAGGGCTATACGCCTGCCCAAGTCACTATGGGAGTGCGGGTGCTACATCAGTTGGGCGTGCAATCCATTGTGCTGACCAACGCGGCGGGCGGCATTAATTTGGCCTTTAGCCAGGGCGCGCTGGTGCTGATTTCCGATCACATCAATTTGCAGGGGTCGAATCCTTTAATAGGGCTGAATGATGATTCCTTCGGTCCGCGGTTTCCGGATATGACGGAGGCTTACTCGGCCAGCTACCGGGCGATTGCGCATGCAGTAGCCGAGGAGCTGGGAATCGAACTGAGCGACGGTGTGTATGCTGCGGTTACCGGACCGAGCTATGAGACACCGGCGGAAATCCGCTATCTGCGGAGCATTGGTGCGGATCTGGTGGGCATGTCGACGGTTCCCGAAGCGATTGTCGCGAATCATATGGGAATGCGTGTGCTTGCGATTTCGTGCGTCACGAATATGGCGGCGGGGGTTCTTCCCCAGAAGATTGTGCACATGGAAGTGTTGGAGACTGGGCGCCGGGTGCAGAATACGTTGGTGCGGTTTTTGAAGGCGGTGTTGCCGCGGTTATGACCGAGTTAATTCGAGCCGCTTTGGACGCGCGCAACCACGCGCATGCGCCCTTTTCAAATTTTCTGGTTGGGGCGGCGCTGCAGGATGAAAGCGGGCGCATCTTTACCGGATGCAATATTGAGAACGCCACGTATGGCCTGACCATTTGCGCGGAGCGAGTGGCTGTGTTCAAAGCTATTTCGGAGGGTGCGCGAAAGTTTGCGGCGATTGCGGTAGCAGCCGATACGGATGTGCTTACTCCTCCTTGCGGGGCGTGCCGGCAGATTCTGTGGGAGTTTTGTGGCGACGTGGAGTTGACGCTGGTGAATCTTGCGGGAAAGATCGAGACGTTGCGGTTGAAAGAACTTTTTCCGAGGCCGTTCGATGCATCGTTTCTTTAGTACAGCTGCACTATTCCTATTGTTTTGCCTGGCGGCATCGGCCGAGCCGGTGGATTGGATTTATACTGCGCGCTATGTGGTGACCATGGATGCGCAGCACCGGTTGATTGACGATGGCGCCGTCGCGATTCGCGGGGAACGCATCGTGGGAGTGGGCCAGCGCGCCGAAATCGAGAAGCGGTTTCAAGCTGCGCATCGGCTGGACCGGCCGGAAGCGCTACTGATGCCGGGGTTGATTAATACGCATACCCACGCGGCCATGTCGCTGCTGCGCGGGATCGCCGACGATCTGCGTCTACAAGACTGGCTGCAGAAATATATTTTCCCAGCCGAAGCCAAGAACGTGACTCCGGACTTTGTCCTGTGGGGCACTCGCCTGGCGTGTCTCGAGATGATGCTATCGGGCACTACGACGTTCGTCGACATGTATTATTTCGAGGATCGCGTGGCGCTGGCCACCAAAGAAGCCGGCATGCGCGGCGTTTTGGGGCAGACCATCCTGAAGTTCAAGTCGCCGGATTCCGCCACTCCCGCGGATGCGCTTGCGTTGACGGAGCGGTTCCTCAAAGAATATAAAGGCGATTCGCTAATAGTGGCGGCGCCGGCTCCGCACGCTATCTTCACAAATGACGATGAAACGCTGCGCGCCGCGCGCAAGCTAGCGGATAAGTATGGCGCGCCGCTGGTGATTCATCTCTCTGAGACCAAGCGCGAGAATGACGATTCCATCCAGACGCGCGGGATGTCGCCCACTCGATTGCTGGACGCGCTAGGCGTTCTTAATGGACCAACCATCGCGGCGCACGGCGTTTGGCTGGACGATGCCGATATGCAGATCCTGAAGGCGCGTGGGACAGGAATTGCGCACTGCCCTTCCAGCAACATGAAGCTCGCGAGCGGCGTCGCGCCGGTCGTGAAATTGTTGAGTCTCGGGATCACGGTGGGAGTGGGGACCGATGGACCGGCGGGCAGCAATAACGATTTCGATCTGATGGAAGAGATGAATCTCGCAGCCGATCTGCAGAAAGTCTCCACTAGCGATCCCACCGTGCTCAATGC
>DASYNU010000193.1:0-22744 GCA_036008345.1 Bryobacteraceae bacterium
GCACGCAAGAGTGCGTGCGCGACGGGCGTCTTCAACGGAGCGTAACGAGCCTGCAGTGCCGCACAATATCGGTAGCGCTTCCTCCCGGTCGCGGCTCGGCTAGTGCTGTAAGGAATGCGAGGCCTGGTATTGCTGGGTGCCACGGATTAGAGTGCTCACGCGCGGACCGGGCAGGATAATTCCCGCCAGGTTCAATGGGTCGGAATTAGAAATGTCGAGGTTATCCTCAGCGCTTGGATCGGAGCGGCGGACGGCGCGCAACAAGTCCAGCGCTTCGGGGCGCGCGAATTGTTCGCCGGTGAAACCGCAAACGAAGCGGCCACCACGGATTTCGCCTTGCGCTTCTTTCCTGCGCAATACCAACAGCAGGTCGCGCCAGGGCGGCGCCAACGATTCGCGCGCTAACAGATCGCGGAAGATAACACCCCAGCGCTCCAACAGTTGATCGGCGAAAGCGACTGCGCGTGCGTCGTCAAGCAATGCGGTAGGTGCGTACCGCACCAACGCCCAACGGCCGGCGGCGTGTCTTGGCCGGGCGTACTTACCGCGCCCTTCGCCGCGCCGGCGCTTGGGATCCACCAGCGAACGCAGATTTTCGAAACCATCCGCCGTCACCAAACCTGCAGCAACCAATTCCCAAAGTCCGTCCTCTACTTCGCTCGCCAGGCGGCCCGTGGCGCGGACCAGGTCGTTGAAGAAACAGGCGCCGCGGCTCTGTAGCTGCGCCAGAACCTCCCCGCCGGCGTGGGACAATGTCGGATTCCGCGGCGCACCTCCCAGCCAATCCGCGCTCTCGCGCAGGAAGATCGCGATGGGAGCTGTACGAGTGGGCCGCACGCGTCTGGGCTCCGGATCTTCGAAGGCGGGGTGCGGCGATAATCGCGCCCACATCACTTCGCCCGCCAGACACAGTTGATCGAGAAAGTCGGGTTCGTAGCGCGCAATGCGCCGCGCCAGAATTTCCAGCTCCCAGGCCGCGGCGGAGATTTCGTAACCCTGCAGTTGCTTAATGATCTGCAGTGTTCCATCCACGCCATGCAGACGGCTGCCCGGTACCAGGTGCTGCCAACGATGCAGAAAGCGCTGGAACTGCGCCGCGGTGACAGGTTCGATTTCGCGGCGAAGCTGGCCGAGTGTGAGCCGATGGATGCGAGCCAGGATGCGTCGATTGCACCACTCCACTGCGTCCACCGCGAGCGGCGAAGAATAGCGGCCGCGCATTACCTGGCCTTCCGCTTCAAGCTGCAATAGAGCCGATTCGATTTCGTCGTTGGAGAATGCCAGCGTATCGGCGAGCGACGCCGCACTGGCGGGGCCGATTGAATCCATCCAGCCACGCACGGTTGGAAGCGGCTCTTTTGTAAGATCGCGCCGCTCAGTTGAGACCCAGAAGAACTTGCCGCCACGTTCCAAAATATGGGCACGTCCGGTTCGAGACAGCTCCTCAAAGTGCGCGCGCCACTGCTCACTGGGTGGCATAACGATCAAAGTGAGAAGAGCGTCGTGCAGCTCGTCGGCGTCACGAACGTCCGGCCAGGATTCCTGGGCCACGGTTTGGATTGCCGCGGGATCTAAGATGCCAGCTCCGCCCGCAAAATCGGTGCGCAATGTGCGGCGCAATTGAACCGCACGCGCACGGCGCTCCTCGAGCGGCGCATCATCCAGATAGGCATATGGATTCGCGTTCAGGATCTCGTGTGAAAACAGCGACGGTTCAGCCGTGTCGATGGCTACCTTGCGGATGCGGCCAGATTCGAAGCCTTCCAGAATGCGCTTCAATCCCTCAACGTCCATGGCCTCGTGCAGGCAGTTGTCGATGGTTTCGTTCACCAGCGGATGATCCGGGATTCGAATTTCGCCGGTCAGGTTCTCGGCGCACGCGACTTGATCCGGAAAGACTGATGCCAGAAGATCGTCGGACCGCATGCGCTGGATGGGCGGCGGAACTTTGCGGCCGCCTCGGAAGCGTGGAATAGCCAGGGCGCGTGACGCGTTCCAGCGCCAGCGTGCGGCGAACATCGGAGCGTCCAGCAGGGCCGTAGTCAGAACGTGCTCCACGGTCTGTGGTTTCAGAAATTCAAAGACCAATTCGAGTGGGAAGGCGTGCTGTTCGGTTAGTGAGATATTGATGCCGTTATCGGTGGCGGCGGCCTGCAGCTCGAAGTTGAATGATCTGCAGAAGCGCTTGCGAAGCGCTAACCCCCAAGCCCGGTTGATGCGCGAGCCGAATGGAGCGTGGATCACCAGCTGCATTCCGCCGGCTTCGTCGAAGAAGCGCTCGGCCACAACTGTTTGCTGAGTCGGCAAGGCGTTCAGAGACGCGACGCCGGCTTGGATGTAGGCGATGGCTTGCTTGGCTCCGGCGGAATCCAAGCCACACTCTTCGGTCAGGAAAACAAACGCGCGCTCGGGATCGCGAGCAATCTCTTCGCGAACCTCGCCCACCGCGTCTGACAACTCGAAGGTGCGGCCGGGCGCTTCTCCGTTCCAGAACGGAACCGATGGCGGCGCGCCATGAGCGTCCTCCACGCGAACGCGTCCGGGTTCCACACGCTTGATGCGCCAGGAAGTGGTGCCGAGCAGAAAAACGTCGCCCGCCAGACTCTCGACGGCGAAATCTTCATCCAGCGTGCCCACCACTTTGCCTTCTGGCTCGGCTACTACTGAATAGGCCGCGGTTTCCGGGATCGCGCCGCCGGACGTGATGGCAGCCAAGCGCGCTCCACGCCGGCCCCGCACGCGGCCATTCACCTGATCGCGATGCAGGTAGGCTCCATTGCGGCCACGCTGCGTAGCGATTCCATCGGACAACATGGTCACGATGGCGTCGAATTCGCTACGCTTCAGATTGCGATAAGGATACGTGCCGCGGACCATCGCGTACAGGTCGTCTTCCTGCCAATCGCGCGCGGCTGTCTCGGCCACTATTTGTTGCGCCAAGATGTCCAGGGGGGCTGTGGGAATCTCCAGCTTGTCGAGCGAGCCAGATCTGATGGCGCGCACCAGCGCCGCACATTCGATCAGTTCATCGCGCGTGGTTACAAAGAAGCGGCCTTTGGGTTTGGCCCCCACCCAGTGTCCGGATCGTCCGACACGCTGCAACGCGACGGCTATGGATCGCGGCGAGCCGATTTGGCAAACCAGGTCTACTGTGCCGATATCGATGCCCAGTTCGAGCGAAGCGGTAGCCACCACCGCGCGCAGTTCCCCGCTCTTCAAACGGGCTTCGGCATCCAGACGAAGAGCGCGAGAGAGGCTGCCGTGATGCGGAAGCACAATGTTCTCGCCCAACCGTTCGGCCAACGCATGCGCCACGCGCTCGGAGAGACGGCGCGTGTTGACAAAAACGAGCGTCGTGCGATGCGTAAGAATCAACTGCGCCACGCGGTCGTAGATCTCGGCCCACATTTCATTGGAGGCTACCGGCCCAAGTTCATCGCGCGGAACCTCGACGGCTGTTTCCATCTCGCGCCGATGACCGATGTTTACGATGCGTGCGTTAGGGCTCAAGAATTGCGCTACTTCGTCGATCGGCTTTACGGTCGCCGAAAGTCCGATGCGCTGCGGCCGGCGTCCCGCTTCGGTGGTAAGAGCGTCCAAGCGCGCCAGGGACAGCGCGAGATGCGATCCGCGTTTGTCGTCGGCCACGGCGTGAATTTCGTCGACGATCATGGTGCGCGTTGTGCGCAGCATCTCGCGCGATTTTTCGGCCGTTAGCAGGATGTAGAGAGACTCGGGAGTGGTGACCAGAATATGCGGCCGCTGCTTGCCCATCTGCTGGCGTTCCCAGGCCGGCGTGTCGCCAGTCCGGACAGCAGTGCGGATGGGCGCGAGCGGGATGCCATGGCGTGCGGCGAGCTCCGAAATTTCGGTGAGTGGGATCTCTAGGTTCTTGCGAATGTCGTTGCTGAGGGCTTTGAGAGGCGAGACATAAACCACTTCAGTTTCGTTCGGCAGTTCGCCGATGCGGGCTTGGCGGACCAGCCGGTCGAGGCAGAGTAAGAATGCCGCCAGGGTTTTGCCCGATCCGGTAGGCGCCGAGATAAGCACGTCGCGGCCGGCGCGAATTTCGGGCCAGCCTTGGATTTGAGGCTCCGTAGCGCACGAGAAGCGCGTGATGAACCACTCGGCGACTAAGGGGTCGAAGGCGGAAAGAGGGCTATCGTCGAGTTGTGGCTGGGGGAGCACCTACTAACTATTGTCGCATTGGACGTAATTGTTGACGCGGAAAACCGATCCGCGAGCCGGGAGGGAGCGCTACGAGATACTGGCGCTCGTGGTAGCGCTTCCTTCCGGTCGCGGTTCAGTTTCCACCGTCACTGCTACTCTGGAAACAAAGGAGCGCCACATTCGTCAAATGCCTGGCCGAAGATTGGTACGCATGAGTGCGTGCGCAATGCTGCTCCTATTCACTGTCGTACCAGGCTTCGCGCTCAATCCTCGGCGGGCGCTTACGCAGTATACGCGCACGGTTTGGACCCAGGAGCATGGGCTCCCGCAAGATACAATCCGGGCTATCGCGCAAACCAAAGACGGCTATCTGTGGCTTGGAACCGATGAGGGACTTGCGCGCTTCGATGGTTACGACTTCGTGGTCTTTAACAAAGAAAGTGGAGCGCTACCCAGCAACACCGTCACCGCGCTGTGGGCGGCTCAGGATGGGAGTTTGTGGATTGGGACGCCCGGCGGATTGACCCTCTGCCGCGATCGTAAGTTCACCACTTACACCAAGAAAGACGGGCTTGCGGATACGTTCGTCAACTCGGTCACGGAAGACCGCTCGGGGGCTTTGTGGGTAGCGGCGGGAATCTATCTGAGCCGCTTCCAGAATGGAAAGTTCACTAATTTCAGCACGCACGAAGGGCTTCCGATCGAGGCTATGCGCGCCGTCTATCTGGGGCGGGATGGGACTCTCTACGCAGCCGGATATCCAGGAGTGGCGCGGCTCGATGGAGACAAATTCGTCTCCGTGATCGGCCCCGGCGAGATGGGTCGCGACATCGTCAGCACACTCACCGAGGACCGGCACGGCAATCTGTGGGTGGCGGGAAATTTCGGACTTTGGATGCGGAGCCGCCAGGGAAAACTGAGGCTCTATCAGACCAAAGATGGCCTTCCCGACAATTTCGTGCGTTCTGTGTGGGAGGATCGCGACGGCAGTCTGTGGGCCGGAACAAATGGCGGACTGGCGCGCCTGGAAAACGGGCGCTTCGTAAGCAATCCGTTGGCTAACTCGGCGGAGCGGGATTGGGTACGCTGCATCTACGAGGACAGCCAGGGAAATCTGTGGGTGGGTATGAGCAGCGGACTGAATCGCCTGCGCGACGACATGTTCGCCATCTACGGCGAGTCGGAAGGGTTGCCGAGCGATGAGCCGACCACGGTTTATCAGGATCATCGTGGCCGAATCTGGATTGGTTTTCATGACCGCGGCTTAGTGCAGCTCGGCGGTGAGAGAGCCCGCGTATACACCACCCGCGACGGCTTGCCCAGCAATGAGGTCTTTTCTATCCGTGAGGATCATCGGGGCGACCTTTTGATCGCCACGCGCGAAGGGCCCAGCCGGATGCACGACGGCCGCTTCTCGAATCAGGTGCTGGAAGATCCCATGCATCGGCGGCTGGCATTCGATTTCCTGGAAGACCGCGCAGGAAAACTCTGGGTAGCTATGCCGGGAGGCCTCGGTGAGTTGTCGAGCAATGGCGCCCGCACCGTGATCCCCGGAGGACCGCTGTTGAACGATTCCATGGTGACGCTTTGCCAAACGCGTGACGGAAGCTTGTGGGCCGGTTCGTACGGGCAGGGATTGTGGCGCTGGAAGGATGAAAAACCCCAGCTGTTCACGGTAGCCAACGGACTTTCGAGCGATCAAATCCGGACTCTCGCAGAGGACGCGGACGGAACCCTTTGGATCGGCACTTTTGGAGGCGGCTTGAACAGTTTGCGGGATGGGAGATTCTTCCATTTCACCACCAAGGACGGCCTGCTGAGCGACAACATTTCACACGTTGAAGAGGATGGACGCGGCTGGTTGTGGCTCAGCACCACCCGTGGAATTTGCAGCGTGAGGAAGCAGGAGTTGAACGACTTCGCTGCGGGCAAAATTCATTCCATTCACGCGGTGAACTACGGCGTTGCCGACGGATTGCGTAGCGCGCAGTGTGCGCCCGGTTATCCCACCAGCCGAGGCGGTACCCGGACCCGGGATGGGCGCCTGTGGTTTCCTACCAGCCGGGGATTGGCGGTGTTGGATACTAACCAGAAGCCGCCCAACCTAGCCGCGCCCGTGGTCCACCTGCTGGACGTCATGGTGGATGATCATTCTGTGCCACTAACGGCGCCGGCGAATTTATCGCCCGGCGATGGACGCGTGCAGTTCCGTTACACCGGAGTCAATTTGAGCGCGCCGGAGCGCGTTCGATATTCTTACCGGCTGGAGGGTCTCGATCGGGACTGGGTGAGCGCCGTCTCCCGCCGTGTCACCAACTACAACAGCCTGCGGCATGGCGACTATCGCTTCGTGGTTCGAGCCGGCATCCCTGGCGGCCCTTGGAGCGAGACTTCCTTCGCGTTTCAGTTGCTACCTCATTTTTATGAGACTGCCTGGTTTCTCTATATGTGCATCCTGCTTGCGGCGGCCGGCATTTGGGGGCTGTTCCGGCTGCGAGTGATGCAGATTCGCCAGCGCTTCGCATTCGTACTGGAAGAGCGGGCGCGGTTGGCGCGAGAGATTCACGATACTTTAGCGCAGGGTTTCGTCGGCATCTCGTCGCAGCTGGATGCGGTGGCACTGACACTGAACGGCCACCTGGATGTCGCCCGGCAGCATCTGGACCTGGCGCGTAAAATGGCCCGGCATAGTCTCACCGAAGCGCGCCGTTCTGTGATGGACCTGCGCGCTTCCGCTCTGGAAGGCTACGATCTTCCGGCAGCGCTTTCCCAAGCAGCGCGCCAGTGGACGGCCGGATCGCTGGTCCAGGTGCATGTCGATGTCGCGGGAGGAACCCGGCCCTTGCCCGAAGAAATGGAGCAGCATTTGTTGCGTATCGCGCAGGAAGCAGTCGCCAACACAATCAAACATGCCCGGGCCAGTGAAGTGCGGATTCGGCTGGAGATGGAAACTGGCCGGTTGCGTTTGTCGGTGGCCGACGACGGCCAGGGCTTCGAGCAGACCGAAGCGTTCTCCGAACTGGGCGGCCACTTCGGCCTGCTGGGGATGCGCGAACGGGCCGAGCGTTTGGGCGGCGAATTGGAGCTTCATAGCGCGCCCGGGCACGGGACTGAGGTTGAAGTGAAGGTACCGCTGCGGTGATTCGGATTCTGATTGCGGAAGACCATCTGATCGCGCGCGTAGGCGTGAAGACCATTCTGAACACGCAACCCGACATGAACGTGGTGGCCGAAGCCGCTAACGGCGCCCAGGCAGTGGAACTCCACCGTCAGCATCGCCCTGACATCACGCTCATGGACATGCGAATGCCTGGAACCAGCGGCCTGGAAGCCATCGTCGCTATCAAGGCTGAACTTCCACAGGCTCGAATTATCGCGCTGAGCACCTATGGCGGCGATGAAGATATCCGGCGAGCGCTTAATGCCGGCGTGCGCGCCTATCTGACCAAAGACGTGCTGCATGATGAGTTGATCCGAGCTATCCACGCGGTACATGCCGGCGAGACATACCTCCCACCATCCATCGCGGCGGCGCTCGAAGCGAGTTCCCTCTCCGCATCCTTGAGTGCGCGAGAACTGGAAGTGTTGGAGCTAATCGTCAAGGGACATGGCAACAAACAAATTGCCTACGCTCTCGGTATTGCGGAACACACAGTCAAGAACCATGTCAAGAGCATTCTGAGCAAACTGGCGGTAGAGGATCGGACGCAAGCGGCAACCGCGGCCATCCAGCGGGGCATTATTCACCTGTAAGAGGGAAGATTCTTCAAGATAGACTGCTACAACTGGTCCCCTGCGGGCACTACTCTTGCATGCTTAAGCGACAGAGTAATGGGCGTGCGCGGAATCTCCCCGTGCCGGTGGAAGTGATTGCGCGCCGCATCTACTTGGTTCGAGGTCAAAAGGTAATGCTGGATGCTGATCTGGCCAGCCTTTATCAGGTCCCCACGAAAGCGTTTAACCAGGCTGTCAAACGTAACCTGGACCGCTTTCCGGGAGATTTCATGTTTCAACTGATCCCCAAGGAAGTGGGATCTTTGAGGTCACAAAATGTGACCTCAAAGAATGGACGTGGTGGCAGCCGCTATCTGCCATTCGTCTTTACTGAGCATGGCGTGGCTATGCTCTCTTCAGTGTTGAATAGCAAACAAGCGGTGCAGATGAACATTCTCATCGTTCGGGCTTTTGTGAAGCTGCGGGAAATGTTTTCGACCCAGAAGGCCTGGGCTGCGCGGCTGGAAAAACTTGAGGCGAATCAAAAGCGTCACGCATCCGTGATCACAATCCTGGCGGAAGAGATTGAGGACCTCAAACGTCCGCCGGCACCGCCCAGCCGGCGAATCGGATTCAATCCAGACCACAAGTAATACCAGACAGCCCGCTCATAGCCCGAAAGGGCTAATAACCTGACACGCGCGGCTATCATCCTTACAATCAAGCTAGTTAGGCTGTTGGATCGCTCTCCGTTGAGTCTCAGGGATGGCGGGCTTTGCCTGCCCGGGGTTGAGGCCCTCCGGAGTCTGTCCACCGGCCTGCTAGCTGGAATAACGGGAATGCTCGCAACCGAATGTGGATAGTCCGATTAGCCCTCCGCCGCCCTTACACCTTCGTCGTAATGTCGTTGGCGATTTTGCTGCTGGGCGCCACGGCCATCGTTACGATGCCGGTGGATATCTTCCCGTATATCGACATCCCCGTGGTCAGCATCGTGTGGACCTACAACGGGATTCCGCCCGAAGAGATGGAAAAGCGCGTGGTCACAATTTTCGAGCGTGCCATGACCACCACCGTCAACGATATCGAACACATCGAATCGCAATCGTATTACGGCGTGTCGGTGGTGCGAGTCTATTTCCATCCCAACGTGAGGGTGGATCTGGCGATGGCTCAGGTGGAAGCCATCTCAAACTCCATTCTGCGCGGCATGCCCCCCGGAATCTATCCACCAGCCATTCTCAAGTACGATGCATCCAGCGTTCCCATCCTGCAATTGGGGCTCGAAAGCCAAACGTTGAGCGAGCAACAACTTTATGACATCGGGCAGAACTTCATTCGTACGCCGTTAGCCACAGTGCAAGGCGCGGCGGTCCCATCGCCTTATGGCGGCAAGATGCGGCAGATCGTGGTGGATCTCGATCCCGCCGCCATGTATAGCAAGCAGCTTTCCGCCACCGATGTGACGAACGCGCTGACTAACCAGAACTTGATTCTTCCGGCAGGAAGCGTGAAGATCGGCGATCGCGAGTATCAGGTGCAGGTCAACAGCAGCCCCGTAATTCTGAGTGAGATGAATAATCTGCCGATCAAGTCGGTGAACGGCGCCACGGTTTATCTCAAGGACGTCGCCAACGTTCGCGACGGCTTCGCCGTACAAACCAACATCGTGCGGACGAATGGAACGCGCGGAGCTTTGTTGACTGTCCTGCGAAATGGGCAAGCTTCCACGTTGGCCATCGTGAATCAGGTTAAGGCTGCCTTGCCGAAAATCGAAGCCGGCTTACCCGACGGAGTGAAGATCCGGCGGCTTTTCGATCAATCCATTTTCGTGCGCGCCTCCATCTCTGGTGTGCTCAAGGAAGCCAGCATCGCGGCACTCCTGACCGGGCTGATGATTCTGCTGTTTCTCGGAAGCTGGCGCAGCACGGTGATCGTCTGCATTTCGATTCCTCTCTCGATTCTCACGTCGATTATTATCCTTGACCTGTTGGGTCAGACCATCAACGTTATGACGCTGGGAGGAATGGCTCTGGCGGTTGGCATTTTGGTGGACGACGCAACCGTAGAAATCGAGAATACGCACCGCAACCTGGCTCTACGGAAGCCGCTAGTGAGGGCTGTCCTGGACGGCGCGATGCAGATTGCCATCCCGGCGTTCGTTTCCACTCTGGCAATCTGCATTGTATTTGTCCCGGTGCTGTTGCTTACCGGCGCCGCCAGGTATCTGTTCACGCCGCTGGCCATGGCGGTGGTTTTCGCCATGCTTGCATCTTACATGCTATCGCGCACGCTGATTCCCACCATGGTTCACTTCCTGCTGAAACAGGAAGTGGACATGTATCGAAAGGGCGAGCACGGCGAGGGTGGAACCGCGGAAGGCCATCCCTTCATCTGGCGTGTTCACTTTGCATTCAATCGCTACTTCGTGCGATTCCGGTCGGCCTACACCGGCCTACTGGACTGGGCGCTGGATCATCGCGCGGCCGTCTTGACCGGATTTTTAGTGTTTGCCTTTGGCTCGCTTGGCCTGGTGTATCTGGTAGGCAGCGACTTCTTTCCCACCGTCGATTCCGGCCAAATCCGGCTACATGCGCGCGCGCCTGCCGGTACACGGATCGAAAGCACGGAAATGATCTTCGCTTCTATTGAGAACGAAATTCGCAGCGTGATTGCGCCCGGGGAACTGGATACCATTCTGGACAACATTGGGCTGCCGAACGGCGGCTTCAACCTGGGTTTCGGCGACAGTCCAACCATCGGCACTAGCGACGGCGACATTTTGGTTTCATTGAAGCCCGAACACAGTCCCACCGCGATCTACACCGACCAGCTCCGGAAGCGGCTGCACGAAAGATTCCCCGATCTGGTGGTGTTCTTCGAGGCAGCCAACATCACCAACCAGATTCTGAACTTCGGCCTGCCGGCGCCCATCGACGTGCAGGTGACGGGACGCGACGCGGG
The DNA here is from genome assembly GCA_036008345.1 of Bryobacteraceae bacterium. Lineage (GTDB taxonomy): Bacteria > Acidobacteriota > Terriglobia > Bryobacterales > Bryobacteraceae > Palsa-89. Next base: position 10,849 of record DASYNU010000193.1, read on the forward strand.
ACCGAATTATAAGATCGCGCAACAACTGGCGGAACGGATGGCTCGGATTCCTGGCGCGGCGGACGTGCATATTCATCAGGTGGTGGATGCGCCGGAATTGCGGATCAACGTCGACCGCACCAAGGCGGGACAGCTGGGTCTAAGTCAGCAAAATGTCGCTAACAGCGTGCTGATCTCTCTCAGCGGCAGCGGCCAGGTGGCGCCGAACCAGTGGTTGAACTGGGGCAATGGCGTCAATTACTCGGTGCTGGTGCAGACGCCGCAGTACAGGATTGACTCGGTGGACGCGCTCATGCGGACGCCCATCACGGCAGGAACGGGCGCGTTAGTCTCGAACACGCCCGGATCCATGGCCGGCGTGTCGGTGGCCGGAGACGCATCCATGGGAGCATCGCCCAGCCAAGCCTCGGCAGCCTACGGGAATCCTGGATCGCTGCCGTCCCAGACGCAGTTGCTTTCAAACCTCGCAACCATCGACCACAGCATCGCGGCCGAAATTGTCAATCACTACAATGTGCAGCCGGTGTTCGATGTGTACGCGAACGTCGATCGGCGCGATCTAGGCGGCGTCACCACCGCGGTAGAGAAGATCATGAGCCAGACCAAGGTGCCGAAGGCCACCACGTTGATGCTGCGCGGCCAATCCAAGACCATGCAGACATCGTTTTATCGCCTGGGCCTGGGCGTCATTGCCGCGATAGTTCTGGTATATCTGTTGATGGCGGTCAATTTCCAATCCTGGGTGGATCCGTTCATTATTGTAAGCGCTCTGCCAGGCGCATTGGCCGGAATCCTGTGGATGTTGTTCATGACGCAAACTACTTTCAGCGTTCCGTCATTGATGGGCGCCATCATGTGTATCGGCGTCGCCACGGCGAACAGCATCCTGATGGTGGTTTTCGCGAACGATGAGCGTATGGAAGGCAAGGGCGTGCGGGCGGCGGCGCTCTCGGCCGGTTTCACCAGATTGCGGCCGGTGTTGATGACCGCCGCGGCGATGATTTTGGGCATGCTTCCCATGTCGCTTGGGCTGGGCGAGGGCGGTGAGCAAAATGCGCCGCTCGGCCGTGCGGTGATCGGCGGCTTGCTGGTGGCCACTGTAACAACTTTGTTCATTGTGCCGATCGTATATACGTATCTCCGGAAGTCGCCGCCGGTGGATCATGACAAGCGAATCGAGGACGAAGAGCGGGAGATTGTGCCAGGAGTGGAGGCCTGGCACCGGCACAGCCGCTAAGGCGCAGAACCTGAATGCGACCAGAAACAACCAACAACGAAGCTGAACTTCGCGCCGAGATTGAGGAGCTGAAGCGCCAGTTGGAACAGAAGCAGGCGGGCGCCGGCGCGGCCGAACATGTGGCCCAACCCTCCCGCCACACCATTCGAAATCTGGTGCTACTGTTTGTAGTGATTCTGGTTATCGCATTTGTGGCTGGTTATATCCCACGGCACCAGCGTGAAGTGCAACTGGTGGCCGAAGCGGATGCGCACAATGATGCGCTGCCGCGAGTGAGCGTCATGACGGCCCGCCGTGCCGATGGACGGGGCAACTTGGTTCTTCCGGGCAATATCCAGGCGGTCACCGAAGCGCCGATCCTGGCCCGAGCTGAAGGCTTTCTCAAAACGCGTTCCGTGGATATTGGCGACCGCGTGACCGCCGGACAGCTCCTAGCGGAAATCGAAGCCCCGGATATGGATCAGCAGGTGCGCCAGGCCGAGGCTGCGGTCCAACAGGTGCAGGCCGATCTGGAGCGCGCTAGCGCGGCTCTCGAGCAAGGCAAGGCCAATGAATCGCTGGCCAAGGTAACAGCCCAGCGTTGGGACAATCTGGTGAAACGTGGAGTGGTATCGCGCCAGGAGAACGATCAGTACCAGGCGCAGTATGTCGCGCAATCCGCCAACGTTCGTGCGCTTGATCACGCTGTAGCGGCGGGGAGAAGCAATGTCGGCGCCGCGGAGGCAAATGTGGCGCGCCTTACCGAGCTGCAAAACTACCTGAAGGTTCGCGCTCCCTTTGCTGGGGTAATTACCTTGCGCAACGTGGATGTAGGAGCGCTAGTGAACTCCGGGAACACGCTGCTGTTTCGAATTGCGAAGACCGACGTCCTACGGACCTATGTGAACGTCCCGCAGTCCAGCGCCGCGGACATACATGTCGGGCAAGAAGCGTTCCTGAGCACGTCCGAAGCGCCCGACACAAAGTTTCCGGGCCAAGTGGCTCGAACAGCTAATTCGCTGGACCCTTCCAGCCGCACTTTGCTGGTGGAGGTCCAGGCCGAAAATCGGGCTGGAAAACTGATGCCGGGGATGTACGTTCAGGTGGACCTGAATCTGCCTCGCAAGGATCCACCGTTGTTGATCCCGAGCGATACCTTGGTAGTGCGCCCAGAGGGTACCGAAGTGGCGCTGGTCGGCGCGGGCAACAAAGTGCACTTCCAGCGCATCCTGGTCGGCCGCGACTTCGGTGACCGCATCGAAGTGCTTTCCGGGATGAACGAAGGCGAGAAAGTGATCGTGAACCCGAACGATTCGGTGCAAGAGGGTGCGCGGGTTCAGCCCGTCGCGGGAGCCGAAGGTGCGCCAAGACCTCCGGCCAAAGCAGGCTCCCATTAGATATTCACCGGCTCCCTTAGAATCCGTGAAACATTCAAAAGCACCGGTCGCTCACGCTCGCGGTTCGGAAAGAACGTCTTATGTTTAGAGAGCGTTGGGAGCGCAAAGAGCTCCACATGAAAAAACTCACTGTCCCTATTTCCTTATTGCTCATCAGCGCCCTATCCCTTCCCGCGGAGGACTCCGTGTGGCAGCGCCTGGCCCGGCCGTACGCGCCACGTCCGGTGCCGCCAGTGGATCTATCGAATTCGACGCGCCTGGACCAAGTCTTGCGAGCGGGCAACATCTATCTTTCGCTCTCCGACGCGATCGCGTTATCCATCGAGAACAATCTGGATGTGGAATTGCAGCGCTACAATATGCCGACGGCGGATTCGGAGGTGCTGCGCGCCAAAGGCGGCGGACTATTGCGCGGATTCTCCTACAACCTGGCCGAAGTGCCCGTCGGCGTAGGTGGACCGGCCAGCCCACTGGTGACCAGTGCGGCGTCATCCACCGTCGCCGTAGGCTCGGTGCCTACCAACCCATCCGAGTTGGGTGTGCTAGCCGAACAACAAACCAATCTGTCGATTCTCGGAACCCTCCCGCTCTCCAACGGCCCGGCCATTCCTCAGTTCGATCCCGCGATCACTGCCCAAGTGAACTGGATGCATCAAAACGCTCCTCAGTCTAGCCCTGGTAACACAGGTGTCAATGTGCTGAATTCGAACACGACACTGGCCAACGTCGGTTACTCGCAGGGTTTCGGACCCGGCACGCAATTAAGCGCCGGTTTCGACAACATGCGGCAGACTCTAAACTCAACCAGTAGCGCCTACAGCCCCTTCACAGCCTCCACGTTCGGCGTCACGGTGACGCAACCATTGGTGCGCGGATTTGGTCTGGCGGTGAACCGCCGCTTTATCCGCATTGCAAAGAACGAACGCAAAATCGCGGATCTTCTATTGCGTCAGCAGTTGATAGCCACCGTGTACGGCGTAGTCCGGCTGTATACAGACCTCGTCGCTTTGTTTGAAGACGTCAAGGTAAAGGAAGAGACACTTTCGGCGGCTGAAAAATTGTATTCGGATACCAAGGCGCAGGTGGACGAAGGTACACAGGCGCAGATTGAACTGACCCGCGCCAATGCTCAGGTGTTTTCCATCCGCCAGGATCTCATCAATTCGCGCGGGTTGCTCGAAGAACAGGAAGCCATCGTCAAGAGCGTGATTACGCGCCGCAGTGCGAATCGGCCCGAGGTATTGAATGCGCGCATCATACCCACCGATTCCCTCAACTTGCCGGAGAAAGATAATTTACCTCCGCTTCAAGATCTCCTGGTCCGCGCATTCCAGAACCGGCCCGACCTCAAACAGGCCGGGGTCCAGGTTGAAAATTCCGAAATCAGCTTAGAGGGTTCGCGCAATGCGCTGCGGCCGGAGCTGGACCTGGTGGGTATGGCGCAGAACAATGGCCTGGCAGGCCAACAAAGCTCGGTAGGGCCAGTGGCCGATCCGAATTTCCTGGGCAGTTACGGCGGTGCGCTGGAGCAACTCGCCACGTTCAAGTATCCCCTCTACGAGGTCGGACTCCAGTTGACCCTGCCGCTGCGCAATCGAACTGCGCAAGCCGACGTAGTGCGCGATGAAATCCAAATTCGTCAAACTGAAATTCGTCTGCAGCAGTTGCGTAATCAGGCTCAGCTCGAGGTGGAAGACGCTTTAGTGGCCATGCGCAAAGCTCGATCGTCGTATGAGGCTGCGTTGCAGACGGAAGCGCTGCAACAGGAATCGCTCGAAGCCGAGCAATCTAAATTCCAGGTGGGCGCCTCCACCAGTTTCTTTATCATTCAGTACGAGAGCTATTTGGCCCAAGCCAGATCCACCGTAGTGGTTGCCAAGGGCGCCTATCTCAAAGCACGAGCCGCATTGGAACGCGCCGTGGGCACCATTTTGGATGACCATCAGGTTTCAATCGACCAAGCCATCCGCGGCCGTTGAGCAAACCCTGGCCCAGCCGTGTAAAAAGAATGCAAACAAATTGTACAAACCTTCCGTTATCGCGATTAGACCCGTATACTCCACTTAGCACGTGCTTCCCAGTCTCCAACTCGAACGATTTCCTGCACTGCGGCAGATCACGTTGCAGGAAATTGCCGAGCGCGCCACCGGCCTTTTTCTATTGCTCCTGACCAGCCCCTTACTCATTGGCTCGGCTGTCCTGGTATCGGTTCTCTCACGGAGGTCGCCATTAGTTGCTCATCTGAGGATTGGCAGGCACAGTCGTCCGTTCTGGATGTTAAAGCTGAGGTCGATGTGGGACTCCAGGGAGCCAGCTTCGCGCCGCGCCGGCTGGATCGAGTACGTCATCGCAGATCCTCTGGAAGATGGCAAGGAAGCTCACGATCCCCGGGTGACCAGCCGGTTTGCTGCATTTTGCCGCCGCCATTCGATAGATGAGATCCCGCAGTTCTGGCATGTCGTTAGCGGCGAGATGTCGCTGGTTGGTCCGCGCCCGCTAACACGTGCTGAGCTGGTTCGCCATTATGGTTCCGCCGCCGCGGAACTGATGTCGGTGAAGCCGGGACTTACCGGACTCTGGCAAGTCTCTGGACGAAGCACCATTAAGTACCCGGAGCGGGCGTCACTGGATTTGAAACTGGTGCGAGAATTGACGACCAAGATGTATTTGACAATTCTTCTGCGCACATTCTCGGCACTGGTTATCGGCCAAGGCGCGTGGTAGAGTACCGACTCCCTCACGGTCGCGGTTTCCGTTACCCATGTTCCCGGCCGCACACAACGCGCTTCCGAACCGCGACCCGTAAGGGAGTCGGTGCTTAAGGCGCGCGTCTGACATACTCCTAGTGGATTCGCCTTAACCCCTCCGGGCAAACTTCGCGCTCGATAGTTTCATTCTTGCGAAACATCCTACACTGTCGATGTTGTTCTGTCGATGGCTTTGGCGACATGCACACTTCCAATCGACGCGCCGCCAGCATTGTCTGCTCAGTTCTAGTACTTACTTGCTACGCCGTGGGCCAGAATATCGACAAGCCGCAAGCCGCGGTTTCTAAGACGGAGACTGCCCTTCTGGCAGCAGTCACAGAGGCCGCGCAGTGGAAACCCACCGATCCCCGCGTGTCGAAAGCTTACCGGGCATTGGGGGACTTCTATTCTGCGGAAAGCCGGTACCCGGAAGCAGAGAAAATATACCAGAAACGGCTGGAACTGGAAGAGGACGCTCTGGGCCGCGCGAATCCGCAGTTGATTGGCGCGGTGCAGGATCTTGCGAGAGTGAATTTCGCGCAGATGAAGTACGCGCGCACAGCGGAACTCTTGGAACGGTCGCTGCGGATTCTGGAACGCGAATACGGGGAGCAGGACGCCAAGTTGGTGCCGGCCGTGGAAGAAGTTGCTAAAGTTTTTCAGGCTGACTCCAAGTATCCGGAGGCGGAGAAATACCTGCGGCGGGCGTTGGCTATTCGCGAACGCGCCGCCGGAGGTGAAAGTGCTGAACTGGTAGCCGACTTGAGCCAACTAGCTCGCCTGTACGTGCTGAAATCCAACTTCGCATCCGCGCAGACGTACTATCAGCGCGTACTCAAAATCCAGCAAGCCACGTTCCCGCCCGCGAGTCCTGAGCTGCTGCCCACCCTCGACGGCCTGGCTTCCCTGTCGCTCGAGCAGAAGAAGTATTCCGAAGCCGAGCCGCTGCTTCGCCAAACGCTGGCGATTCGAGAGGGCAGCTTGGGACCGATGCATTCGGAAGTGGCCAAGAACTTGGACGAGCTCGGCTCGCTTTATATGCAGCAGAAGAATTACGCCGCCGCCGTACGTTGTTTCGAACGCTCGGTCTTCGTCTGGACCAAGGAGTTGGGATCGGAAAGTCCAGAGCTCACCGGCAAATACCAGAAACTGGCGGAAGTCTATGCAGCGCTAAACCGTCCGGTGGATGCGGAGCCGCTGGTGCGTCAGGTGCTCACAACGCGCGAAAGTGAAACCGTGGCCAGCCTGAACACGTTGGCATCCATCTATATCGCGAGAGAAAACCTCATGGAAGCGGAGCCCCTTTACCGCCTCTCCATTGCAATTCTGGACAAGCGAGGCATTCTGACCTCCAAGCAGCATCTGGTAGTGAGCGCGTCTGATCCAAGTGTGGAGCTGCTGGCCGACACCGCTACCGACTACGTCGAGTTACTAAAGAAGATGAAGCGCAAAGGGGAGGCGTCGAAGCTGGAAGCGCGCATCCGAGCCATGGTAGGGAAAAATTACACCGCGAAAAGGCGTCAAAGCTAAACTTAGGCCCGCGGAAGGCGCCAAACTTTCTGCGTGCTATGCTTCGTCAACTTCGAAAATGCGACATCCAGCCGTCGGGCGATCGCTACTGATGCACCGGTATCGTAAGGCCAGTCTGTGTTTTAAACCCGCCAATCGAGATCGTTATCGGGGTGTCTCCATCCGGAGTGGAAGCAGGAATTCGCACATTGAACTGATAGAGGCCTCCGAGCAATCCCGGTGATGTGCCGGCGTAAAGTACATCCGCGGAGGACAACGTTGAGGTGCCGACGGTTACCGTAATCGGAGTGGCCAGTGGATCCGCCTCCGTGGTCAATTGCCCGGTCGGAACCGGCTGCATAAAATCACCGAACCCGGTTCCGTATAGTGTCACGATTTGGCCCGGCTTAGCCGCTTGGCCTCCTGGAACCAGTGATGGATCCGCAATCGGTATGCTGGTGCCGCCGATCTGTGCGGCAATAGTGGTGGAGTTTGGAATAACAAAGAATGCCGGGGCAAATGCCTGCTCCGAATTCAACGTCGCCACGTCGCTGAGCAATTGATTCGGTTTATCCGGATTCAAAACAACCTTCAACATCACCGGCCCGGTACCTACGAATTCCGGAGCCTGAGCGTTGATCTGATCGTCCTCCACGAACGCAATGGGAAGCCGGACTGGTTGCGCAATCCCCGGCCCGGTTACCTCTATCGCGACGCAGGCCAACGTGGTTGGAAAGGTTGTATTGTTATTTTCCAAATCACCCAATCCCACTGTGCGCTGGAGACCGGAGACCTGAAAATTCGTTCCGAACACGGTGATCATTGCATTCGAGGAAAACGGCGGCTGGAAGGAAGCGCCGTTCATTACGGTTCGCAAATTAGGCGCCACGGACAAGCTGCAGGCGCCCACAAACGGAAGAGTTCCTTCGTAAGTGTACACGCGGTCGCCCTGGGCCGTGCCATCTCCATCCGCAGCCACTGCCGCGACGTAGATATGCAACCGGCCGACTTCGGTCTGAGGGGGCGTCCACGGCACCAGCCAGTCGAAACCCGCTCCCGTACCCGTGCGCGGTGCATTGATTTGCTCCGCAAATTGGCGGCCATTGTTCGCGTTGCAAGGGGGCGCGGAGCCAAAGTGGGTTCCGTCGTCGCAAACCACCGTAAATGGGACGCCGGCGCTGGTCGAGAATATTCCAGCCTCTGTGCTTTCATCGCTCACCTCGCGGATGGTCATCTGAAAACCCCAGCGGCTTGCCGTGGGATGCATCACGGTGACGTGAATCATTTGCGGCACGCCCGGATTGTAATTGGTGATCGAGACCGTGACGGATCCCCGCGTATCGCTGTTGGCAGCGCCGAAGGTGCTATGACAGACGCTGCAGTTCTGTCCATTGTGATCGGCAGGCGCGCCGGTATACCCGATGCTGGGCATGGCGCTCTCGGCCAGCGCCACGGCGGGCGCCAGCGCGAACAGGATTGCTGGAAGTATGCGGCTCATCCATGTGGTGAGACTGCGTTCACGGTAAAAAGTTACATTTACTTGTAACTCCTCACTTACTCGACGAGTGCCCGTTAAATAAACAAAAGCACCGGTCGCTTACGCTCGCGGTTCGGTAACGTTCTCTAAACATGCCACATTCTTTCCGACACCGCGAGCGTAAGCGACCGGTGCTTTTGATTTCTTCAGGGATTCTGCGGGCGGCGGTGCCTCAACCTATTTTGCTTTCATTACGTTTAGAATAAAGAGGAGACCAGCACAGCAACGGGGATGAATTATATGTGTTTACGTTTCGGATACGTCGTCATCGCGGCCGTTCTCTCGCTCTGCGCTCAGGAACAGAACCCTCCAGCCAATCCCGATCCACAGGTGAAGGTTGCCGAGGAGGTAAAGGCTACCGAGGAGGTGAAGGTTGCGGAGGTCAAGCAGTCCGCCAGCCCCAGCGACGACTTTCTGGTTCCCGCCGGCACCAAAGTCCCGCTGAGCATGATCAATAGCGTCAGCACTAAAACGGCCAGCGAAGGCGAACGGATTTATCTCGAGACCGTTTTCCCGATTCTTGCCAATGGCCGCATTGTGATTCCGCCGGGAAGCTACGTGGCCGGAACGGTGACGGAAGTAAAGCGTCCGGGACGGGTGCATGGGCGGGGCGAGTTGTACGTCCGGTTTGACTCCTTGACTCTGCCGAATGGGGTGACACGCGATTTCCGTGCCCGCATCGGTAGTCTGGACGGAACGGCGCCCGATACGCTGGATAAATCTGAAGGTAAAGTGAAGAGCGACGGCAACAAAGCCGGCGACTTGAAAACCATTGGAGAAGCAGCCGGCGCGGGCGCGGGTATCGGTGGTTTGGCTGGCGCAGCGGCCGGACATCCCGGCATGGGCGCAGGTGTTGGAGCGGCCGCTGGAGCCGCGGCCGGATTGGTGGGCGTGCTGCTCACGCGCGGGCCGGAAGCCGTGCTGGCGAAAGGAACCACCATGGAGATGGTCCTGGACCGGCAATTGCAATTCACGACATCGGAGCTCGATTTCAGCAACCCCATGCCGCAATCGCACGCCAACAGCGCCGCCCCTGCGCAAAAGAAACCGCAATCCGCATTTCCGGGCCGCCGTTTTCCGGAGTAAGGACTCGCGGCAGTCTCATTTTGCCGATGGCTTCACCGCTCGTTTGGCGGCCTTGCCCTTTTCAACCGCCTTGCCTTTTTCCTCAGCCTTGGACTTGGCTTGAAGCTGCGGCGTGTTCACCGCCATAAAGAATGCCAGCAAGGCGGACGGCCAGAGTTGCATTAGCAATCGGTCGAACGAAGTTTTCGTCTGCCAGGAAGGGTCACCCGGCAACGCTACGTAGATGGCGAATTCAGCCGCCAACATAAGCCCCCCCGCTATGAGTATCGTGGCTATCCCTGGCCGGTCCTGTTGCTCTACCTTAAAGCGCACCAGATACCAATACACGCCCAGTACCAGAATCACCGGGACCAGATACTCTCCGATACGGAAGGGCTCCACGACATACTCTTGAATCACCGTGATCCAGCGCGAGATGTCGGCCAGATGCGCGACGATTTGATGCGGTTGCCTGGTCAGCAGATCGTTGGGTGGAGCAAACCGAAGCTTGAAGAACGCGATCACGGCCAGCGGGGCCGCAAGCCCGGCGGCCAGCCGAAGAAACTGCGGCGCGAGCGCAGCTCGATTCCCGTAACGCGTTATAGCCCAGGCACGCGCCGCTAGCATCGCCACTAGAAAAAACATGCCTTCATTCTTGGTCCAAGCTGCGAAGCCCGCGGTCAACCCAGCCAGGATACTGAAGCGTAGATCGTGCGGATAGCGATCCTGTAAACACAACAATCCGAGCGTGGCCAGAATGAAGTAGCTAAGCGGCACGTCCGCATATTGATTGGCGCCGTTCACAATCAGCGACACGCCACCCAGCAATAATGTTCCCGCGATGAGGGCTTGCATTTTGCCGCGCAGAATCCCTAACGTTGAAATCAACACACCCGCGGCTCCAAACGTAAAAAGAAATGCGACCCCCGTGGATGCGACCGTGGATTCGGCGCGCGCCAACGTCCAGCACATAGCCACGATGCCTGGAAGCAACAAAGGATAATCGGGATGCGACCAGTCGAGTTGGTTTGAAAAAGCGTCGCGCCAGAATTCGCCCCCACGGAACAGAAAACGAGCCCGCATATTCCAGATGGCCCAGGCGTCCCATTCACCATGAGGCTTGGTGAGCGTACAGAAGATGAACATGGTCACCGCACTGGCCACCGCCACACCTAACGCTGCTGTGAAATACCAGGGAGTGGGTGGCCCGGGCGCCCATTCGATCGACTTCCCGTGCCGGGCCACCAGAATGCCCAACACCAAAGCTGCGGCCAACGCCACACCTTGAACGGCGGCCAGTACCACGATTTTCGGACCAACCAATGCAAGAGTAAGGAAAAACAAAGAGGATGCAACCCCGACTCCGACTCCAGCGCCTAGCGAAAAAACCAGAGCATTCTGCAAAGTGAAGCGCAGCGGCGCGGGAAATAACCAACGAACCAGGCCGCTGCCCAGCAACCAAGCCAGTGCCAGATAGAGCAGGGTCATCGGGTAGTGTTGTGATAGATAAATACGCCGTTGCCGAAATCCTGAACCAGCACCAGATTCTTGGCCCTGAGCATGTTGGCATTCGGAGCGTTATTGTGAAAATTCGCGACCACGAAATGCTCCTCGGTGGTAGCCTTGACGATGGCCGGCGCAAGAGCGTACTGAGTGAGATAGAACTCGGCTTGCGACTGCGTGTTATTCCCGGGGTTATCGGAAACGTAACCCAGCACGGATCGGGGAGGCATGGATTTGTGGAGCGCTTCGAACCGGCTTTCGAAGTTCGGTACTCCGAACGCATACGTTTCGCGCGAGTAAGTGTAGGCGGTGATTACGTCAAGCAAAAGCCACAGGCTAGAAGCGAGCGAGATGGAAATGAGGGCTAAAACTGCGAATCGATGACTGCTCACAAACTGTTCAGTTTAGCAGGAAAAAGCAGAATCCAGAAGCCGGAATCCAGAATTCAGAAGGAGGAATCCGGCGCGGAGCGCCGCCACCATTATCCTGGCTTCTAACTCCTGAATCCTGAATTCTAGTGGTTCCGCTGCGCCGCGAAGTAAACGTCCAAAAAATCCAGCGCGGCTTTATGCAGGTCTGGCAGCGGACCAATTTTATCGCCCAGTTCCTCGGCTACATCGCTCGATTCCCGATACGCCGGCCACTTCGTCAGTCCCTTTCCGTTGGGATCGCCCGTAGTCGCGAAATTCACCCAGTAGGATGACACGGCTTCCGAGAGCTTCCGGTCGGTATCTTCCCATGGCCGCGGCGGCAACAAGTTTCCAAAAACATAAGCTATCTCCGACGCGTGGTAAGCGCCGTAGCGGCTGCTATCGGGGCCCGGAGGGACCCGGTCGAAATAGTAAAGGAACGCCTTTGCCTTGCCGGTCCTGGTTTGCATCCGCACCCAGGTTCGCATCTGCCAGCCAAAGCTGAAATCCCG
>DASYNU010000194.1:0-4143 GCA_036008345.1 Bryobacteraceae bacterium
CTCAGAAGGCAACCTACGCCGCGCCCTTCCTTCTCACGTCGATGTTCAGTCGCTTAATTTTCTGATTCAAGGTCGAGAGCGGGATACTGAGTTTCTCGGCAGCCTCCGTCTGGCTCCAATTCACTGTCTCCAGCATCTCGATGATCTTGCGCCGCTCGAAATCTGCCACAATCTCGAATAGCGAGGCGTCTGCCGGCAGGGTGCCGCTTTCATCGCGCCGTATGCGGATTCCGCCAGCCTGCAGAATGGAATCCGGCAGGACATCGACAGAGACGGTTGCGTTAGAAGCCAAAACAACTGCCCGCTCCACGGCATTTTCCAGCTCCCGGACGTTCCCCGGCCAGTTGTAGTCCATGAGCAGTTGCATAGCGTCCGGTTCGAATTCAAGCCGGCTCTTCTGCTCCTCATCCAGGAACTTCTCGTTTTCCCGGCTGTACTTGGTGAAGAAGAAATCCACCAGGCGGGGGATGTCCTCCTTGCGCTCCCGGAGCGGAGGAAGCACCAGGTTGATGACGTTGAGGCGATAATACAGGTCCTCGCGGAATCTTCCTTCCTCCACCAGCCTCTTCAGATCCGCGTTGGTGGCGGCAATGATGCGCACATCCACTTTGATGGTCTCGGTAGACCCCACCGGCATGAACTCGCGCTCCTGGATCACGCGCAGGAGCTTCGCTTGCGTCTCCGGACTGATGGTGCCGATCTCATCGAAGAAGATGGTGCCGCGGTTGGCGATCTCGAAATATCCTTTTTGGGTGGCGATGGCGCTAGTGAAGGCCCCCTTGATGTGGCCGAACAGCGCCGATTCCATCAGGTCCGCTGGTACCGACCCGCTGTTGACTGGAACAAACAATTGGTTCGACCTGGCGGAGTGCGCGTGGATGGCTTTGGCGATCAACTCCTTGCCGGTTCCGGTTTCGCCGGTAATCAAGATAGTCGCGCGGCTGGGCGCCACTTGCGTCACCAGATCCAGAATGCGCAGCATACGCTCGCTTTTGCCGATGATGTTGGGGAACGCATATTGCTGCTTCAGAGCACGCTTGAGTTGGATATTCTCGCGTGCCAGCCGGCTGGAAGCGATCATGCGATCAATCTCGATCAGCAGTTTTTCGTTATCCCAGGGCTTCGAAAAATAATCGTTGGCGCCGCTCTTCAGCGCGTCCACGGCCACTTCCACTGAGCCGTAGGCGGTAATCATGAAAATGGGTGTTTCCGAGTCGCGCTCCCGTAAGTCTTTGAGTACCTCCATGCCGGATCGGTCCGGCATCATCAGGTCCAACAAAATGAGATCATAGCTGCCGGCCTCGGCCTTGCGCAGGCCATCCGTGCCATTCACAGCCAGTTCCACGTGGTAGCCTTCCAGCTCCAGTAAAGTGGCCAGGCTTTCGCGAATTTCCGACTCGTCGTCAATAACTAAGACGCGTGCTTTGTAGGGTGGGGACGCCAAGTCGTCAGCCGGAAGTTGATCAGACATGCACCGGCTTCCTGGCCAGTGGAAGCTCTACGTGGAAATGGGCGCCGGCTCCGGGACGGCTCTCGACGCGGATGGTACCGCCGTGCTCGCGCACGATGCCGTACGTCACCGAGAGGCCCAGGCCAGTTCCTTTCCGGGAACCTTTGGTTGTGAAAAAAGGATCGTAGATGCGCTCCAAATGCTCGGGCGGGATGCCCTGCCCGCTGTCAGCTACTTCGATGCGGGCGAACCCTTCTTCGTTCCAGGTGCGGATAGCAAGAGTACCGCCGGATTCCATGGCGTCGCGCGCGTTCAGGAACAGGTTGAGAAATACCTGCTGGAGTTTGCCCGAATTCGCCTTCACGCCCGGCAACCCCGATTCCAGGCTCAGCTTCACCTGGATGTCGGCCTTCTCCAACTGATGTTCGATCAGTGTCAAAGTCTCGCGAATCACCTTGTTCAAATCCACTTCTACAAATTCAGTGGGCGAAGTTCTGGAGAAGCTCAGCAACGAATTGACGATCTCGCTGGCACGGAAGGTTTGTTTGGCGATTTTATCCAGCAGTTTGAACTTTTGCTCGTCACCGGAAATCTGTTTTGCCAGCATCTGCGCGTAGGTGGAGATCACGGCCAGCGGCGTATTTACTTCGTGCGCAACTCCGGCTGCCAGCAGGCCGATGGAGCTCAGTTTGTCCGCTTGCACCAACCGCCGCTCCAGCTCATCGCGATCGGTGATGTCGTCGAAGATGATCAGACGTCCGATCTGCTCCAGATCTTTGGATACCAGCGGCGCCACGGCGATATTCAGCGTGTGGGCGTGGCCGTTTCCGTTGACGGCGGCGTTTGTTGAACGCAGCACGAACTTGTAGATATTGCGAACGCCTGTATCACCGCGAACCTGTTCGAAGCGCTCGCAGAGATCGGCTGGAAACAGCTCACTTAACCTTTGGCCCACGGCGGCTTGCCGCGCAATACCCGTCAGCCGCTCGATCTGGGTGTTCCAGCTTCCCACGCGATCGTCCAGGTCGACCGCCAAAATGCCGACATTGATGGACTCGACAATGTTCTCGCTGAATTCCTTCAGCCGCTCGTATTCTTCCACCTTATGCTGCAGGGATCGGTACAGCCGGGCGTTCTCCACCGCGATGCTTACATAGCCGGCGAGCGTGATCAGCAGCTCCACATCATCGCTTGAAAGAAAATCGCCCTTGTCGGTACGGCTTAGCGCGAGATAGGCAATGGTCCGCCCACGCACGGTGCAGGCGAAATAATACGTCAGATCGAGTTCCGAAATCGTGTTACGTACTCGCGTGGGCCACTCGTGCGAAACCACATCCAAGAGATGCCGGGTGCGCTCGAAAAACAGATAGGGCTTTCCGGGCAGAGACGTCAGAAAACTCAAATCCAGTTCCCCGATCGGTTTCTGGCCGCGATCCTTGCGGCTCCCCATGGTCATGTGCAGACGGAACTGGTCGTCCGTGTCGCCAGCCAGGAAAAACGCGACATGTTGGATAGAAAGCGTGTGAACCAGCCGGTCCGCCACCGAGCGCAGCATTTCATCCAGGTTAGTTTCCGAGCTCAGCTCCTTGGCAAATTCGATCAGCGTCCGCCGGTAGTCATACCGGTCTTTATAGAAGAAATAACGGTCGAGTTGCTCCTGCAACCAGTCGCGAATTGGTTGGAAAATGAATGTAGCGAACACGATCAGTCCCACGATCGCGGCCGGGCTCAAATCTTCCGGACGGGTGAAGGAAAAGATCAGCCCGTAAAAGATTCCTAACACCACCAGCGTGGCTAATGTGTACACATAGCCCTGCTGGAAGATGATGTCGACATCCATCAGCCGGTAACGCAGAATCGCGTACGCCCAGGTGACCGGGATCAGAATCAGCGAGAGAACCGCCATTTTCTCGTAGTGGCCCGGCAGGACGCCGGCGACATACGGGATGGCATAAATCAGGCTGAACGGGACGATCCCGAACAGCGCCCCATTGCGGAGATACTTGAGTTGCCTTCCAACCAGCGGGTCTTCGGCGTCGGATGTTTTGAGCCACAATACACCCACGCCAGCCAGGTAGACGCTGGTCAGATAGAGGAGCCAAGCCCGGTCCAGAAACCAATTCAGTTCAATCGGGGACGCGGAAACCCGGAGAATCTGCTTTCCAACCAAAATATCGACGGTGAGCAACAACAGTCCTGGAACATAGGCCAGCGCGATGAGCCCGCCCCGGCGAAGCCACTTCGGGCGATCCGGAAATACCAGGCAAAAGTGCAGGAAGATGGTGGGCGCCAGAATTCCCGCGGCGAAGTTGCCCAGATCGATCACCTGATCGAACGCGTTCAGCTTTCCGGTGTAATGGAAGCAATAAAGAACAAACGAAGCCAGACAGAGGACGTAGAAATGTACTGAACGTGGCGCGTTGACGCGCCGGTAGTAGACAAACAACCCGATCAGTAGATAGGCAACCCCAACGATGTATTGGTAATAAATTGCCCGGTCGATCACCTTCTCGCCGATGATCACGTGGGCCGGAACTGGAATCCCTAACCGGCGGACCATGTAGAGGCGCGCCTTGTCCCAAGTCACTACATGCTGGAGAGCTTGGGGAACGTCAATAACTTTGTGGATCGCGGCGTCCCCGATTTGGAGCAGTACGTCGTCCTTGTGAATGCCAGCGTTATCCGCCCCACTC
>DASYNU010000195.1:0-36803 GCA_036008345.1 Bryobacteraceae bacterium
CTGCAGGCCGCGATTACGGCTACTGCGGAGGCATCCTCGTTCATCAGGATGCGGAGATACCAAATCAACAGGAGCAGTACAGGAGTTTCTGGCAGGCTTGCGGCGGATTCGGATACCTTCGCGTGGCCGCCTTGCTTGAAAACGCCGTGGGGTCCGGTGAGGATGATGACGGGAGTGCCATCTTCGGCCTCGAAAGCCCATTCGGTTTGCCAGAAATTTGTGGATCGGAGATGGTAGCGGCGGCCTGAAGTGCGGCCTGAAGTGAAGGTGAGCCAGCCGGCGCCGGTCCAGGTGGGCGTGAATATCGCTAACTCCTGGTCGGAACCGGCCTCGCGGATCAGGACTCGCGGCGAGAGGAAGCCGGTTCGTTTCAGGGTCCATTGGCCGGTCCCATATTGGCCGGTGGCGAGCGATCCGCTGTGCTTCGCGAACCGGAGTGTCGCGATGGTCTCGCCGCTCTGCGTCAATTCATAGAGACGCTGCCGGGCTTCCGGCTGGCGCCATTCCAATTCATCCTGGCCTGATGGCATATTTCGCTCCTCTGGCAGCAGACTAACAAACTCAATCATCAGGTTTGTTGCACGCTGCATTACAACAAGGTGTCAATGGTGAGGAGCTTAGCAAAACTGTAACTGTTCCGTTATGAAGCGCTAACAAGCTGTTGCTATGCTTTCACGGCATCTAGAAATACAAGAGGAGGATCTAAGTGAAAGCTAAGTCAATGTTTATCTTCGCGCTGTCCCTCGCGGCAGCGCTCAGCAGTCAGGTGTACGGCCAGGCTACGGCGCCGCCAACCGGAGCCTTGACAGGTAACATAAGTCACGTTCTATTGATCAGCATCGACGGGATGCATGCGCTGGATTTCACAAACTGTGCAGCCGGAGTCGCCAGCATCAACGGAGGGCAGTCGTATTGTCCGCATCTGGCGCAGCTGGCGCAGAATGGCGTGATCTACCCACAAGCGTTCACCAGCCGGCCGTCGGATTCCTATCCCGGCCTGGCGGCGCAAATGACTGGCGGCACCTCGCGGTCGCACGGACTTTTTTACGACGTGAATTATGATCGCTCATTGTCCCCGCCGGCGCAGACCACTCCTTATGGAATTGTAGGCGGCGCGAACCTGTGTCCCGGAAATATAGGCACACAAGTGGGGCTGGATGAGGAAATCGATGTGGATTACACCAAGCTAGACGGGGGCGGCGGCATCAATCCGAATTATCTTCCGCGCGATCCGAACAACAACTGCGCGCCGGTTTATCCGCACAGTTATATCCGGGTGAACACGATTTTTGAAGTGGTACGCGGGGCGGGCGGGTATACGGCGTGGTCGGACAAGCATCCCGCTTATGAATGGGTGAATGGACCGAGCGGACAAGGCTTGAACGAGTTCTATTCTCCGGAGATCAACTCGGTGCCGGTAGCGCTGACCAGCGTCCCCGGCTGTAGCCCACTTCCGGATCCGGGAGCGGCGACTTCCACCAACGCGTGGACGGACAGTTTCCAGAACATCATGTGCTACGACACGCTGAAGGTGCAAGCGGTTCTGAATTGGATCGCGGGCAAGAGCTTCGACGGCAGCACGACAACGAAAGTGCCCAGCGTGTTCGGAATGAATTTCCAGGCCGTGAGCGTGGGCCAGAAGCTGGTGGAGAAGTCGAAGAGCCTCACCGGCGGTTATCTGGATGCAGCAGGAACTCCTTCGCCTTCGCTAATGGGCGAGATTCAATACGTGGATAGCTCGATCGGCCGCATGATGAGCGCGCTCGAAGCGCAGGGCATCGCGGATTCGACGCTGATTATTGTTTCGGCCAAGCATGGGCAATCGCCCATCGACCCGAATAGGGTTTTGCGGATTCCGGCCGATGATTCCACCAAGAAAGCTCCCTCCGATGTGTTGGGCGGACTTGGGACGGGCTTGGTGGGTGGAGGTTTGGTGGGCCAGGCGGATGAAGACGATGTATCGATGCTCTGGCTGACTGACCCGACGATGATCGCGAGCGCGGTGGCAACGTTACAGAAGAACGAAAACGTTTATGGCGGCGGCGAGATCTTTGTGGGTCCGTCGCTCAGCCAGCTTTTCAACAGTCCCTCCATCGATTCGCGCACGCCGGATATCATTATTGCGCCGAACGTGGGCGTAACATTTACGGGTGGGATGGCGAAGATCTCTGAGCATGGCGGGTTTTCCAATGACGACCGCAATGTGATGCTGCTGGTCTCCAACAGCCGGATTCCATCCGCGACTTTTACGAGTCAAGTGGAGACACGGCAAATCGCTCCTACCATTTTGCAGGTGCTGGGAATCAATCCAAACTTGCTGCAGGCTGTGCTGCAGGAGAAAACGCAGGTGCTGCCGGGATTGGATTATTAGATAGTAGATCGGGCCGCGGCTGTGAGGGATGGGCGGAAGGGCGCCGACTCCCTTACGGTCGCGGTCCGGTTACGGCCGCGCGTTTTCCCGGAATGCTGTTTGTGTTTTTTGTGGGGCGCGTGCTCGCCATTGGGCTGACTTCTTCGTACGTGCCGTCGATTCGCGCTACGCGAGTGGGTCCGAACGTCGGCAAGAGTGCCTGCGCCGCAACCTCTATTTCGTACCAAGGGTACTAATAATACTGTACATAGCCTGAGCTTGGCGTTAAACTGCTTTCGAACTGGCCTAGTTGAAAGGAGAATTTATGATCCTTTTGAACCGGTTAAGCAGGAAATGCGCCTGGTTTGCGGTCCTCGCGCTTGTTCCCACAGTAAAGGCGAATTGGGTGGTATTCGGAGTATCCGCACCAGGGGAGAACGCGCTGGTGGCGGAACAAATCCGTTTCGTTCCCGGGGGTGGCGGTCTACTGGATTACGAATTTCTGGTGGACAACGTTGGTCCGCTGCCGATCAACGGGTTTTTTATGGCAACCGGGGTTTCCGGCGGAGTGGCTGCCGCGCTGGCCGCGGGCGGCGGGACATTTCCGGCGGGAGACCAAGAGATCGCCACAGCGGCGGATGCTGGGAACGGTCCTTTCCCAGCGGTAGGGGCGGGCGGGGCATTCAATACCCCGCTCGCATTTCCGTTTGAAGCAGGGGCGAGTAATCCGTTCAGCCCGGTGCTGGCCCGCTCCTGGGGCTTCGAGCAATTCGATGACGGCGCCGGTGGTCCGCCGGCGACTTACTACGCCGTGGGGTGGTTCGACGGCGGCTTACCGCCGCTACCGGTGAATTTTTTCACGCGGTTCGACCTGTTCAGTAACTTTGGTCCGGTAGCGGGTTTCGGAGGCATCGATCCTTTCGCTTTTAGCGAGTTTGGAATCGTAGACATCAATCCGGGCGGGTTGAATGTGGGGACGATATCCAACGCCACAACGCTTCTACAGGAATGTGGCGGAAATACCGGCAATGCTTGCGATAACGGCATTCCGGGCCCCCTTAGCGGCGCTCAGGCGTTCGGAGCGCCTGAGCCGAGTTGGGGCGCGCTGATGCTAATGGCGCTCGTGGGGGTGATTCGGTGGATTCGGAAGCCCGTGTTTGGGAGGAGGATTTACCGTGTGGTTTTGGGGCGAGTGGTTTTGCTGGCGGGTGTGGTTGTTGCACTTCCGGCGGTCGCTCAGCTCACGGTGAATCCTTTAGGGGGGCTTCCGAACCGGCCGTATGTAATCGCAAGAGCGGTAAGCAACGCGAATCCGTTCGTGGTGGGATCGCCGGCGGAGCGCGTGGCCGGGGAGGCGAGCACTTTTCCAGTGTTTCAGGGAACGCCGACGAATGCCGGTTTTTGGGACACGCCCAACGGCGTGGTGCTGCCGAATCCAGTCCCGGGGACCCTGCTCAGTACCTTGACAGGTTTCAATGGGAGTTATTCCGGCCAAGGCATCAGCGGGTCGACGCGGATCGCTGGGTATGCGCTGCAGTTCGGGACGGGAATTACCGCTAATCCGATAGTGTGGATTCCGGACAACATGGGCAACTATGGGCCACCGGCGGTGCTACCGAGCACATTGGGAACAAACGGCCGCGCGTACGGGATCAACGACAGTGAGCAGATAGTGGGCTATGTGCTGGACAGCGGCAATCGTCCAAAGGCACTCCGCTGGGAGAATCCAGGCGCGGCGGCGTACGGGAATGCGACGATTCTGGGTGTGCTGGCGGCGGACAGCCGAACGTGCGTAACTCAAACCTACAGCACCGCGCGCGGGATCTCCAATACTGGCCTGGTGGCGGGCGACATCATGTCCTGCAGCACGAAGTTCTTCGATCATGCAGTGATGTGGGAGAAGGACACGACGGCGCGCGATCTGAACGGCACGGCGCTTACGAGCGTGGCTTTTCGAGTAGCCAATACCAATCCGGTGGGTCTGCCGGGATACGACATTGTGGCCGGTACGGTGAACACGCGGGTGGGCGGGGTGATTACCACTTCAGCCGCGGCCTGGCAACGGCCCGTGAACGGGAGCGGAAATCCGACGGGTTTGTTTGTGCTGACGATGCTTCCGGCGCCGAGTATTACAGTTCCGGCCGGCTTCGTACTCCGCTACTCGGCGGCGCTGGGGGTCAACAATTTCGGCACTGTGGTGGGCGTGGTTCGATACAACCGGGCGAGTCCGCCGGCGTCCATGTCATTTGGCGTGGAGTGGACTTTCGACAACAACACGGGCACCTTCACCGCCGTGGATATGAACACGCTGCTAGAGGCAGGCAGCGGTTTTGTAATTACCGAGGGCGATGCCATCAACGACACAGGCGATATATTGGCCGTGGCGACCAGGAATGGCGCGCGATCGATGGTGTTATTGACGGAGGCATTGCCATGATAACGGGAAGCCGTTTAGCGATGGGGATTTTGTTGGGCAGCGTGCTGTGCTCGGCGGACGTATTTCAAGTTTCGCTGAACACCACGCCACTTATCGGGCATCCAGCGGAACCGTTTTCGATCTTTTTCTCCTTACAGGACGGCTCCGGGACCGGGGATGCCAATACCACGGTCACGCTATCCAATTTCGCTTTCGGAGGGGGTGGTGCGCCCTTCGAGCCGGCGTCGAATGGACCAGGGACATCCGGCGACCTGACGTCGTCAGTGACGCTGACAGACAGTGATCCCGTGAGTGACGATTTTTCGCAAGAGTTTACGCAGGGAACACAATTCAACTTCCGGATGAATGTGGCGACGACGGGAAGCGACACGGATACATTCTTGTTTGGGATCATCGATTCGAGCGAGAATCTGATTCCCACGCTCGATCCGCTGGGAGAAAATGTGCTGCTACGCGCGCTTATCGGCGCGTCGGGGACCAGTTTTTCCACCTTCGCAACGGATCCCAATCAGGATACGGCATCTTTTCAACAGCCTCCCATTGTTATGGGTCCGCCGGTGGTGACTCCGGAGCCGTCCATGAGATTGCTGGCTCTGGCGGCCAGTCTTTTATTGGTGCTATTCTCCGTGTTGAGGGCCAGGCGCCTCCGCACCCATGTGCCGAAGCATCAAACGACTGCGCAATCCAGACCAACCCGCCACAACTGAGGAATTCAATGCGGCGGCGCTGCAGTTTGTACGGAAGATAAGCGGCTTCCAGAAGCCATCCAAGGCTAATCAGGAATCCTTTGAGCGCGCCATCGCAGAGGTAGCCGACGCGAGCCGGAAACTGCTGGAATCAATCGCACGCGATCGTTGAAACTAAACCAGCTTAAGGTTAGCGTAAGCGCTTTTCCAGGTGGCTGTCTAAGGTCTAAAGTGAACCTGCTAGGCGGTTGGCCGGATGTTCCAATAGTTAGGAAATCCGATAGTGGGGCAGGTGGCAGAAAGCAGGAGGCAGGCGGCAGGCGGCGGGAGGCAGAAAGCAGGAGGCAGGCGGCAGATGCAGCGGCTACGGAACATTTGGCAGGATTTGATGGAGTGGAACGCGCTGCCGGGCAGCCGGCTGATGGAATACATTTTGATAGGGGTATATTCCTCGGTGGCGATCCTGTCTTTGGTGATCGGTTTGACTGCCAAAGCAGGCACGCTTTTTGGCCGGGCCGTGGAGGATGCCAGCCATGCCGCCAGGCCGGAGATGAAGGCGCTGCTCAAACAATTCATCGTGGCTGGCGCTGATTTTGGCGACGGAGCCAGCTTGCTGATTATCGCGGTGGCGATCGTGTATTGGAGCCGCCGTACGAAGGCAGCGCAGCCGGAACAACTGGCGTCAACGGCGCCACAAGGTCCTCCATTTTTGTTGTAACGGCAGGGACACGACTATTCCCTTTAAATTTGAAACGGCCTCGAACTCTGGCCCGTCCTGTCCCCATACGTGATAGCGTATTTAGAGTTCCGTACTAATTCAGCCAACCAGAGAGAGGTAAAGAAACCATGAAGAGAACATTACTTGTCCTGCTATCCATCAGTGCTGGTGCAAACTGCTGGGCTCAACTGGCGCCTGGCCAAAAGTTGGAAGATTTCCAAAGTATGGTTAGTTTGTATGCAAAGCAATATGCCCCCTACCAATGGAAGGAGGAATTGTTCAACTACAACCTTTTTAAGATCAGCCCTTGGGTGAGCATGGTTCAAGCGACCACCGACGACCTGGGTTTCTACGAGGTTATGGCCGAATACGTGACGGCTCTGAACGATGCACATTCGGAGTATTTTAATCCTTCCGATTTCACGGCGTATCTGGGTTTCACGACAGACATTTACGACGGCAAGGTGCTGATTGACTTCATAGACCCGACGGTGATTTCGCCAGGCCAGTTTTCCTTTCAGGTTGGCGATGAGGTGGTGATGGTGGATGGCGAAACCACGGCTGACATCATAACGAATTTGTCGCAGTTCTTCAGCGATGCAAATCCAGCTTCGACCAGCCGCGATGCGTCCGGCTACATTCCTTTTCGTGTCCAGTCGATTGATCCCCGGGCCGAGGCAGTTGGCGCCACGGCGACGGTTGTGATCCGGCGCCAGGCCGGGAATCTGGAGACTTACACGGTCCCGTGGGTGACATCCGGCACGCCGCTCACCAAGGTGGGTCCGGTGCCGTTCCCACAAAAAACTCAACCAAACGCGAGGCTGGCCAAGCGAACCAGCATTCCGCCGAACACTCCGGCATACCGGCTGCCGTTGTTATATCTCGAGAAGAGCCGGTTGCCCATGAAGAGGGCGGTGTTGAATTTTGATGCACTCCAGCCGATATTCAATCTTCCAGCGGGCTTTGTTCAACGGCTGGGCAATGGGGCGACCGATGTTTTCTTCACGGGTACCTATAAATCGGGCGGCAAAAACATCGGTTACATCCGAATCGCGGATTTTGAGCCGAACGATACTACGGGCGCGGAGTCATCGTTTGATACCGAGATCGCCTATATGGAGCAGAATACGGATGGGCTGGTGGTGGATGTGATGCGCAACCCCGGCGGCCTGGTTTGCTATGCGGAGGATCTGGAGAGTCGGCTGATGACCAAATCGTTTCATGATGCGGTTTACGAACTGCGCCCCCAACTTGGAGACGTCCAGGCGTATCAATACGCAGTACAGCAGGCAATGTCGTCCGGAGAGCCAAATTACGTAATTGAGATACTGCAGCAACAGGTCCGGATTGTGATGCGGGCTTATCAACAAGGCGGATTGACCAGTCCGATTCCGGTGTGCCAAATCGGTTCTACTCGTCCTCCGAATACAGGTGCGAATGGAAAGCCGGCGGTCTACGATAAGCCGATCCTGCTGTTGACTGATTTGTTCAGTGCTTCGGCGGCGGAGCTGTTCGCGTCGATGTTCCAGGATGCGAAGCGCGGCAAGAACTTCGGCACGCGGACCATGGGCGCGGGCGGCGTGGTTTCAGACGGCAACGCGGCCGGCTACTACTCGGAAGGACAAACATCCGTTACCCAGGGGTTGATCATCCGGGAGAATCCGGTCAGTGTGGCTGGTTATCCTACGGCGCCGTTGTATGAGAATATCGGTGTCCAAGCGGATATTGAGAGTGATTACATGACGACGTCCAACTTGCTGAATGGCGGGGCGGATTACGTGAACGGGTTTACCGCGGCAATTCTCGCGATGATCGGGAAGTGAACAACCGTTTCTCGTTTCTCGTTTCTCGTTGGGCGCGCGCTCGGAAACCTCGGCTTCTTGAACTACGGTGGAGTGAGGTGGTCCAATGAGTTATGAGGCTTCTCCCGCACGCCCTCGCTAGTTTGATGCTGCTGGCTGCTTCCGCCATGGCGGACAGTCCCAACATTCAGAACAACGATTTCGAGGTGCCAGTGATTGGACCGCCCTACGTCTCCCTGGCCGCTGTTCCAGGTTGGACCCATACCGGGACGACTGGCCTAGGCAACTTGTGCAGGGTGGGATATACGGATTCACGGGGCAGCGTGGGCACCGCCGGGCACGGCAGTCAGTTTCTGCTGATGGGTGGCGGGTTTGGAAATTCTGCGGATGCGACTTGGTCGACTAATATCACCGGCCTTACTCCGGGCGTCACTTACACCTTGGGCTTCCTGATGGCTTCCGAGTTACCTCGAGTGGCGACGACAGTGACTGTAAGTCTCATGTCGGGTTTATCCACGGCAGCGCAGAGTTTCATGGTTTCCCCATTTGCGTTTGCCTACTTTGGCACTTGGGAACAAAAGCAAATGAATTTCGTGGCGACGGCAGGTCAAGCGCAGTTGGTATTTGCCATTGTCGAGCAACAATCCGAAATCGGCTTAGATTACGTAACGATATCGGTGGCCACGCCGCCGGTGCTGACACCATCGGTGGCGTCGATCAGTTTGCCGATCGGCAATTTGCCGGAATTAGCGGCCGGCGCCCCGATGCTCGTTAATGGCGCCAATCTGGGTACCGGACCAAGCGACGTAGCCAGTATCAGCATTGGCGGGGAAGCGGCGCCGGTGATCGGCTTCGTGAATTCCAGCAGTTTGCTGGCTCAGGTTCCGGTAGATTTGGCTCCGGGGCCGAACGCAGTGACGGTTACGCACCAAGGCATAACGACAACGCCCTTCAGCGTGAACGTGGCCGAATTTTCCCCGGCGATTTATTATCCGGGGACATCGGCATTTACAGATAGCGCGGGCAATCCGATCACGCTGTCCAACCTGGCTATACCGGGTACAAAAGTCAGTTGCTCGGCGATTGGTCTGGGACCCACGAATCCGCCGATGCTGACTGGAGTTGCGGCCGCTACCGCCGCCCCCACCGCGACGCCGGTACGAGCGATGGTAGGGCCAACGCTGGTGACACCTGAGTTTGCAGGTCTTGCAGTGGGATCGGTTACTGACTACCAGGTAACGTTCACGATCCCGCTGAACACTCCGGCAGCCGCGCAGCCAGTGACCATCTCGGTGGGTGGCGCCACCAGCAACACAGTTACGCTGCTGGTAGGGCTGGCCTTGCCACAGATAAATGCAGTGGTGAACGGGGCCAGCTTCAAATCCGGCACGGTGTCGGCGAATTCGTTCGTCAGCCTGTTCGGATCGAGTTTCGGAACCCAGGACACGGTCGCGAACATTTTTCCGGCCACCGTCTTCAATGAAGTTTCGGTGGTGGTGAATGGAATCAAGGCGCCGTTGTATAGCGTGAAAGGCACGACGGGGCAGATCAATGTCGTCCTGCCTTCCGAGTTGCCAGAACTGGGCACGGCGTTCGTCCAGGTGACAAATGCGGAAGGAACCAGCGCGTCCTACGAGTTGACGCTGGCGCCGGATTCCGTGGGACTCTTCCGGATTGCGGACCCGTCGAATGCCGCGCGCATGAACGGCGCCGTGCTGTTCTCGAATACCGCGTGGAAGGTAATGCCGCTATCGATGGCGCAAGCGCTGGGGTTGCCAAGCTGCGCGAGTGTGACCATGGCGTCGGTGTGCGGGCAACCGGCTAGGGTGGGCGATGAGATTCAAATCTATCTCACCGGATTGGGGAAGGCGACGCCCAATGGCAATCCGAGCGGCAACGTGCTGCCCACCGGATCGCTCGCGCCGGCCAATGGCAGCGTGCTGTATGAGACTTTACAGACTCCGGTGGTGACGATCGGCGGAAATCCGGCGGTGGTGAGTTTTTCAGGCATCGCGCCGGGGAGTGCAGGGCAATATCAGATCAACGTTGCGATTCCGAGTGGAGTAGCAGCGGGGGATAGCGTGCCGTTGACGGTGAAGATGCCGGATGGGAGTGCGGATACGGTGACGATCGCGGTGCAGGGGTGATCGCCAAAGCATGCACGCTCGGATGTTCAACTCGCTCGCAACGCCACCATCGGATCGATTCGCGAAGCTCTACGAGCGGGAAAATACCCGGCGAGTGAAGCCACCACAATCAGCAGCGCTCCTATCCCCATGAATGTGGCCGGATCGCCGGGCGAAACACCAAACAACAGGCTTTCGAGCGCACCCGTCAGAGCGCGCGACGCTGCCATACCCAGCGCAAGGCCGAGGACAGCCAATCCAAGCGTACGCAGAAGAATACGACTCTGCAGATTCGTTGGGGAAGCCCCCAGCGCCATCCGAATCCCAATTTCCTGCACCCGCTGATTTACTGAATACGAAATCACGGCGTAGATTCCGAGCGATGCGAGTAACAGGGCGAAGCCCGCGAATCCAGCCAGCAGCAGCACCAGAAACCGTCGCGGTGATACCGCCTTGTCCACCAGCTCCTGCAGGGTTGTAAACTCGCGTACCGGCAAATTCGGATCGATCGGTCTGAGGGCCCCTCGAATCGCCGGCGCCAGCCGATCCGGAGGAAGCACCGTCCGTACAACCAAGTTCATGGCGGGATAGTCGAAGGTTTGCCGCATCGGCAGATACATTTCCAAATCGCCCGCCTTCTCCAGAGCCTCATGCCGAACATCGCCAACTACACCCACCACTCGCCGGCCTCCATCCTGCGTCACGACCTGCCCAACCGCGTCCTGGCCCGGCCAGAGGGTGCGAGCCATGGTCTCATTGACCATCGCAACCGGTTCGCTCGATGCGCGATCCCTTTCCGTGAATTTTCTTCCGGCCTGCAAGCGGATCCCGACTGACTCGAAGTATCCATCGCTCACTACCCGGATGTAAGCCTCGGGATGCCGGTCCTTCGGGTAAACTTGTCCCTTTCCGGAGACCTGCCACGACCGGTCGCCTTCGAGGGGCAGAACGTCGGTGAGACCGGCTGCCCGCATGCCTGGAAGCTCGCGCGTCCGCCTCAGCACCTCGTCGAGGTAGGAGTTCTGCTGGGCCAAACCCGAAAACAAAAAGCTCGGGTCTACCCGGAGCGTAGCCACCCCTTCCGGTTGAAATCCAGGATCTACATCCAGGACGCGCAGAAAACTCCGCAACAGCAGCCCCGCGCCGACCAGTAAGGTGCAGGCAAACGCGACCTCGGAAACCACCAGTCCGTTGCGGACCCAGGCGTGCCCCCACCCACTCCTGTGTCCGCCGCTCGACCCGCGGGTGCCATCTTTCAGCATTTCCCCGACCGCGAGCGTTCGGACTTCGAAGGCCGGCAACAGGCCAAAGAGCACGCCGGTAAGCACCGCTGCCAGCAGCGTGAAACCAAGCGCGTCCGCGTCCAGCCGTACGCTTGCGAGCAGCGGAATATTGAAAGCATCCAGATGAGCAATCGCACGTGTGCCAGCGATCGCGAGAAGCAGGCCCAGCGCCGCGCCGCAGCAGGAGAGCGCGACGCTCTCGGTAAGCATTTGCCGCAGGAGTCGCGAACGGCCAGCTCCCAGTGCCGCCCGCATCGCCATTTCTTTTTGCCGCGCGCCCAGCCGCGCCAATTGCAGATTCGAAAGATTCGCGCACACAATCAACATCACCACTCCAACCGCACAGGCCAGTACGATGAGGGCCGGGCTCACTCGTCCGTTCACGTGCCGCTGCAGTGGATTCAGCCTCGGCTTGACCGGGTTCCGTTCCGGATGCTGGCTTTCGAGCTGTTTTGCCAGCACCGTGAACTCAGCCTGAGCGCCTTCGGCCGTGGCGCCCGGCCGCAGCCTCCCGATTGCCTGCATAGTATTTCCATGCCCGTTCGTTTCGTCAGTCAGGGGCCATGGAACGAACACATCCACCGGAGTGCCGGGCGCAAAAACGCTCGCGAAATCGAAGGACGCCGGCAGTACACCCACCACCATTACAGGCTTATTGTCCAGCGTCAGCTTCCGTCCCACCACAGCCGGATCAGAAGCAAACCGCCTCTGCCAAAAGCCGTAACTCAACAGCACTGCCGGAGGAGTGTCGGATCTCCCCCGACACTCCTCCACGGCGAACGATCTTCCGATCATCGGTTGCACACCCAGTACGGTGAAGAAGTTCTGGGTAACGGGAGCGCTCGTCAACCGCTCCGGCTCGCCAGTTCCCGTTAGTTCGATATCGCCGACGCCATGGCCGGCCGTCCCAGCCAGATCGGAAAATGATTTGTTTCGCTCCCGAAAATCCAGAAACTGGCTTACCTGCATACTCCACTCCACGTTCGCAATCCATACCAGACGCTGTGGATCGCGGAAGGGCAGTGGACGCAGCATGAGAGCATTCACTACGCTGAATACAGTTGCGCTGGCGCCGATGCCGAGGCCGGCGATGAGAATCACAAACGTGGTGAAGCCGGCATCGCGCCGCATCCCGCGAAACGCATGCTTCAGATCCTGCGCCGCATCGCTGATCCACTGCGCGATCCAGGTGGCGCGCGCTTCTTCCGATTTCCGTGTCATATTGCCAAACTTTCTGTGCGCCCCCGCACGCGCTTCCTGCTCTGACATACCGCTCGCAGCCAGCTCCTGCGCCATCGATTCGATGTGGAAATCCATTTCCTCTCGCAGTAATCGCTGCCGCTCGCTGTGCCGCACCAAATACCGCAGGCGCAGCCGAAAGCGCTTCCAACGCGTGCTAAGTCTCATGAAGCGAACCCCATAATACGGGCCACCGCCCCGGTTACCTGCCGGTAGCGGGTAGTCTCCGCGTTGAGATGTTTGCGGCCGTCCGGGGTAAGCGTGTAGAAGCGAGCCCGGCGATTACTGGCCGACTGACCCCACTCCCCTTCGATCCATCCATTGAGTTCTAGACGCTGGAGAGCAGGGTAGAGAGAGCCTTCTTCCACCCGCAGCAGATCGTCGGACAATTGCTGAATGAGTTGAGCAATGGCATAACCGTGCAGATTGCCCCGGGTCAGTAATTTAAGAACCATCATGTCCAGCGTGCCCTGCAAAAGATCGGCCTTCGGTTTATCTCTTCCCATAGACCATCTGATTATAGGACGAAACAATTCAGGGCCGGTTAGGCAAGGAAACGAAAATATGATGAGGGCGTCTTCCGGGGCCGCGAGCGCGCAAGAGCCGACACGGGGGACCTTCCCCCGCTGCTACTGCAGGGCTTTTTCGATGGCTGCGATCACTTCGGGTGAATCGGGGGTGACCTTCGGCTCAAAGCGGGCTACGGTTAAGGATCTATCTCACCGGAACGGCGAGAGCCGCGCCCAACGGCAATCCGAGCGGCAACGTGCTACCTACGGATCGCTCGCGCCGGCCAATGGCAGCGTGCTGTATGAGATGTTACAGAATCCGGTGGTGACGATCGGCGGAATTCCGGCGGTGGTGAGTCTTTCAGGGATCGCGCCGGAGAGTGCAGGGCAGTATCAGATCAACGTGGCGATTCCGAGTGGAGTAGCAGCGGGTGACAGCCTCCCGTTGACGGTGAAGTGCCGGATGGGCGTGCGGATACGGTGACAATCGCGGTGGAGGGGTAGCGCGTCGTTTCTGGCTTGACAGGTGTTGTCACATATGACAACTTCGTGAGAAGAAGGAGAAGACGAGCGGCTGTGATTCGAAAGTCGCGGCCCATTTCGTGGATCAGGGCGGCTTTGAAGGAATTCGAAAACGTTCCCTGAGGACGCCAGGTCGATCTGTCTGGCGGCGCTGACGGTAGCGGCCGAGGGCGCTAAGGCCGATATTGCAAAGCCTATGCATGGCTTTGGTTCAGGCGTGTTCGAGCTTGCTCTTGCGTTCCGAGGGGATGCGTTCCGGTGGTCTACGCGGTACAGCTCGCGGAGGAAATCTGGGTAGTCCACGTGTTCCAGAAGAAATCGACACGGGGTGCCAAGACGCCGCAGCACGAAATCGACCTGATAAAGGACCGTTTGAAGAGATTGAGGGAGATGTTGCGATGAGACGTGAAAGGCTGGACTTGGTGCGGGGAAGCGGCAATGTATTCCGCGATGTGGGAAATGAGAACGCGGATACCGAGCAATTCAAGGCCATCCTGGCCGCCGAGATTATCAAGGCGTTGGAACGAGAGCGCCTAACCGTGCGCGCCGCGCACAGCCGTACGGGCATTGCGGCGGCTGACTTCTCACGCATCCGCAATGCAGACCTGGGCCGATTTACCGTCGATCGCCTCATTTCCGTTCTTAACCGGCTCGGGTCGCGCGTGGACGTGAAAGTCCGGGTACGTCCGACTGAAAGCGTCCCGCGTGGCCGTGTGACCCAAGCGTTCGAACGAGTGTGAACGCGGCACGCATGAGTGCGTGCGCTACATTTACTGCAGGGCTTTTTCGATGGCTGCGACCACTTCGGGTGAATCGGGGGTGACCTTCGGCTCAAAGCGGGCTACGATTGTGCCGTCGCGCCCTACCAGGAACTTGGTGAAGTTCCACTTGATATCGCCACCCTTTTGCTCGGTGAGGAACTGATAGAGGGGGGCTTTGTCGTCGCCCTTCACTGAGATTTTCGAATACATCGGGAATGACACATTGTAAGTGCGGGAGCAGAAAGTTTTGATCTCTTCGTTCGTGCCGGGCTCCTGAGCCATGAAATTGTTGGCCGGGAAACCGATCACCACCAGCCCCTGATCCTTATACTTTTCGTATACTGCCTCAAGACCCTTGTACTGTGGCGTGAAACCGCATTTGCTGGCCACGTTGACCAGCAGAAGAACTTTTCCTTTGTACGCGGCCAGTGGGGCAGCTTGGCCGTCGATGGAGTTAAGAGTGAAATCGTAGACGCTGGATGCGGCCAACAGGCACATACAGCAGAGTAAACCGACAACGAAATAGCGCATGAATTGATCCTCCCTGATTTCCGGCCAATTGGATGAAACGCTTGGACCGGCTAAGCATCATTCTATCAAAGGAGCCATGCAGGCTATCAAAGCGCCATCAAAGCGAGGAGTGCTGATGCAGAGCTTGAAAAAATATCGAAGCAAGCGCGATTTCAGCGTTACGGCGGAGCCGGAGGGTTCCGAGCGATCGAACGGGTCTGCTAAGAAATTGCTGTACGTAATCCAGAAGCATCACGCGTCGCAACTGCATTACGATTTTCGATTGGAATGGCGCGGTGTGCTGCTTTCGTGGGCGGTTCCCAAAGGGCCTTCGCTGGATCCTGCGGTGAAGCGGCTGGCGGCGCGGGTGGAAGATCATCCGGTGGAGTACGGCGGGTTTGAAGGCACCATTCCCGAAGGCGAGTATGGAGGCGGCACGGTGATGCTGTGGGATCGCGGGACATGGACGCCTGAGAGTCCCGACGTCGACGAGGCGCTCCGCAAGGGCGAATTGAAGTTCACCCTGAACGGCAAGAAGCTGAAAGGATCGTGGGTGCTGGTGCGAACCAAGGGCTACGGCGGATCGAAGAAGGAGAGCTGGCTGTGGATCAAGCATCGGGACCGGTACGCGTCCACCGAAGATGTGTTGGAGAAGAAGCCGAGGTCGGTGCTTTCGAATCGGCTGTTGGATGAGATCGCGGCCGGGGCTCGCTGATGAGCGATCGCATTCCCTTTCGCGTCAAGCCGATGCTGGCCACACTGGTGAAGCAACCTTTCGATAAGGCGGGCTGGGTTTACGAGGAGAAGTACGACGGATACCGGATTCTGGCGTACAAGGAAGGCGGCCGCGTGACGCTGTTGTCGCGCAATGGGAACGATCGAACCGGGACATTTTCTGCAGTCGCGGCCGCGGTGGCAAAGTTGCCGGCGCGTACGCTGCTGCTGGACGGTGAAGTGGTGGTGTTCGATTCCAAGTGGGTTTCTCGATTTCAATTGCTGCAGAATTCCGGGGCCGAACCATCCTACGCTGTGTTCGATTGCCTTTATAAGGACGGCCGTGATTTGCGGCGTAATCCGCTAAGTGAGAGACGCGCGGTGTTGGATAAGCTGCTGGGGAAAACCAGCGGAACGCGCGACCGGGTTTTTACTTCTGTGCTTCTGGCGAGCAATGGCCTGAAGGCGTTTGGAGTTGCCAAGAAAAAGGGCTACGAGGGTTTGGTTGCGAAAGACTCGTCTGCTCCTTACATTGAAGGGCGTTCCAATAATTGGCTGAAGGTGAAAGTCCATCAGGAGGACGAGTTTGTGATTGTGGGTTATACGGAGCCCGCGGGTGCGCGCCAACATTTTGGAGCGCTGTTGTTGGGAGCGTACGAGCATGGAAAACTGCGCTACGTGGGCAAGGTTGGGACCGGGTTCAATCAAGGATTGCTGGCGAGTTTGCACGGGATGTTTCAGCCGCTGGTACGCGTGAAACCTGCCGTGGTTGATCCGCCGCGCGAGAAGGATGTGACTTATCTTGCGCCGCGTTTGGTAGCCGAGATTGCCTATGAGGAATTGACCGCCGATCGTAAACTTCGCCAGCCGGTTTTTCTCGGATTGCGTGACGATAAACGCCCGCAAGATGTCGCACTGCCCGAGGCGAAATGAACATGGAGAAGCTGCTCTCGCATCCGGATAAAGTTTTTTGGCCGGAGGAGGGATATACGAAGCTCGATCTGGCGCGCTTCTATGAAGCAGTGTTTCCCCGGTTGAAGCCGTATGTCGCGGACCGTATGCTGTCGCTGGAGCGTTGTCCCGACGGAATGACCGGACAATGTTTTTATCAAAAGCAGGCGCCGAAGGGTTTGCCTGCGGATACGCCGACGAAGCTGATCCAGCATGAGAAAAAAGAGGTGAACTATGTGCTGGGCGGTGCGCTGGAGACGCAGATCGCGCTGGTGAATCTGGGATGCATTCCGGTGCATGTGTGGGGGAGCCGGGCGAGCCATGCGCCGCAGCCGGATTGGATGGTGTTCGATCTGGATCCAGGTTCCGGAGGGTTCGCCGATGCCGCTAAGGCTGGGTTACTGGTGAAGAGAGCGTTGGATGAACGGGAGCTGGTTAGTTTTCCCAAGACATCCGGGAGCCGTGGAATGCACATTTTTGTGCCGCTGCGGGTGGGGCCGGATTTCGAGGAAGTGCGTGCGTACGCGAGCGGGTTATGCGCGCGGCTGGCGAGTGAGCATCGCGATACGCTGACGGTGGAGCAGCGCATTGAGGCGCGCAAGAATCGCGTGTATCTGGATTCTTTTCGGAATGGGTATGGGGCGACAGTTGTCGCGCCTTATTCGGTGCGGCGGCGTCCAAAAGCGCCTTTTTCAATGCCGCTGAAGTGGAGTGAGGTGAAGGCGGGGTTGGATCCTGCGAAATTTAATATCGGGAATTATGAGAAGCGGTTGGCGGGGGAAGATGCGTGGGAGGGATTTTTCGAGAGCCGGCAGTCGTTGAAGGGTAAAGCGTCGGCATGAGTGCCGACGCGGCACGCAAGAGTGCGTGCGCCACATCGGGCTAACTTACTACGCGTTTGTAGAAGGTGCGGGTTCCTAGGATTACCGTGCCTAGGACGCTGGCGCCCAAGGCGAGCAGGACCCACGGGATTCCTAGCGTAGGGATGGTGTGGCCGTGGAGAGGCGGCACCATGGCGTAGCGCAAGCCTTCGGCTGCGTAGGTGAGTGGGTTGAAAAGGGTCACGATCTGGAACCAGCGAATGGTGCTAAGGGCTCCCCACGGATAGTAAGTGCAGCCGGTAAAGAGCAGCGGCGTGAAGATTAGCGTGAACATCAGGCTGATCTGCTCGGGTTTGACGATGGTGCCCATCACCAGACCGATGCCGGCGGCGGCGCACGCGGTGAGAATCAGCATGCCGCACAGTAGGGCGATGCGATCGGACCGCACAGCGTAGTTGTCGCCGAGAATCCAGACCGCCAGCGGGAAAATTACGGCGCCGGCAATTACTCCGCGGACGGTTGCGAAGAGCACCTTTTCTACTACCACTAGCCAGACCGGGAGTGGGGCCAGCAAACGGTCGTCAATCTCGCGGGCGAATCCTAGATCCAGCACCAGCGGCAATGTTACGCCTTGGATCGCGGCCAGCAGGGTGGTGAGCGCGACGATTCCTGGTAGCATTAATGCCACGAAGTTTCCGGCGGCCAAGCCGATGTTCGGAAGCACCTTGCCGAAGATGAACAAGAAGAACAGCGGCTGCATGAGAGCTTGCAAAAGGAAGACGACGAATTCGCGTCCAGTGACCACCATGTCGCGTTCGAAGATGGCGAGCAGCGCCGACACAGCCAGCGAGAATTTGGATCGCGAATGCATCAGCGCAGGTGCCTTCCCGTGAGGTAGATGAAAACTTCTTCGAGGGTGGCTTGCTTGAGATGCAGATCGCGAACTTCCGCTCCGGCTGAGAGTACGGCTTGCGCCGCGGTACCGGCCAGTGAACTGGCGCTCTGCGCGTAAATTCTATATGTAATGACGCCGAGTTCTTCTTCGGGCGGCGCAGCAGCGGGTGGAGCGAATTTGGCCCAGGGACCGGCGGGCGGTCCGGCAGGCTTTCCGGTTGGTGCGTTGTTCTCTACTTGTTCCACTTTGGTGACGCCTGGCAGCGTCTGAAGCGACTCTCGCAAACGCTCGCGGGCGGTGGTGTCGCCGGTGTCGGGAAGTTTTACGCGTATCTCGAGCGCGTTGCCTCCGGGAATCATCTTCTTCAATTCCCCCGGCGTGTCGTTCACCAGAATCTTGCCTTGATCCATGATGGCGACGCGCTCGCATAGACGGTCGGCTTCGTCCATATCGTGGGTGGTGAGTAGGATTGTCAGTCCCTGCTGATTCAAGGCGCGGATGCGATCCCACAGGAACAGGCGGGATTGGGGATCGAGATTATTGGTTGGTTCATCCAGGAACAGGACGCTCGGCGAATGCATGAGGGCGCGGGCGATCATCAGGCGCTGGGCCATGCCTCCTGAAAATCGGTTCACTTTGTCGTTCTTGCGCTCGCCTAGGCCGAGTTCCTCCAGAAGCTGGTCTGCTTTTGTCTCGCGCTCCTTGCGGGGGACGCTGTGATAGGCGGCGTGAAAGGTAAGGATCTCGCGCACTTTGAGGCTGCGGTCCAGATTGCTCATTTGCGGAACCACGGCGATGTGCTGCTTGATTCCAATGGGATCGTCGGCGACATTGAGACCCATGATGGCGGCTGAGCCTGATGTCGGGATGACGGAAGTGATCAGGACGCCGATGCAGGTGGTTTTGCCGGCGCCGTTGGGTCCCAGGAGTCCGAAAATTTCGCCGCGGCGGACTTCGAACGTGACGCCATCCACCGCATTCGTCTTCGATTTTTGGTAGCGCTTTACCAAGTCGCGGACTTCAATCGCGGGTCGGGTTTGGAGCGGGGCAGCCACGGTGTGTAATTTTCAATGGTGCCATAGGCGGGCGGGCGCGTGCTACTCTTCCAGTCAGTGGGGTTCGACACAAAACTGAGCCGCGAGCGGAAGGGAGCGTGGGGTACGGGAAAGCCGTCCTTTGTTGGTAGCGCTTCTGAGGAACTCGCGCCAAACGGAGCGCGGCGCGGGCCAGTTCCTGGTCCGTTTTGCGGTGCGCGCCGCACCCTTTGCGCTCCCTGCCGGTCGCGGCTCGGAATGGGATGTCGCACACCCCCAAGGAGAAAAACATGAAAGGTATCAGTGCGCTCCTGGCCTGCTCTGCGTTCGCAGCTGTTCTCACGGCCCAGCAGATCACGCCACCAAAAACTCATCTCAAAATTGGCGATGAGGCTCCCGACTTTGCACTTCCCGAGGCGGAATCCGGCAAGCCGGTGAAGCTATCCGATTTTCGCGGCAAGAATGTGGTTGTAGTAGCTTTCTTTCCTGCCGCGTTTACCGGTGGTTGAACGAAGGAAATTACCGCGTACCAGTCTGGTATCGCAAAATTCAATGACATGGATGTACAGGTATTGGCAATTAGTACCGATTTCGGGCCGACTCTAGCGCACTGGAAGAAGGAACTCAACGTCAGCTATCCGATGCTCAGCGACCACATGCGCAAAGTCGCCGAGCTGTATGGCGTGTTGATCCCGGAAATGGGTATAGCCAATCGCGTGACGTTCATTGTGGACACGGACGGTAAGATCGTGGACATCCAGGAAGGGAAGGCGGCGCTGGATCCGTCGGGTGCGGAGACGGCGTGTAGCCGGCTCAAGCATAAATAACGAAGAGCACCGTCTCCCTTACGGTCGCGGTTCGGTAACGTGAAACGCCGGCCGCCGGTTGGGCATCATAAAGGTATGCGGATGCTTGTTGTTTTGTGTCTGGTGTCTGCGACCTGCTTTGCGGAGACTTGGCCGGGAGCATTGGTTGACGGTAAGTGTTACGACAGCGAAGAGCGCAATGTCGGCCCAAACGATACGGAGACTAACGTGGATCACGATAAAGGTTGGGAGATCCGCTATTGCTCGCCCAAGGCGAAAACGGCATCCTTCGAATTTGTGAGGCAAGAGGACGGGCAGAGTTTCCGGCTGGATTCCGAAGGGAATGCCAAAGCGGCTGAACTGGTTAGGAAGGCTGGAAAGAAACGGGGTTTTACCGTAATCTTAAGCGGCGAAATTAGCGGGAACACGATCCAAGTGGATTCGGTTGTGGCGCGATAACGCGCGATCTACTTAGGTTTCCAGCGGACGATCGGTTTGCGCGCGGCGGTTACTTCATCCACGCGGCTGGTGCGGGTGTGGTGCGGAGCTTTTAGGACCAGCTCAGGGTTTTGATCGATCTCGCCTGCGATAGAGATGAGCGCGTCCACAAACAGGTCGAGCTCGGCTTTGCTTTCCGTTTCGGTGGGTTCGATCATCATGGCGCCATGTACGATCAGAGGGAAGCTGACGGTGTAAGGATGAAATCCATAATCGATCAGGCGCTTGGCGATGTCGCCGGTGTGGACACCGCGCTTGGTTTGGCGCTCATCGCTGAAGACGCATTCATGCATGGTGGGCGCTTTATGCGGCAGGTCGTAGTAAGGCTCAATTAGCGCGCGGATATAGTTGGCATTTAGCACGGCGTCGAGAGTGGCGTTGCGCAGGCCGTCGCCGCCATGGGCCATGATGTAGGCTAGGGCGCGCACGTGCATCCCGATGTTGCCATAGAACGCGCGCACGCGGCCGACGGATTGAGGACGATCGTAATTCCAGGTCCAGCGTTCGCCCATGCGCTCCAGGCGCGGTTTCGGGAGGAAGGGAATCAGGTGCTTCTTTATGGCAACGGGTCCCGAGCCGGGGCCGCCTCCGCCATGCGGCGTGGAAAATGTCTTATGCAAATTGAGATGCATGACATCAATGCCGAAATCGCCAGGACGCGCGACTCCCACCAGCGCGTTCATGTTGGCGCCGTCCATATAGACTAGAGCGCCCTTGGAGTGCAGGATTTCGGCTATGCGGGTGATGTTCTCTTCGAATACGCCGAGTGTGTTGGGATTGGTGATCATCAACGCGGCGACGTCTTCATCCACCGCGCGGGCGAGCGATTCCACATCCACCATGCCGCGCTCGTTGGATTTGATATTTTCCACCTGGTAGCCGGCCATGGTGGCTGTAGCTGGATTAGTTCCATGCGCGGAATCCGGGATCAGAAGCTTCTTGCGGGGATTGCCAAGCGATTTCAGCAGCGCGCGCACCAGCAGGATGCCGGTGAACTCTCCGTGCGCGCCCGCGGCCGGCTGCAGCGTGACGGCATCCATGCCGGTGATTTCGGCAAGCGTTTTCTCGAGCGTCCCCATGATTTCGAGAATGCCCTGCGATAGCGATTCCGGCTGATAGGGATGCGCCCAGGCCAGGCCTTCGATGCGCGCCACTTGCTCATTCACGCGCGGATTGTATTTCATGGTGCAGGAGCCGAGCGGATACAGGCCCAGATCGATGGCGTAGTTGTGCGTGGAGAGGCGGGTGAAGTGGCGAATGGCTTCTACTTCGCTCACTTCGGGAAAGCCTTCGATTTCGGCGCGCGTATTGGCCGCGCCTAGCGCGGATGCGGCGTCGACTGAGGGAACGTCCAAGGGAGGCAACTGATAGCCACGCTTTCCGGGTGAGCTGTTTTCAAACAGCAGCGGCTCATTTTGATTGATGTGCTGGCGGACTTTCTTGATCATTTCGCGAACACCTCCGCCACTGCATCCAGTTTCTCGCGGCGGGACATTTCGGTGGCACAAAGCAGCATGGTGTTTTTGAGTTCCGGATAGTAGCGGTCGAGGGGAAGGCCGCCGATTATTTTCTTGTCGAGAAGTGCTTGGTTGATTTGATCGGGAGTCCGGCTGTTGGTGGATGCCACGAATTCGTTGAAGAACGGTCCCGAGAAGCGCCGGGGCAGTTTGCCGGCCAGATAATGAGCTTTCGACAAGTTCTGCTCAGCCAGCTCGCGCAATCCCTCCTTCCCATAGACGGTCATGAAAACCGTAGCCATCAATGCGATCAGTGCCTGATTGGTGCAGATGTTGGAGGTAGCCTTTTCGCGCCGAATATGTTGTTCGCGAGTAGCGAGCGTGAGGCAAAAGGCGCGATTACCGCGCGTGTCTTTGGTCTCGCCAACCAGGCGGCCGGGGATCTGGCGCATGAACTTTTCTTTGGTGGCGATGATGCCGGCGAAGGGTCCGCCATAGACCGGCGAAATGGCGAAGGATTGCAGTTCGCCGGCGACAATGTCGGCATCGCGCGGAGGCTCCAGCAATCCGAGCGAGACAGCTTCGGCGAATACAAAGATCAACAGCGCGCCGTGCTGGTGGGCGATCTCGGCTGCGCGCCGGACATCCTCCACGATTCCGAAGAAGTTCGGCGATTGGATAATGACGGCAGCGGTTTCGTTGCCGATTTTACTTTCGAGATCGGCAATGTCGAGCGTTCCGGCTTCGCTCAGGTAGCCGAACTCAGCCACCGGCATGCCCTGGTGCTGCGCGTAGGTGAGCAGAACTTCGCGATATTCCGGATGAACTGTGCGGGAAACCAGAATGTTATCGCGGCCGGTGAGGCGCATGGCCATCATGGCGGCTTCTGGAACCGCGGTGGATCCGTCGTACATGGACGCGTTGGCTACTTCCATACCCGTCAGTTGGCAGATCATGGTCTGGAATTCGAAGATGGTGGCCAGGGTGCCTTGCGAAATTTCGGCTTGATACGGCGTGTACGACGTCAGGAATTCGCCGCGGGAAACCACGGTGTCCACCAGTACCGGACGGTAATGGTGGTAGACGCCGGCGCCCAGGAACGACGCGAATCCATTGGCGTTTTCGTCACCGCGGGCGCGGAAGTAATCGACAATTTCGTACTCGGACTTGCCGCGAGGTATATCCAGTGGCCGGCGAAGCCGTACTTCGGCCGGCAGGTGGTTAAACAGATCCTCGAGACTGGACGCGCCTATAGCGGACAGCATCTCGCGGCGCTCGAGATCTGACTTCGGTAAATATCGCAAATGGTTGTTGTGTGGAAAACCCTGGCTCAGTGCCCGGTTTCCTCAGCTCCTACGTAATTCTGATAATCTTCGGCGGAGAGCAGACCCTTGATTTGGTCGGGGGCCGACAATTTGATTTTAACAAGCCAGGCGTCGCCGTGCGGATCTTCGTTCAGTTTTTCTGGCGCGGTGGAAAGCAGAGGGTTCACTTCAACCACTTCACCGGAAACGGGGGCGTAGATATCCGAGACCGCTTTCACGGATTCGACTGATCCCAGAGTCTTGCCTTGCTCCAGGTGGGCGCCGGGTTTGGGAAGATCGACGTAAACGATGTCGCCGAGTTCTTTCTGCGCGTGATCGGTGATGCCGACCACGCCGAGGCCGCCTTCGACGCGGACCCACTCATGTTCCTTGGTGTAGTGAAAGTTTGCAGGATACATTGATTATTTGGCTCGTTTGTAGAATGGCGTTGGAACCGTGACGGCTTCCACCGGCTGATTACGAATCATGATTTGGATGGATTGCCCGGGCTTCGAGCGATCCAAGGGAAGATAGCACAGTCCGATGTTTTTGCCGAGCGTGGGAGACGGGCCGCCGCTGGTTACCCAGCCGGCTGGGGCGCCGTTCAGATAAACCTCGTAGCCGTCGCGTCCGATGCCGCGGCCGGTCATTTCGAAACCAACCAGCTTGCGCGTGACGCCTCGCGCTTTTTGCTTCGCGAGCGCCGCTCTGCCGGTAAAGTCGCCCTTGTCGAGTTTGACGATCCACGCGAGGTCCGCTTCGTAGGGCGTGATGGAGGCGTGAATCTCGTGACCATACAGCGCCATTTTGGATTCAAGGCGCAGTGTGTTGCGCGCGCCCAGCCCACAGGGCTTGATGCCGAACTCGGCGCCGGCGTCCAGAATCTCACACCAGATTCGGTCGGCCTGATTGGGCGCGATGTAAATCTCAAAGCCGTCCTCGCCGGTGTAGCCGGTTCTCGCGATGCGCGCCGGAATGCCGGACACCGCGCCGTCGGTGAAGTGATAGTACTGGATGGGCGCAAGATCTGTAGCTGTGAGTTTTTGCAAAGTCGCGAGGGCTTTGGGACCTTGGATGGCCAATTGGGCGTAACGATCGCTCGCGAATTCTACCGTGGCGTTCAGCTTGTTGGCTTTGGCGATGTGTTCGAAATCCTTTTCCTGATTGGAGGCATTGACGCAGATGAAATAGTGATCGTCTGCCACTTTGTGCACCAGGATGTCGTCGACAAAGCCGCCGTGTTCGTACAGGAGCCCGGTGTATTGAGCTTGTCCGATTTTCAGTTTGGCCACGGCGTTGGTGGTAAGGGAGTCCGTAAGCGCGAGCGCATCGGGGCCATGGATCTCAATTTCGCCCATGTGGCTGACGTCGAAGAGGCCAACATTCTTCCGGACGGCGTGGTGTTCCTCCAGGATGCTGGAGTATTGGACCGGCATGTCCCAGCCACCGAAGTCGACCATTCTGGCGCACATCTTGCGGTGCGCGGCGTTGAGCGGCGTAGCCTTCAGTCCTGCTGCGGGTTGCGTCATGAATGTACCAGGCGCGGAATTTTATTTTACAGCAGGTGTCAAGCTGGTGGTCCTGGTTCAGGAGCAAAGCTGCTTATGGCGCTGGCTTCGTCGTTGAACACCTCGAAGATACGATAAACCTTAGTGAGTTGCACGACATCCTGCACGCGCTGGGTGAGTTTCATGAGCTTGAGTTTTCCGCCGCGCCGGGTGGCCGCGGTATAGGCTGCCACCAACTCGCCCAAGCCGCTGGAATCGATGTAGTAGACTTCGGCCATGTTCAAGAGGATGTTCTTCTTGCCGCTCTCAAGCGTGTCGGTGATCAATTGCCGGAACTCACGGGTGCCGGGGCCAAGCGTGATGGGGCCGGTGAGATTCAGGACCAGGACGTCCCCCACTTCCCAGTCAAAATGTTCGAGGGCCATGCAGCGACGGTAGCGCCAAGGGGCTGCCATTGTCAACATTCGGACTGGACAGGGTGCCGCTGTGCCCCTGTGGGGCAGCTTGTTAAGCTGCGGCCGATTGTCAATCAGCCCCAACGCCTACGTTTACCGGACAGGTGGCGGTAACCAACCGCCGGGCAGGCTGGCAGCCCAATGCCACTTAGTTTTTCCCAACCTCAGGGACTGGATTCCGTGGGGCAGGGCCATGCCCTGCCAGCCGTCCTTTGATCCCGCCAGCCGTCCTTTGATCCCGCCAGCCGTCCCTTGATCCCGCCAGCCAACCTGCGGAGGAGCCGGGCATTTTGCGAACCGGAAAGCGACTCGCCCCGGCAGGGCATGGCCCTGCCCCACGGAGCTAAATCAAATCGAAGACCAGGACCACCTCGTGCTGGTCAGAGCCGGACTTTTGCTTTCGCGCCACGGTAAGTAGCTTTCCATCCAGCGACAACGTCCAGCGGTCGTGAGTTTCGACGGTCTCGGTGTCGCTGATCAGCTGTGACTCAACTAGCAGGGCGTCGCCGTCCCAATGGGCGGTGGTAAAGAGTGGATCTCCATCGATCATATTGCGGGTCTCTTTGCCGTCCGTTCTGTACTTGGCGGTGCTCTCGTCATCCTCCCCGTCAGCAGTAGCCTTCACATTCACGCTAAGTTCCGGATCTTTGTGATCGATGGTTCGCTCTTCCTGGTACGGCTCGTCGAGTTTGCTTTTCTCGGTATTGAGCTTCCAGTGTCCGGAGAAATTCGGGGTGGCAACGGCCGAAAAGGCGAAAGCTGCTAGAGTGGCGATGGTTCTAAGAGTTCTGGCCGGCATGGTCGAATCTGTAATGATTGTACCGGCTCTGCGGGCTCCTTACTACAGGCGCGCGCTACCGCCGGGCCTGTTTGATTCCGGCGAACGCCAGGCCCGCCAACAGCAGCACACTGAGGTAGCTGGGTTCGGGCACCGGGTTGGCCAGGAGGCCGATGGTATTGCCGTTTGCATCCCCATAGAATCCGACCAGATCCCCCTTATCGTTGATGCCGTTGATGGTGGTTCCGCCATTCAGGAACACCGCGTTTGGATCGTCCACGCTCTGATATGTGCCCGAGGCAATGGAATACACAAACCCGTGGTTGAAGCCGCTGCCGTCCTGGTATACGCCCACGGCATCGCCGTTGTTGTTGATTCCCAGGAACATTGTATTGTTCGAACCTAACGCGAGAAAGTTGGTGAAGGTGCCGCCGTTGTCCACAAAGCCTTCGGTGGTGCCGCCGAGATTGGTGAAGAATCCAACCACCGTTCCGGCGTTGTTGATGCCAGTAGCTGCGAAGCTCAGGGCGTTGTCACCGCTGGGAAGCAAAAAGTTGTTAAAACTCGCGGTCCCGATGTTGTACGTATAACCGTGGGAGTTGCCGAGTGCGTCCTGGTAGAAGCCAGCCGCAACATTCCCATCATTCACGCCGAGGAGTTGATTGAGGGACGAAGGAACGACGGGAGTACTGGGATCCTGCACAGCGGTGAAAGTACCGCTCTGGTCCACGAACCCAATAAAGTTTGGAGTTGTGGCGCCGTTGCTATCGGCATAGAATCCAACGGTGGTTCCAGTATTGTTGATACCGGTTACTTGGGTTTGAGAAGAGCCGGGGAAGTTTTCGTTGCTGAAATTCGCTTGCGAATACGGCGGCGTCACCGTGTATCCCTTATTGGGAAGCAAAGTGAAGGGTGGTGGGGTGCCGTTCGGGGCGCCGCTGCCAAAATAACCGGCGATGGTGCCCGCATTGTTGATTCCCAATGCCTGGTTAAAGGTAGGGTCGGCATTATCGATGATCGAGATGAAGTTGTAATCGGCAAGAACTGGTACAGTCGACAATGCAGCAAAAGCTAGAATCATGCTGAGTTTCATGACAGTCCTCTTTCGTGCCGGCTGTTGCTGAGCCACGGCTCAGCAATTATATCAGTGTAGATCTCGATTTTGAAGTCATTTAATGTACGTATGGGTAACTCAACTAGTAACCTTACTCGCTCTCCTACGCCGCCTCCCCAGTAAGAGCGCCTGGTTAGTTGGAGGAGGCTCTTTGTTGATGTCCGAAAAGCGCGCGTATGATCAGAGGGTTCCTGAGAGAATTGGTAGGCGTGAGAGAAGTTACAGATCAATTACTGCTGAAATCATCAACGGTTACGATCCGGGATGTGTACTGCCTGGGCAGCTGCCGGCATAGGAGCGCCGAAGAGAGCTCGAGTGCCACGGAGATAGTGTTTCCTTATCGTGGTGTCTACGTACGCCATCTTGGGAATGAGCAGGCTGTGGCCGAGGCGAACCAGGTGCTGTTTTTCAACGTTAACGAATGTTACAAAGTGAGCCATCCCGTGTCCGGTGGCGATGCCAGTCTCTC
This sequence comes from Bryobacteraceae bacterium, assembly GCA_036008345.1. Classification (GTDB taxonomy): domain Bacteria; phylum Acidobacteriota; class Terriglobia; order Bryobacterales; family Bryobacteraceae; genus Palsa-89. The sequence continues at coordinate 27,748 of DASYNU010000195.1, forward strand.
GCTGCGCATCAGCGAAGCACAGCTGGGTGAACTGGCGCCGCGTAATTTTCTATCCGGCTACGGGACGGTGGCATTTCGGTTACAACGACTACGAATTGATGCACAGTCTCAAATTCTGGTAGCGCTGCTGCGCCACAGGCTACTGCACCAGAACCCAGTGGAACCTCTGGAGGCAGAGAGCCTGGCCTTGACCCTGGTGCGACGCGCGCTCGGGCCGCGCACAACGCACAGCGCGGGCGCGAGTGCCGGGCGGCAGCGGCTGGTGGACCGGATCAAACTCGTAGTGGCGAGCGATCCCGCGCGACGCTGGATGTTGGCCGACATCGCGGCTGAGGTGCGCGGCTCACCGGTTTATCTCACACAGGTTTTCCAACAGGTCGAAGGCCTGCCGTTGTATCGTTACCAATTGCGGCTGCGGCTGGCGCGCGCGCTGGACCTGCTTCCGCAGTACGGCGATCTTACCGCTCTTAGTCTGGACCTGGGCTTCTCCAGCCACAGTCATTTCAGCGCGGCTTTTCGTCAGGCGTACGGCCGTTCGCCCTCCGAGTTCCGGAAGCTGGCAAATCGCTAAAGATTCTGACAGCGGCTCTATGTTCTTCGGTGGCCTACTAGGGGTACCCGGACTTCGGGTATAGGAGAACGATTTCATGATTGAGAAAACTTGTGCAGCACGGTACTCGGCGGAGACTGCTTCGGGCCGCATCGGCTATACAGAGCAGGGCGCAGGACCGGTGGCGTTGTTCGTACATGGCGTGTTGTTGAACGGGCATCTGTGGCGTCATCAGCTGGAAGATTTGTCGGACATCCGGCGCTGTATAGCTGTGGATCTGCTGGCCCACGGCGATACCGAAATCGCGCCGGAGCAGGACGTATCGGTGACGGCGAATGCAAAAATGCTCCAGGAATTTCTGGATGTGTTGAAGATCGATCGAGTGGATCTGGTGGGCAACGACAGCGGCGGCGGTATCGCACAGATTTTCGCGGCATCGTATCCGGAGCGGGTTCGCAGCCTGGCGCTCACCGATTGCGACGCGCACGACAACTGGCCGCCCGAGGCTTTCAAACCCTTCCTGGCCATGGCCGCGGCCGGAGGTTTGCGCGGAACGCTGGAGGCGATGTTGTCGGACAAGAGCCTCTATCGACAGGCATTGGGGCCAGCCTATGAACACGCGGAGCGGGTGAGCGACGGCAGCATCGAAACGTACTTGCGTCCGCTGGTGGGGACCGAGCAGCGCACGCGTGACTTCGAACGCTTTCTGGCAGCCTTCGACAATCGGCATACGCTGTCCATCGACGCGCGGCTGAAGACGGTGCAGGCTCCGACGCTGATCGTGTGGGGAACGGATGACGTCTACTTCGATGTGAAATGGTCGCATTGGCTGGCCGAGAACATCCCAGGGACCAGGCGCCGCGTGGAGTTCCAGGGAGCCAGAATTTTCTTCCCGGAGGAGCGCCCGGTGGAATTCAACCAGGAACTACGCGCGCACTGGAGATAAGCCTGATCGATGAGACCGTGCGGCAGGTTTCGAAAGTAGTTTAGAATCGAGTAGAAGCCGGACGGGGGCGGTTAGCTCAGCTGGTTAGAGCGCCTGCCTTACAAGCAGGAGGTCCGCGGTTCGAGCCCGCGACCGCCCACCATTTAAATCAGCTACTTGTAGCCACGTTGCGTGGCTTAGTGGAAGGATGTACGGAAACCCGTACGGAAGGGATGTTGTGAAGTCAGTATAAACCCCGCCGGGATCGCTTTTCAAAAAAAGTATTTGCCTGAACAGCCTCCTGCAGGGTACAAATACTCTTGTTCTGGTTCTGCTCCGTTGGCCGGTTTTGAAGTGTCCGCGTATGGCCGGTTTTCAGATGTCCACCGAGGTCCAAAGACGTCTCCATGAATCTCCGATAGCTTTTTCTCCAGTTCGATTTTGTGAAGCATCGTCAGAAGCTCTCGAACAAAGCGAGCGGCGGTCGGAATGGACTCGTCAGTAATAGCGCGTTCGTTTTCGAGAAATTCAAGTCCGGTGGCTGTAGATTCAAGCAGAGGCAGTCGCAAACGGAGTCTGAGGGTGGGTTCGTTAAGACTCTGAATTAGGCCACGAAGGGGCACTGGTAGACCTGGGACAATCCGAAGAGGCACGGCTTGTGTATCTTCTCCGACGGTAAGCCGAAAGGCCATCTCTGTGCGGAGGTAGTCACGCAGTACTTGGTTCCGGCCGGAGCCAGGAGCCAGAGACGACACAGGCGCGGGCTGGGCGCGGGTAATGCCAGGGTTTTTCGAGACTATCGGAGCCAAGATTGTTCGCGGCCGGCCCATTACGGACGAAGACACCGCAGGTACGCGAAAGGTGGCGGTGATCAATGAAGCGTTTGCCAGGAGATTCTTCAAAGGCCAGAACGGGATCGGGCAGCATTTCGGACCTGACAAGATCAAGTATTCCGCGACCTACGAAACCGTGGGCGTTGCGAGGGACATGCGGTATGTGACTTACGATTACAAGGATCCCATCCGTCCGATGTTTTGGGCGCCCGAAGCACAAACGGTGGAGTACGACGATCCAGCCTATCGCAGCGGTGAAATCTGGTCGCACTACTTGTACAACATCGTGATCTGGGCGCCGGGTAATCAGCCGGGCATAGAAGAGCGCGTGCGCAAGGCACTGGCGAGCGTCGATCCAGACCTTGTACTCTACGCGGTTGATCCATACAGCGAAGTGGTGAGCGCGGATTTCCAGCAGGAAAATATGATTGCGACACTGACCATGCTATTTGGGGTACTTGGGCTGGTGCTGGCAGCGGTGGGTTTGTACGGAGTGATGGCCTATACGGTGGAACAGCGGACGAGCGAGATCGGCGTGCGCATGGCGCTGGGGGCGGATCGCGCGGGCGTGGTGACGATGGTTCTGGGCGGCGCCTTTTCCCAGGTCGGTATTGGACTTGCGCTTGGTATTCCGTCGGCGATCGGGGCCGGCAAGCTGATGACTAATGAGTTGTTCGGTGTTAAGCCTTGGGATCCAGTTTGGCTGACGCTCGCCACGTTGCTGCTCTGCGTGGCAGGGCTGTTGGCCTCGGTGATCCCAGCTTCGCGCGCGGCAGGCGTTGAGCCAATGCTGGCACTGCGAAACGAGTAATCTCAGCTAAACCGATTCATCGCGGCTGAAGCCGCCACGTCTCCGAGAACGTGTTACGAGCATAATCGGCCTGTATTTAACAGCGCGCGGCGCGATCATCAAACTTGAACGGCCACGTGACGAGAAGCCGACTCTTCGGGCGGAATCCGACCACTTGACTCAGATGGAATCGTAGCATGGCATGCGTGTCACTTAGCCACCGGAGCCCGCCGGCGCAGCTCATCGAAGAAGTTGAATAAGAACGTCACTTCGTGGTCGGGCTTCGTTGCCTCCTTCGATTCCACCGGCGTCACCACGGCCACCCGCTTGCCATCCGGCGCCAGATCGAAGCTGGTTCCACCGAGCTTCGCGATCCAAACCCGCGGCTTCTCCGCCACGAACGAGTCTCCGTTTATCGAGTAGCTCACCGACATGAGCTGGTCGCCCACCAGGTACACCAGCTCGCGGCCATTCCGCGACCACAAAGGTTCGTGGCCGCCACTGTTCGAGATCCGCCACTTGCGGCCCTGCCCCGAGGCTGGAGGGGGATAGGCTCGCACGTACACTTCATTGGTCCCCGATTCGTCGGATTGATACGCCAGCCAGTGACCGTCGGGCGAGAACATCGGAGCATAATCGGAGGACTGGCTCTTCAGAAACTGCTCGGGCTTACCCGCTTTCGACTGCCCGTCCTGATCCTCCAGCGGGAGCGTCCAGATTTGCCATTTTTCGCGATGCTCCGAATATGCCAGCCGCTTGCCGTCCGGCGTGAAGGACCACGGTGCCTGGAACTCCCTGCTCTGGGTCAACGGCTGGGGCTGGCCGGCCCCGTCCGCGCGGGTCCAGGAGATCCCTGTCCCGAAGGCACTGAAAACGATGTACTGGCCGTCCGGACTCCAGATCGGTGAATTATTGTAAGGCTCCTCGCCGAACGTCAGCCTTATCATCGTGTCCCGCTGCGGGTCGTACACCCACACATTCTGGCTTGTTCCCTCTGTGACCACAAGCGAGAGCTTTTTGCCATCTGGAGAGAACCGCAACAGGTTGTTTGTCCCATCAATAACCGAATGGGGCCGGGCTTGGCCAATAAGGGTTCTTTCTTGGCCATTCGTCCAGTTGCTTATTCGGTCCACGACAGCGGTATTCTCCATTCGACAACCTTCGTGGTCTGTTTAAACCGCCTCCACAAGGGGTTCGGCTACACTCGTGGAAGCAATCTGCTCCTGATAGACTAGCTGTGCTAGAAAGGAGGGGCAGTTGAGGCTTTGCCCGTCGTGCTCGGCAGCTCCGCCGCAGGACAGCGAGTTCTGCAACAAATGCGGCGCGCACCTCGACGGAGCGGGCAGTGCCCCCACTGAGACCGTTCACGCGCCGCGTAGTCCCACTCTTTCTTCCTCCAAGAACATGGACGAGGGCCGCTTCCCGCCGGGCACCTTGCTGGCACAACGTTACCGGGTAGTGAGTCTGCTGGGCCGCGGCGGCATGGGCGAGGTGTACCGCGTCAACGATCTGCTGCTAGGTCAGACCGTGGCCCTGAAGTTCCTTCCTGCCCAATGGACGTCGCATGAGGAAACGCTGGCACGGTTCCGCAGATGAATAGAGTGAACCCAACGCCATAGGCTGACGTCCAGGGTAGGCGCTGCATCCTGGCGGGTTTTGACCACGGGCCAATCACCCGGAAACTCACCGGCCTTCCGCGCCAAGACGCGGCCTCGATCCGCAACGGTACTTCCGGCGCATGCGCGTACGAGCCGGTCCAAGCCGCACGGGCGTCGAAACTTACCAATGGTATCCAGTGCGGCTCGGCGGGTGCGAAGCGGGTCATGTCCAGGGCGGCCGCACTCAACAACAGAGTCCAATCGGCTGGGTGCGGCGGTTCCGGCACTTCCACCTGTGGCGGGACAGCGCTGAACTCGACCAAGCGCCCCTGCGGATCCAGATTCAGGCTGACCATTCCGGAGCGGAACGGCGGCGGGTTGTTGGGGGAAACCACGGAAGCGACCGCGAATGGGTCCTCCGAAATCGTGCCCGCTTCGAGGTATTGCGGACTCTGGCGATACCAGAAATAGATCAGGGGTGGCTGCCCATTCGCCAGTTGCGTCCGATAAGTGCCTGGCTTCTCATGCTGCCCCACGTAGCGATGATAGTCCTCAGCGTAAGAAAAACCGTAAGCGCGGCCGGTTGGCGGCTCGGTGTACCCGAGACTCTGGATAATATCCTGCGCCTTCTGCTCTAGAACCGCCGGCGCCTTCGGGAAAGGGGTCTTTGCGAGAAGATTCGCCTTGCCGCCCACTACGGCCGCTACCACCAATCCGCCGAAGATGAGCGCTAAGCAAATGGCTACGGTCCGCACCGAGATGCTATCGGTATCCCCGGCCGCCGCTACCATTTCGGGCGACGGCGTTTCCCCTGCTGCGAGCGCCGCCGCGAGCGGGTCGCCTCCCGGTAACGCGGCTGCAACTTGCATCGCGGATGCGGGGCGCTTCGCCGCATCCTCGGCCAGGCAACGGCGGATCACGCGATCCACTTCCGTCGCCAAGTCGGGATGACTCAAATCCGCGGAGGGACGTTTCCCAGTGAAAACTTCGTGCAGCACCACGCCCAGCGCGTAAATATCACTGCGCCCCGTTACCTCCCGTCCGGATCGCTGCTCCGGCGCCATGTACCCCGGCGTTCCGCTGCGAATGTCCTTTACTTCACCGGCCACACCCGCCAGACCGAAGTCGGTGATGCGCAACTGGCCTTGGCCATCGAGCATGATGTTGCCTGGCTTCAGATCCCGGTGCAACACGCCTTTGTCGTGCGCCGCGGCCAAGCCGGCGCAGAGCTGCCGTGCGATTTCGAGCGCCTTGTCCTGCGGCAGCCGACCAATGCGCCGCAGCAGTGAGGCGAGATCCTCGCCGTCCACGTATTCCATCGATAAATAAGTGGACCCCTCGGCTTCGCCGATGTCGTACACGCGGCAGACATTGGGATGCGAGATCTGCCGTGCAATGCGCACTTCGTTGTCCAATATCTCGGGCGTCAACTTGTCCGGATCCAGGTCTGAAAGCAAAGTAGTGCAATGGACGAACATGCCGCGGTGCTACCAATTAGTTCCTCACAACGGGTGGCGGCCCGAAATCTGACCAAGTTCTTTTTCCTGCTCAATACATCCAGCCGATTCAGCTTACAACGGGCTCGCACCTTTCAATTAGTAAGGACGCCATGCAACAGTATTCCAACTTCCAGTTGCGCGGGATCTAGTTCCGGATTTCTGCTGGACAGCAACAATCGGGCGAATCATTCTTTTTTCGTTTTATTTCGTGTGTTGGTACTCTCAAGCGCAAAGGACGACAGGGGTTGCTCGCGGAGATAATGCCGAGCATTTAAGCCCACGCCTCCGCGTAAGAGACTACGAAATTGACGAAACAAGGTCCACGCCCCCCGTGCTCGATCCTCCTTCCTGAAGCTGACGTAGCACATGAGGGCCGGCTTGGGCGTGTGTCAGCGCCTACAGCTTCCTCTTGAAACAGCCGTTGTACTGTAGATGCTACTTCGTCCCAAACTCTCATTGATCTCAGTGGCCGTTGCGCTCGTGCTTTCGTCCGGGTGCGGGTTCCAACCCTTCCACCCATTCAAGGGGTTGCTACGTGCGGCGACTCGGCTACCTGTACAAGTAACGCCGCCGTCAAGAACGGGGCCACTATCCCGGCTACCCCGGAAATTTTAGCAGAGGTTGGGGCACGTTTTACAACCGTGTGGCGCTGGGTGCAGCGGTACGGTCCAGAACTGGAGCGACGCATGCGGCGGCATCTTAAGCCGGCCAACAAATCTTGGCGCGTGGACGAGACCTACGTTCGTGTGCAGGGACGCCGGTGCTACCTGTATATATATAGAGAGAGAGCCATCGATTCGGCGGGCGCCACCATTGATTTTCTGTTTTCGGCATTGCGTGACGCCGATGCCGCGAACCGGCTGTTTCGCAACTTTACGCAGGCAAATTTGGCGTGTTCCGGTGTCACGGATGCGACGATATCAGATTCGGCGTTTACGCGCGCGAGGTTATCGGAGGTACGGTAGCGGTTCTTGCAACCTTGACGGTAATGGCTTGTTCGTGTGCTCTATCGGATAGTAAGCTTTTCGGGCCCATCCAAGTCGTGCCGATCCCACCCCATCCTAAATGACGTTGGGTCTATGTCATTTTTCACTTCTTTCCCCGGTCCGCGCCCTCGCGCAGATAAACTCAGTCGGTTGCTTGAAACGTAGTCTCGATCGCTTCCACGGTCACCGTCTCCCAGCCTCCAGCCGCCGCCGCGCTCGGCAATCGCCTGTGCATCGTCGCCAACCACGCGCCGGATCGGCTCGGCATGCTCATGTTGCATCCATGTCCATAGGAACCGCTGCCGCACCTGGAGTAATCTGACGGTGTATACTACGTCAACGAACTTCATGAAATGCCCGATCGCAGCGGGAACGTGGAGGCGGTTTCCAATGAGTCGCTGCTCTTTCTTTTTACTCGCCGCCGCAACCGCATTTCTTGGTCCGGCACACTCGACCGCGCAGACTGAGGCACAGCCGCCAACTGCACGCTCCGCACGGGCGGGCACGGCGAAAGCGCAAGCCGCGCCGCGAACGGCCGCCGGCCGTCCGGACTTCCAGGGCATCTGGAGCAACGCCACGCTCACGCCATTCGAGCGCCCCAGGGAGGTTGCCAGAAAGGAATTCTTCAGCGCCCAAGAAGCAGCCGAGTTCACCAGGATCGCGCTCGAGCGGGCGAATCGCGACCGGCGCGGCGCAACCCCGCAAGACGACGTGAACGGCGCCTACAATGAGGCCTGGTTCGACCGCGGAAGCAAGGTTTATTCCAACCTCCGTACGTCCATTGTGGTGGACCCCGCCGACGGAAGAATTCCTCCGCTCACGCCCCAGGCGCGCAATGATACGGCGGCACGCGCGGCCATTGCAGAGCGGCGCCCCGAGGGGCCGGAAGACTTCACCTTGCCGATCCGCTGCATCGTCTGGCCCACCGCCGGCCCGCCGATGATTGCCGGCCCTTACAACAACAACTATCAAATCGTCCAGACACGCGACTACGTCGCCATCGACGTCGAAATGATCCACGACGTGCGAATCGTTCCGCTGGACGAACGTCCGCACCTTCCTTCCTCAATCCGGCAATGGATGGGCGATCCGGTCGGCCACTGGGAGGACGACACGCTGGTGGTCGATACCACGAATTTCACGGACAAAACACATTTCCGCGGATCGGACCGCAACCTGCACCTGATCGAGCACTTCAAGCTGCTGGACGCGAACACCATCCAGTATCGCTTCACTGTGGATGACCCAACCGCGTTCGTTAAGCCGTGGACCGGCGAGATTATCTTGAGCCGCGCGCCCGGGCCCCTCTACGAGTACGCCTGCCATGAGGGCAACTACTCGCTGTTGGACATGCTCCGCGGCGCGCGAGCCGAGGAAAAGGCTGCGGCGGGGAAAGACCGCTAAAGGTACTCGCGGCTTAAGGGGGGCACTTCAAAATCTCGCAAGCATCATTTTGCGTAACTTTCCAGCCGTCAAATGACAAAGGAACCCATGCAACGTGTGGGGATCGAGCACCGGCCGGCTATGGCATGAGTCGCAAAATGGCACATAGTAGCCTCGGCACATGGAACAGAGCTGCGAGACGATGTGGCGGATGGCCAAGTTGGCCGGTGGGATCGCTACGACTCACAGGCTCATCGAGACGGTGATAGAGACGGTGCCCACCTTGAAGTTCCGAAATGCTGTCGGGAAGGAAATACCAATTCGGGAGCTGGCCGGGCTCGCTCGGTCAGTGCAGGCGGGCACATCCGTGCCTCAGGGGGCATCCTTTGATCAGCGCGACGTGCAGTTCCTCGAAAATAAGTTTGAAGCCATCCTGGCCAACATGACTGCGATGCTGACGCAACTGGCGAAGCCACATGCGACTAGTGAGCA